>JBAXOU010000080.1:0-13060 GCA_037133115.1 Planctomycetota bacterium | reverse complement strand
ACCTGCAAGCGATGATGCCGCGAGCCCCATGCGAACCGGGAAGACACACAGGTTGAAAACCTGTGCTACGAAAAGAGGCAGTCACGAGCCCACGCGTGACTCCTGTGCAGGTTGCCAACCTGCACCTACGTGGGAGAAGACGCTGCCGTCACCCCTCGCCGAGATACGCGTCGCGGACGCGACGGTCGGCGGCCAGTTCGGCGCCGCTGCCGGTGAGTGTGATTCGGCCGGTCTCGAGCACGTATCCGCGGTGGGCGAGCTTGAGGGCGGCGCGGGCATTTTGCTCGACGAGCAGCACACTGATGCCACGGGTGGAGAGCGAGGCGATCACTTCGAATACCTTCGCCACGATCAAGGGCGCCAGTCCGAGCGACGGCTCATCGAGGAGCAAGAGCCGCGGGTGGCCCACCAGCGCCCGGGCGATCGCCAGCATCTGCTGCTCGCCACCTGAGAGGGTGCCGCCGAGCTGGTCCATGCGCTCGCCAAGCACGGGAAACAGGCCGCAGGCCTCGTCGATGTCACGATAGAGTTTGGCCCGGTCGGTCTGAGTGAAACCGCCGAGCTCCAGGTTCTCGCGGACGGTGAGTCGCGGAAAGATGCGGCGGCCTTCCGGAGCGTGGCCGATCCCGAGCCGCATGACCTCATGAGGCTTTGCGGCCGCGAGCGGAGAACCAGCAAAGCGGATTGAACCGCTCCGGGGCGGCACCACGCCCGAGATCGCCATCAGCAGCGTCGTCTTGCCGGCGCCGTTGGCACCGATCAGCGCCACCAACTCGCCGTCTTCCACATCGAGCGACACGCGGTCGAGCGCCCGAATCGGACCGTAGCCAGCTTCGAGATCGCGGACTTCAAGCAGCGGCATGCGCCTCACGCCTCCCCGCCAAGGTAAGCCTCGATCACCTTCTCGTCCCGCCGCACTTCGGCGGGCGTCCCCTCCGCGATCTTCACGCCGTGATCGAGCACCGCCACCTTGTCGCTCACCCGCATGACGACGTTCATGTGGTGCTCGATGAGCAAGACCGTCACGCCCCGGGCCCGGATCCGCTCCACGAGCGTCGCGAGGTCGGACGTCTCCGCGGGATTCATACCGGCTGCCGGCTCGTCGAGGAGCAGGAGTTCGGCCCCGGTGGCGAGCGCCCGGGCGATCTCCAGCCGTCGCTGGTCGCCGTAGGGCAGTTGGCCGGCGATCCGGTTGGCGTCGGACGCGAGGCCCACGAACTCGAGCTCTCGCAGGGCTGTCGCCCGGGCATCCGCCTCAGCCCGACGGTTTCCGGGCGTGCGGACGAGCATCGCCGGCACCCCGCCGGGAATCGTGCGGTCGAGCCCGATGAGCACGTTCTCGAGCACCGTCATGTTGGAGAACAGGCGGATGTTCTGAAACGTCCGGGACACCCCGGATCGAGCCACCACGTGCGGCGACCGGCGGCCACGCCGCCAGACCGCGAGCGTGCCGGCCAGGCCGAGGAGTCCCCCAAACAGGAACCCGAGGATGCCCCGCCAGCGAATCCGCGACTTGCCGGCTGCAAGGCGGTCGAGCACCTCTGCCTTGATCGGAATCGGCGCGGCCGCTGCCGCCGCGCCAGTTCGTTCATTGTCGGTGGTGTCGGGCACCGTACCCGGTCCCGCCCGCCGCGCGGTGACCGCCGCCTGGAGCTCATTCCGAACTGCGCGAGCCTCCTCGAGATCCCGCTTGATCGCCAGCACATCGCTCCCGTCGGCGCTCACGACCCGCCACTTGCCTGCCATCTGATCGATCGCGAGCTCCGCACGGAAGTAGCCGCGCATCCGGTCCATCACGCCCGTCATGGTGAACGGTTCGCGGGTGATCATCCCCCGCTTCACCACCGCCATCCAGAGCCGATCGACGTCGACCGCAGCCAGCGCGAAGAGCAATCCCGTGAGCAGACCGAGCCCAACGGCCGACCAGAACACCCGCGGAGTGAATGCTCGCTCCAGCCGACGGCCGTGGAACCGCACCGTGCCGGAGGTTGGCGAGTAGATCCCACTGATGCAGTTGAAGGCGGTCGTCTTCCCGGCCCCGTTGGGCCCGATCAGCGACACCACCGTTCCCTCTGGGACCTCGAGATCGAGGTCCGACACGGCTACGAGCCCGCCAAACCGCACCGTCAGTCGGTCGACGTCGAGCAGCGGCTGCGGCGGCATCGGCCGCGACTCGCCGCCGGATGGGATTCCCGCGGTGGCGTTCATCAATGGGCCTCGTGGAGTTCGGCGGCCAGCCGCCGCGAGGGCACGAGCCCCTCGGGCCGATACCGCATCACCAGGATCAGCGCCAGACCGAAAATGGCCAGCCGCCAACCGCTGAAGGAGAGCAGGCTCGATCCCGAGGGGTTGATGTTCCACTGTTGGATCGCCGAGTCGGCCCAGGGGGCAAGCACGGTGTCGAAGCCCACGAGCAGCGCCACGCCGAGGAGTGTGCCGGGGATGCTGCCGAGGCCGCCGAGAATCACCGCGCAGAGCACCATGATCGAGCGGTTGAAGTCGTAGGCGTTGGGGTCAGCCGTCGTGGACAGGCTCGCCGCATACAGGCAGCCGGCAAGCCCCGCCACCGCCGACGACATCGCAAAGGCCGAGAGCTTCACGCGCGTGGCCGACACGCCCATCGCCTCGGCGGCGAGTTCGTCCTCGCGGACAGCCACCCAGGCCCGGCCCAGCCGCGAGTTCTCCAGCCGTCGCATCGCCACGACCACGCCGGCGAGCGTGAGCAGGGCGAGGTAGTAAAACCACCTGGGGTCGATCGCGAACGCCATGCCGAGGTCGGTGCCGCCGATCTTCAAGCCGGCACCCGGGGGCGGCACGGGATTGAGCCCCTTCATGCCGCCGGTGATCTGCTCGAGGTTGCGGAGCGTCACCTTCACCACCTCGCCAAACCCGAGCGTGACGATCGCGAGGTAGTCGCCCCGCAGACGCAGCGTGGGCGCGCCGAGCGCCAGGCCGACACCTGCCGTCGCCAGCGCGCTCACCGCCGCCGCGGTGACAAAGCGCATCTGAAACGGATACATCGGCACCGTGAGGATCGCGAACAGGTAGGCGCCGATGCCGAAGAACGCGGCGATCCCGAGGTGTACGAGCCCCGTGTAGCCAACCATCACATTGAGCCCGAGCGCTAGGATGCAGTAGATGAACAGCATCGTCACCTGACCGCCGAGCGCACCGCCTAGCGCCGGCACCACCAGCGGCGCGACCGCGAGCGCGACCAGGGCGACGAAGTCCCACCGCTCGCGGACGAAGCCGAGCATGCGGTCCCTCACGGTGCCCGTACCCGGCGCGTCAGATGGGCCGGTGGCTGTGGGCGATGGGTTCATACCTTCTCCTTCGTGCCCCGACCGAGCAGGCCTTCAGGGCGGAAGACGAGGATCACGATCAAGATCGCGAACACGATCGCGCCGGCCCACCGTTCGCCGACGTAGGCGCTTGAGAGGGCGCGAACGAGACCGATCACGAGGCCGCCCACGACGGCTCCGGGAATGCTGCCGATCCCGCCAAGCACTGCCGCCGTGAAGGCGTAGAGGCCGTTTTGGAAGCCCATCTGGAAGCCGATGGTGTTGATGTACAGGCCGTAGATGACGCTGGCCGCCCCGCCGAGAAAGCCTCCCACGAAGAAGGTCGCGGCGATCACGCGATCGACGTCGATACCGACGAGGGCCGCGGCAGTCGGGTCCTGCGAGACCGCCCGCATCGCCTTCCCGAGCCGGGTCGTCTTCACGAGCACCGAGAGGGCGATCATCAGCGGCACCACCACCACGATCACCAGCAGATCTTTGGCGGTGAACTGCAACCCCTCGCCGGCGAGCAGGTTCGTCGCGGGCAGCAGTTCCGGAAACGAACGGTCGGCAGGCCCCAGCCAGAACAGACCGACATTCATGAAGATGAACGACACGCCGATCGCCGAGACCAGCGGCGCGAGCTTCGGCGCGTTGCGGAGCGGCCGGTAGACGACCCGATCGACCGCCACATTGAGGCCGCCACAGAAGAGGCCGCAGAGCACGACCAGCAGGGCCACTCCCAACCAGGTCGCAGCGCCGGCCCAGGCCGCCATGCCGAGAACCGAAACAATGGTGAGCGCCAGGCAGGCCCCGAGCATGATCAGGTCGCCATGGGCGAAGTTGATCAGCCGGATGATGCCGTACACCATCGTGTAGCCGAGGGCCACCATGGCCACGAGCGCCCCGTTGGTCAACCCGATCAGGCACTGCTGGAGGAAAAAGACCATGCGTCGCAGGCCACGTCAGGGCGCGGCAGCCTCCTCGGAGGCGTCGAGGATTTCCTCGAACTCAAACGTTCCGTGTTTGACCACGCTCACGGTCAGCGTCTGCATCGTCGTGTCACCGTTGGCGTCGAAGCCCCAGCGGCCCAGCGCGCCGTCGAAGTCGCGGATGGCGAGGGCCCGATCGGTGATCGCCCGACGTTCCTTGGCCCCCACCTCGCGGATCGCCTGCAGCGCCACGCAGGTGGCCTCGTAGCCATACACGGCGTACGCCTCCGGCAGTTCGCCGTACTTCTTCCGGTAGCGTTCCACGAAGGCCTGCCCCTTGCCGGTGAGTTTCTCCGGTGGCAGACCGCCAAACGTCACGAAGCAGCGGCCCTCGAGATTGGCCGCGCCGGCTGAGTCGATAAACACCTGCTCGCGGCAACCGTCGGGCACCATGAGGATCGCGGCGATTCCGGCGCTCGCCATGTCTTTGGCAAGTTGGCCTCCCTTGGTCTGGGTCGTGCCGCCGAAGTAGACGAGGTCGGGCGCCGCCGCCTTGACGCTCGCCATCAGCGATTTGAACTCCTGCGCCTTCGCGTCGATCGAATCATGGCCGAGCACCTCGATCCCAAGCTCTCGGCACCGCTCGTCGAAGAGGTCCGCGATGCCCTTTCCGTAGACCTCGTTGTCGTCGAGGATATAGACCGTTTTCACGCCCCGCTTCTTCGCCCAGTCCGCCGAGAGCGGCCCCTGCAGGTCGTCGGCGGGCACCACTCGCGTGTAGTTGAAGCGGCCCGTCGGCCGGTAAACCTCCGGCTCACCCGGCGCCCCGAGGCCGGGCTTCGTCAGCCCCACCGCCGTGTTGGCGGGCGACACCATCAGCAGGTCGCCGAGGTTGAGGATCGGCATCGACACCTTTGCCGCGCCGGAGTTGAACGTGCCGATGTAGGCCATCACGTCGGGATCCTGGAGCGCCCGGCGGGCATTGGCGGCCTCGGCTTCGCTCGTCCACTGGCCGGCGGCGGCGGTGGAATCGTCGAGGTCCAGGTACTCAACCCGGAAGGGGCCGACCTGGCCGCCGGCCTCCTCGATCGCCATGCGGATGCCGCGAACGATCGTGTCGGACTGCTGCTTGGCACTGCCGGTTCGCGGCAGGCTCGACACGATCTTCACCAGGGTCGGATCGGCCGGCCGGCATCCAGCCGCAATGGCCATGCCCACGACCAGCCACGCGGCCCACGTCCGTGCTTTCATGGGCGTGAATGTAGGAACCCCGGCAAACCCGCGTCAAACCGGGCTCTTCGCCACCAGTCGCCAGCAGCGGTGGATCCGCTCGTTTCGGAAATCCTCCGGAATCGTCCGCGCGGTGACCTCGCGGATCGTGAACCGCGACTCGAGCCGGTCGGCGGCGAGGTGAAAACGGCGGAAGTTGGTGGAGAAATAGACCACGCCACCCGGCACAAGGTTCCGGCCCACGAGTTCGAGCAGGTCCGCATGGTCCCGCTCGATGTCCCAGGGTGTCTCGCTCTTTGCCGACCTGGAGTACGTCGGCGGATCGACGACGACGAGGTCGAACGGCGGCTCGCCGCGGCGGGCCCGGTGCTCGAGGAACGCTCGGGCCTCGTCCCGCACGGTGCGATGGCGGCCCGCATCCTTGAAGCCGTTGTGCGCGAGATTGGTCCGCGTCCAATCGAGGTAGGTGTTGGAGAGATCGACGCTCGTGGTCTCGGCCGCACCCCCGGCGGCGGCGTAGACCGAAAAGCTCCCGGTGTAGCAGAAGAGGTTGAGAAACCGCTTTCCTGCCGCCTCGTCGCGGACCAGCGACCTGGTGATCCGGTGGTCGAGGAACAGTCCTGTATCGACGTAGTCGGAGAGGTTGCAGTCGAAGGCGAGGCCCCCTTCGTGCACCGTGACCATCGCCTTCCGCTCGGCCAGCTTCTCGTACTGCTCCCCTGCCCGTTGCCGTCGCCGCGCCTTGAGAAACGTGTGGTCGGGGGGCACACCGAGTTCGGCCGCAGCCGCCTCGATCATCCGGTCGAGCCAGACCTCGTGCTCGATCTCGGTCCGCTCGTGCGGGCGGTCATACTCCGCCGCGTGCAGCCAGCCGGCGTACCAGTCGATCGCCAGCGGGATCTCGGGGATATCTCGGTCGTAGACGCGAAACGCCTCGATCCCCTGGCGGCGCGCCCACTTCGCAAGGTGCTTGAACCGCTTGGCAAGCCGGCGGCGGAAGTCGCCAATCTGGTCGGCAGTCGTGCGCGCGCGCGGCCGGCCGGGGCGGGGTGCGTTGGACGCTTCATCGTTCGCGCCGTCGGCGCCGGGACGGTACGAGTTGCCTTGCCCGGATCTTTCGCCACCACCCGACTCGCCACTGCGCACCTCCTCAGGGCGAAATCTCCAAGGCTCGGCATCCTCGCACCGATCCCGGCTGGCGGCGGCTGCGCCGAGTGAGCCGGTAACTGAAGACTCGCCCCGGCCTTCGACCTGGGATGGAGGGGGAGGAAGAGATGGTGGTGATGGTGGTGGTGGTGGTGAGCCCGCTCTTTCACGGATGGTGAGTTCGAGGAGCCTACACGGGATCGGGCCGTTCATGAGCGGGATGCGGTGGCTTGGGCGGAGGCCGAGTTGCGTCATCGCCGGCGTGTCAGCGGCGAGGATCGCCGCCCGCCAGCCGCCGCACCGCTGCACCATCCAATCGCCCAGCCGGCGAAAGAGCGCACCGGCTCGGGGCAGCGGGAGCCGCTCGCCATACGGCGGATTGGTGATGATCAGGCCCGGATGCTCCGGCGGCCGAACCTCTTCGAAGTGTCGCGTGTCGATCGAAACCGCTGCCGCCACCCCCGCAGCCTCGGCACATGCCCGCGCCGCCTCGACGGCCTTCGGGTCGAGGTCGCTGGCGAAGAACGAGTCGGTTGGCGGCGGCCGCACCCGAGACTCCAGCTGCGCGATGAGTCTCGTCACCAGCGATTCGTCACGGTCGCGAAACTTGAAGAAGCCGTGCGCCCTGCGGCGCGCCCGCCAGAGGCCTGGTGCCATCCCCGCGGCGATGGTGGCCCCTTCGATCACGAGCGTGCCCGAGCCGCACATCGGATCAAGCAGGGGCTCGCCCGTGGTCGAGCCTCCCGCCTCTCCCGGCCGCCACCAGCCGGCGGTCGCGAGGATGCCCGCCGCCAGCACTTCGGAGAGCGGCGCCTCGACCTCGCCCATCCGCCAGCCCCGCTGGTGGAGCGAGCGGCCGGCGGCGTCGCGAAACACGGTCGCCACACCGCCGACGAGATGGAGGGCGATGCGCAGGGTCGCCCCCCGCAGCTGCACGTTCGGCCGCTTGCCGCTCGGCGTCCGCAGCTGATCGACGACGGCATCCTTGACGATCTGCGCGGCGTAGAGCGAGTGCGTGAGGAAGGTGTCGTGGATCGCCGCGTCCACACGGAGTGAGTCGGCGACCTTGAGTTGCTCGGTCCAATCGACCTCCTGCATCGCTCGGTAGAGCGAATCGGGCGAATCGACGGTGAAGCGGCCGAGCGGTTCGAGCACCCGGATGGCCGTCCGGGATTCGAGCACCGCGCGGCAGAGCGTCTCGCGTTCATGCCCCGGCGGCGCCGAAAACTCGATCGTTCGCCGGCCGACTCGCAAGTCATGGGCCCCGACCGCCTCGAGTTCTCGGGCCATGACCCACTCGAGCCCCTCGAGCGTCCGCGCGGTGAACCGGGCGGGTTCGTCGGCCAGCGGAGCGGGCAGCGGACGCGGCGGCGGGGGAACGTCTGGAAAAATGTCGGTGCTCATGCGTGCGAACGACTCTACCCGCAGGAAGGTCCCGTAACCATCGCGCACGATCGTGGCCGCGCAACCGTGCCCATCGCTACCACCGTCACCGGGTCCGGATAGGGAGTGGTATTTCTCCGTTTTGGGTGTGACACACGAAAGCGACGCGGCAACTCATCTCTCGACAGCCGAGGCCAACGGAGGGCCCGGCAGACCAGAGACCTCTTTCAGGAAAGTCGAACAACCATGACTCCCCAACTCATCAGCTGGATCGTGAGCCTCATCGCCGGTGGCGCTGGCGGCAACATCGTCGGCGCGCTCGTGAAGAACCGGAACCTCGGCCCGATGCTCAACACGGTGCTCGGCCTCATCGGCGGCGGCCTCGGCGGCCAGGTGCTGCCCAGCCTGATCCCGGCTCTTGGCGGGCTCTTCGGTGGTGGCGAGGCCAACTACGCCGGCACCGGCGTCCTGTCGGCGATCGTCGGGGCCCTGCTGCCCCTGATCGTCAGCTTCTTCAAGAGGCCCGCCGTCGCCGCCGCCTGAGCCCGCGACTGACGCGAGCGACCGGAAACGACACCGGCCGAGGGGACGCGCTCCCCTCGGCCGGATTTCATTTTCGGAATGTGCGCGACCGTCTGTATAAGCCCAACGCCGTGAGGCGTGGGGCGAACTACCACCAGACGCCGCCCCCAGCGTGAGGGGACGCCCGTGGCCTCACGGCCGGTCGGCTTTCACGGCGCCACGCACTCGACGCGCGACGAACATGTGTGACCCGCATGCGTAGCGCAGGTTTTCAACCTGCGGCACATCCGGCACAGGTTGCCAACCTGTGCTACGGAAGCCACACAGGTTGAAAACCTGTGCTACCGGGCCAGCGGCCGAATCGTCGAAAATTCCGCATGCGTCACTAGAATGGCGTCCTGGTGGCAAGTATCCGCGAATGGGCTGGCCGAAGCTCGGAGGTGAGTCAGTGATGGGATTACTGTCTGGTTGGCGGCGGGCGAGGTCCGGGCGGGCGGGTCGCAGCGCGGCCAACCGGCCGCGCAGGCGGCAGCCGACGACCGACCTTCGGCTCGAGGTGCTGGAGGGGCGGGCCGTGCTCGCGGTCATGGTGCCGATGTTCTCGCATCCGCATCCGGGGAGCGGTGCGATGACCCCTGCCGCCACGTCGGGGCCCACGGGCTTCATGGCAGCCGCCATGCGGACGGCCTATGGGATGGACGCGGTCACGTTCGGCACCGTCACCGGCGACGGTTCTGGGCAGACGATCGCGATCGTCGATGCCTACGACTGGCCGACGATGACGACCGACATGAACACGTTCAACACCAAGATGGGCCTGCCTTCGTGCACCCTCATCAAGGTGAACCAGACCGGGCAGACGACGGGCCTCCCCGCCGCGGATGCGAAGGGCGGCTGGGGCGTGGAAACCGCCATGGACTGCGAGTGGGCCCACGCCATGGCCCCGAAGGCGACGATCCTTCTCGTCGAGGCCAACTCGGCGAACGACGCCGATCTCTACACGGCGGTCGACACGGCCCGCAACTGGCCGGGTGTCACTGCCGTGTCGATGAGTTGGGGAGGCGATGAGACCTCGACCGACTCCGCCAACGACTACCACTTCACGTCGCCGGCGGGCCATTCGGGCGTGACGTTCTTCGCCTCGAGCGGTGACAATGGCAAGTACGCGAGCGCCGGCACGTCGACCGTGATCGGAGGCTACCCGGCGATTTCGCCCAACGTCGTCGCCGTCGGCGGCACCAACCTCAAGACTGGTACCAACAACGTCTGGTCGAGCGAGACCGGCTGGGGCAACGGCACGAGCAGCATGTCGAGCGGCGGTTCCGGTGGCGCCACCAGCAAGTATGCCGTGCAGCCGAGTTACCAGAAGGGCATGGTGCCCACGAGCATGAGCGGGTCGACGAGCCCGAAGCGAACGATCCCCGACATCGCCGCCGACGCCGATCCGAACACCGGCGCCTCGATCTGCAGTTCCTACGACTACTCGGCGTCTGCACCGTGGGACGTGGTCGGGGGCACGAGTCTTTCGTCACCGATGTGGGCCGGAATGATGGCGGTGTTCAATCAGGGCCGCGGTGTCAACAGTCTGGCCAGCATGGACGGCCGGACCGAGTTTCTGCCCAAGCTCTACACGCTCCCGGCGGCCGACTTCCACGACATCACGTCTGGAAATAACGGCTATGCGACGGCGGTGGGCTACGACATGGTGACGGGGATGGGCTCACCCATCGGCCCAAAACTCGCAGCCGACCTCGCCGGATTTGTGATCCCAACACCGACCCCATCGATCGGCTCGTTCACGGCCAGCCCCACGTCGGTGGTAACGGGTACGAATTTCACGCTTACCGCAAGCAACGTCATGGAGACCGGCGGCACGATCTCGTCGGTGAACTTCTACCGCGAAAGCAACAGTTCGGTCGGCCTGCAGGCCGGCAGCGACACCCTCGTCGGCACCGGAACGCGGAGCGGGACCACGTGGACGCTCACGCTTTCCTCCCTTGGGCTGGCCACCGGGTCGTACACATTTTACGCCGTCGCAACCGATGCCTCGAACGTGTCTACGGCTGCATCGACAGCCGTGCTGACGGTCACCGCGCCGGTCGCCACCGTGCCCACGGTGACGCTCGCTGCGGCGAGCGTGACGGAGGGCAACTACGGCACGAAGGCACTGACGTTCGTGGTATCGCTGTCGACCGCCGCGAAATCGGCCGTCAGCGTGGCCTATGTGACGTCCGACGGCACGGCGACCGCGGGGAGCGACTACCTCGCCGCCAGCGGTACCGTGACGTTCCGCAACGGACAGCGGACCGCGACGATTGTGGTCATGACCATGGGTGATCTCACGCCGGAAGCCGACGAGACGTTCACCCTGACGCTGTCAAACCCGGTGGGGTGCTCGCTGGGGACCGGCGTCTCCACGATAGGCACGATCCTCAACGACGACGCGACCAGACTTGTCGCACCGCGGTTCACCTCCAATGGGAGTTCCATCGCCGTGGCGATCGCCAAAGTGCCGACGACGGGTGTCGGCGCGATCCCGAACGTGTCGATCGTCGACTTTGGCACCACGATCTACACCGGGGCGATCGACGTCGGTAACACCATCACCCGCATTCGCGCCGGTGGCAAGTCGCTCGATTCGAACGACGGGGCGGTCTACGGCAATAACAACGGCGCCCTGTCGCCGAAGTCGGGCACGTGGTTCGAGTTCGTCGTCGATCCGAAGACCGGCACTGACCATTCGTTCTCGAGCGTCACGTTTCCGGGGCCGATGCGCGTGGTGCTCAACACGGATGGGACCATCTACTTCACGGGAAACCACTACTCGACGTTTCAGCTGCTCTGGAAGCCTGGCAGCACCCCCGTGCCCTCTGTCGGGACGCTCACCGTGAACCCCACGAGCGTGGTGGTCGGCGGCACCTTCACGCTCACTGCGTCAAGCGTGACCGAGACGGGCGGCACCGTCGCGGCGGTGAAGTTCTACCGCGAAACCAATGGCACGGCCGGGTTCCAAACCGCCACGGATACCCTGGTCGGCTCCGGCACGCAGAGCGGTACCACCTGGACGCTCACGACGACGACCGGAAGCCTCGCGTCGGGCGCGTACACCTACTACGCCGTGGCGAACGACGCATCCAACACGACGAGCGCCGCGGTTGCGGCGGTGCTCACGGTCACGAACCCGCCAAAGCCGACCATCGGAGCCCTGGTCGCCAGTCCCGCCTCGGTCACGGCGGGCAGCACCGTCACACTCACCGCATCGAACGTCACCGAGACTGGTGGTTCGATCAGCGGCGTGACGTTTTACCGGGAAACGAACGGAACGGCTGGCCTGCAAGCCGGCAGCGACGCGGTCGCCGGCGAGGGTGTGAGAAGCGGGGCCTCCTGGTCGCTGGCCACGACCACCACGGGGCTCGCGGCCGGCTCCGCGACCTACTACGCGGTGGCCTCTGATCCGGCTGGCACGACGAGCGCGACCGCTTCCACCGTGGTCACGGTGACGGACCCGGGTGGGCCGGCGATTCCGGCGGTGTCGATCGTCGGCGCAGCGCTCGCTGAGGGCAACAGCGGCACGAAGTCGCTCAACTTCCTCGTGTCGCTCACTACCCCGGCACGAGTTCCCGTAACAGTCCGATACCGCACGCTCGCCGGCACCGCGACGGCCGGCTCCGATTACCAAGAGTCGACGGGGCTGCTCACGTTTCGGATTGGACAACGGACGGCCATGATGAGCGTGGGTGTCTTCGGCGACATGGTCGTCGAGCCTGACGAAACCGTCGCAGTCGAACTCTTCAGTCCGGCCAACGCCACCATCGGCGTTTCGACCGCCGTGGGCACGATCCTCAACGACGACACGCTGGCGGCCATGGTAACGACCGTCTCACCGACGACACCGTCAGGGCGGCGCGTGACGAGTTCCGTCTGGCGGTCCTTCGCGCTGCAACCGTAAACGTCACTCCTTTCTAAGACCGTGTCCGCAGCCGTCAGGCGACGTGCTCTTCCTGAATCGCATAGGAGCGTCGCCCCATCGCCGGTATTGCCCCATCGCTCACGCGATTGGGCCTTCCTGAAACCGGATCGAGCGAGGGGCTGCCCGTGCCCTGGAGCCGGGCTGTGGGAGCAAGCGCAGCCATGGATGGCGAAGCGCAGCGGACACGCAGAGAGCCGAGGCCTGGAGGGCAATCCTGTTCGGCACGGCAGTTGCAGGGCGGGTCTCCCCACATCTGGCCTGGCTTTGGGCTGCCCACGTAGGTGCAGGTTGGCAACCTGCACAAGTATCCCGCGGCGGCTCGGGGCTACCCACGCCCTCTCGCTGGACGTTCGTCTCGGCCCTCCAGGCCTCGACTCACTGCATGTCCGCTGCGCTTCGCCATCCTGGCTGCGCTTGCTCCCATAGCCCGCTCGAGGGCATGGGCAGCCCCTCGCTGAGTTCTCGCCTCAACCGCGCAGCAGCGAAACCCGCGTGCCGATGAGGCCGTGGCTGCGCCGGCGCGGGCTACTTTCGTGTTTTGATGAAGGCCTCGAGTTCTTTGAGGCTGGCGAGGCCGATTAGGTAGTACCAGACCA
>JBAXOU010000079.1:0-13365 GCA_037133115.1 Planctomycetota bacterium | reverse complement strand
TTGTTGTATTCGCTCTCCGGATCGACGAGATCGGAGCGGCTCACCTTGTAGCCCAGGTGCTGGGCCGACCAGTATCCGCTGGCGACCGCGGAGAGCACGGCCAGGGCCAGCACGGCAAAGGGGTGCCGCAGGCAGACGCGAGTCCAGGCAACGAGCGACCTACCGAGCAGGCCTGGCCTATGGCCAGACCTGTCACCGCCGCGATGGTCGGCGTCTTGGTATTCGTCTCGCTTCTGGCGCATCGTGGGCTGTCCTGGCGCGGTCCTCGGGCAGACAGTCGCCGGACCGGGGCGGGATCATAGGGGACCTACGGCGACGGGCAAACCCCGTTCCTGCTGCGAAATCCCCAGCGAAAACGGTGCCAGTCACCGTTTTCGCCGAGCGCGGGTTTCGCGCGCCGGCTCAAAACGCGACGAAGATCGGATCCACGGCAATCGGATCCACGGCAATCGGATCGATGACGATCGGCCCCGCGGTACCCGCGGAGAGGTCGGCGGCCGCGAGGAGCACGGCCGGATCGGTGAGCGGGTGAGCCGTGACCTGTCCTGGCGACACGGCATAGAGCACATCGCCGATCCGCACGCTGCGATCGATCGAGTCGGTATGCTCGATCGTGCCGAGCCGCGTGAACGCATCGGGAGAGCCCGTGTCGATGTGGAACACCACGAGGTCGGTCATCCAGCCTGTCTCCTGGACCGGCAGCGCCAGGACTCCCTGCGCAGCGAACCAGCCGAGCGCATGGTGGTCCCACGAGGCGGGAGACCACGAACCCCAGTCGCCACCGACAAACGTGTAGGTCGCCGAACGCTTCGGCGCCACGGGATCGCCCACGTCGAAGATGGAGAGTTGCAGGCCGGCGTCGCGGCCCGTGACCGGATCGACGTCGCGACCGACGCCGAGGAGGTGCGAGTCATCGAGCGGCATGAGGTGCGTGGAGTATCCCGGCACCTTCAGCTCGCCGGTCACCCGCGGCGCGGTTGGCGTGGAGAGGTCGATCACGAACAGCGGGTCGATCTGCCGGAACGTGCTCACATAGCCGCGATCGCCGGCGAATCGCACGGAGTAAATCCGCTCCCCGCGGGCGAGGCCCGAGACGCTCCCCACCGCTTCGAGTCGCCCCGCGGCCGCGGCCAGCACGGTGACGGCGTTCGACGCCCCGGCACCGAAGCCGTCGGTCGTGGCGATCCGCAGCAGGCCGTCGTGCTCGTCGAGCGAGAACTGGTCGAGCGTCATGCCTGCGACTGATCCCATCGCCACCAGCGGCGCATCGACAGCGGTGATATCAAACTTGTAGAGGTTCGTCGTCGTGCCGGTATCGGCGTCATCCCACCATGAGCCCACATGCGTGTCGACCACGTAGAGCCCCGACGTCGAGGCGAAGATTTGGCCGCCCACGCCGCCCGCCGTGGTGGTGGCGTCGGGTCCGGCGACGGCATCGCCCACGGTGAACGACACCACCGACAGCAGGCTTGTGTCACCGCCGTCGACAGGCAGCGACGTGTGGGCCGGATCGACCAGCGTGCCCGACGATTCGCCGCCGGCCGCATCGACGACCTGGTAGCCCGGCAGCGGTGTGTTGTCCCAGGCCTTCTCCAGACGGTCGCGATACGACGCCTCATCCTCGTAACGGGTGAGCGTTCCTTCACCCGGAAGAATCGGGCCGATCACGCATGACGGGCTCACCACCCTCGAGGCAAGCACGGGCACGGGCGTCAGTGGCCCGGGCATCGCCGGATCCGTCACGACCCCCGGCGCCGGCAGGTCGATCGAGCCCTGCGTCACGACCATCACGCGGTCGCTGATCGCCCGGGCGTCAACCAGCCAGCCGTCGAGCCGCGTGGTCTCCACGATCACCGGCGACGCGGGAGCTGCCACGTCCACCACGGTCACCACGACCTGCCAGCGGGTCGGCGAGTGGATCGGCATCATGGTACCGGTGCCGATGGCGACGTCGGACTGGCCCCACTCCTGCGAGATCACGGTCAAGCGCGTGCCCGATACAAACAACTGCCGCTCGTCGCCCGGCAGGGCGAGATGCGAGATCACGCCGAGCTGCTCCGGCGTCGCCACGTCGAGGACGTCGATGCCGTCGCCGGCGATCGCGAATAGGTGCGACCCATCGGTCTTCACGCGATCGCCCTCATCAACGCCCGCGACCTGCGTCGGCGTCTGTGAATAATCTCGCGCAGACGGGCCGCTCGTGGTGGCGGTGGACACAGGGGCGACGCTGCCGTCGAACATCACGATCGGCCCACCCCACCAGGGCCACACCGGACTGCCAAACATGTCGCGATAGCGCGCCACCGCTGCCTCGATCGCCCACGACTTCAGCCGGGCGATGTCTCCCACGGGTGCCAAGGGGTTGGTGACCTCGTTGCTGACGAGTTGCTCGCCCTCGTCGAGCCGCGCGGTATCGATGCCGGCGGTGCCATACATCGCGTCGATGGCCAGGCCACCGTCGAGTGTGTTTCTGCCCGCGCCGGCGCGGACGGAGTCGACGCCGGCACCACCGAAGAGCGCGTCGTCGCCGCCGCTGCCCACGAGCGAGTCGACGCCGCCGTTGCCGCGGATCTCGTCGTTGCCCCCCCGACCGTTGAGCGTGTCGCGGCCCGGGCCGCCGAAGATCGCATCCGCTCCGTCGCCGCCGGTGATCACGTCGTTGCCGAATCCTCCTTCAAGCCGCGTGGTGATGCGCTCGTTGCCGGGCACGTTCACCGCGATCGAGTCGTCGCCAAAGCCGGCAACGACGTGGATCGACTTCACCCGAGCCGCCGAGCGGACATCGATCACAGCACCGTTCACGGTCGCCCGCAGCTGGCGGGCATTCGCTGGATTCGGCTCGATGACGATCGTGTCGTCGGGCAGCGCCGCGTTCGCGTCACCCACGATCGTCCACGCACCTGCCGCGAAGCTCACCGCCAACGCGTGCCGGGTCTCGAGCCGCTCGATAACCCGCGGAGCCTGCCGGGATCTGGTCCGCCGCCGATTCATTCGCTGCCGCCGCTGCATGACACCGCCTCCGGGGTGATCGCCCAACATCGACTCATCCCCCTCGACGGTACGGGGCGGGCAGAGCCGGGTCAATGAAGACGCTACGAGCCCGCGTGCCGGCGGAGCGGGTAAGGTGCGGAAGCGTGGTCGACGGTCATCGCCACAGGCGGGGCAAGGCACACAAGGCCGCGGCGGCTCGCGACCGCATCCCGGCGAAATCTCTGGCCCAACCCCATGCCGCAGGCCGAATACCTTCCGCAGGCGGCACCGTTCGCGGTGTCGTGGGAGGGCAGTGCAAGGGGGGACTGAGTTCATGCGCCGTCACGCGGTGTTTCTACTGGGGCTGGCATGCCTGCCCTGGCTTCACGAGGTGGCACGAGCCGCCGGGGAATCGAGCCTGACTCGCGGCGTCATCGGCGCCATGGCGGAGTCTGGGTCGTCGAGCCGCGACACGCGGCGCCGGGCCATCGAGGCGATCCCGTTCAGCCGCATGCCGGCAGCAGAACGCCGGCTCGCCGAACAGGCGATCGAGCAAACCACGCTCTACCGACGGCTGCCGACGGCGAGCATCGCCTGCGACGCCGCGCTGCTCGACTTCGTGCTCTCGAAGCCCGAGACGCTCGTCGAGGTCTGGCGGGTGCTCGGCATCAGTCGGCTTACCTTTGACCCGATGGCAGCCGGACAGTGGCGGCTCTCCGACGGCTACGGCACTGTGGGGGTCGTGCAGTTGCTCCATCACGAGCGGGGAGACCGCGGCGGCCTCTACGTCTTCCACGGCCGCGGCGCCTACGACGGTCCGCTCGCCCCCAAGCAGCTCACCGGTTCCTGCCTGTTGGTCTTGCGGTATGCGACCGACGCGGATGCGGCAACCGGCCGGCAGCGGCAGAGCGTACAGATCGACGCCTTCCTCGACGTCGATGGGATGGGACTGGAAATCGTCACCCGCTCGCTCCAGCCGATCATCGTTCATTCCGCGGCGGCAAACCTCCACGAGATCAGCCTGTTCATGTCGCAGTTTGCCGCGGCGGCCGCCCGCAACCCGGCGGCGGTGTCGCGGATCGCCGACCGCATGACGCGGTCCACGCCGGCCGATCGGTCGGCGCTCGTCACGCTCGCGAGCGGCCGACAGGCTGCGACAGCGCCGGCCCACAGCCCCGGCACTGAGCAGGTGCAGGCTGAACTGGCGGCTCGGTGGATGACTGCCGACCAGCTCGACGCCCTGCAGAAGCGGTGACGAGCTACTGCGTCCCGTCGGGCCGCGCGAGAGGTGCCGGCACCGACGCGATCCGGACGCGAGCTTCCGAGGCGACGAGACAGGGCCGCTTGTACTCCGGCATGTAGCCACGAGCGCCGCGAACCGAGACCTGCTGGCCGACGAGCGGCCCGAGGTCGACCCCCGGCTGAGGCGTGACGAACGCGATCACATTGTTGACGTTGTCCACGACAGCCCACCGCGGTGCGTCTGGGCGTCGCGAGATCACGGTGGCGAGGCGGCCGGTCGTTTCCATCTGGTCGGGCGGGGTCCAGGTCGGCTGACCGCCCGCCGGCTGGCCGCCGGGAAGCACGCCGGGCCGCACCGGCCGCGACCCGAGCGTTGAGAGGCTCGACCACATCCCACCGAGCCGCAGTGGTTCGGGCTGTTCGGCCGCCGCCACCATGAGCCCCTGCTGTTTGGCCTGGATCGACTCAAACCGCGCCAGCCGGGCGTCGATGGCCTGGGCCCGCGTGCGGTCCGACTGCGAGGTGGTCCGGGTGGCCGCGAGCCGGAGCCGCTCCCGCAGCGGCGCGAGATTCCACGAATCGCTCTGCCCAGTCACGGCAAGCGACAGGGCGAGGTCGATGTCGGCGAGTTCGTCGCCCGAGGCGGCGGCGGCCCCCGCGCTCACGGCGGGCGGCGGCGCCGCCGGCGTGGAGCGGTCGAACACGTTGGTGCCGCGGGGCAGCCAGCCCGACAGGAGTTTTGTCATGCCGCTCGCAGGCTCCTGCGCGGCGGTCTCCGCGGCGGCGTCAAACTCGGCCACGGCCTGCGTCACGGCGCTTCCGGCGTCGCGAATCGCGTCGACCGCCACACCCGCGGCCGCGAGGCCGGCGGCGTCGGTCACCGCGGCGGGATCGGGGACAGGGGCGAGGGCCGGCGGCAGCGCGAGATCCTCGGCCCGCGCCCAGCGAAACTCGCCCGAGGGCGGCTCGATCCGCACCCAAGCACCTGCATGGCGACCCCCGGCGACCTGCACATGTTCCATGATGGTGACGCGTTCGCCGGCCTCGAGCGCGACCTGCGTGACGTGCCGCAGGTCATTGAGCTGCGACCCGACGCGGGCGACGGCACCGTCGGTCACCACCACGCCGGTGGTGCGACCGCCACTGGCGGCGCCCTCGTGGCCGGTTGACTCGGCCTGCACATCGCGGGCCAGCATCCAGCTGAAGCTGCTCCGGAGAGGACGCACGGCGCAGTAGCCCGAAGCATCGACCGCCCAGACCTCGACCTCGGTGCCGACGGAGAGCCGTTCGGTCGGATAGTAATCGTCGCCCGCACCACACCTCAGGTAGGCGTGGTCGGCGGCCACGGTGACCGTGACGGGCAGCACCGCCGCGTCATCGGCCGCTGAGGCCGAGGAGACGAGCAGCGCGATGGCAGCGACGAATCGCACGGGCGCGGTGAACACAACCGCGTTGAACTGGAGCGACGACATGCCTGCCTCATCCATCCTTGGACACAGGCCCTATTCTTCGGCACCAAAAAAGCGCGTAGACGAGGCTTGGGCGTCCTCGTCTACGCGCTGCGTTCGGGCCACCGAAGCGACCCTGCCGCACCTCTTGTAGTCCAGCCGCGGCGACCGCTCAAGCCTCGAATTCCATCCGCGCCAGACCCCGGGGAAACGCCCCGGCGAAGCCCCGCAAACCCCCCTCGCAACGAGGGTTTCCCGTCGCGGCGGGCAGACGGGAGAACCTGCGGGGGCGGGATGGGCCACGGCGAGCCGCGCCAGCATCGGATGCCAGCACCGGCAAGGCGAAGGTAACCGCGGCCGCGTCCTGGCCGCATGCTCAGGTTGACAACCTGAGCTACTCAGGAAGTAGCACAGGTTGTCAACCTGTGTGCCTTTCTGACTCGCATCGATACAGCGTCGTGGAAGCCGACCGGCCGTGAGGCCGCGGGCTGTTCCTGCGGGCTCCTCGCTGCACTCACTCCCAGCGGTGAACGGGCCGGTCGAGAATCTCGCGCATCACGATCAGCCGCCGCAGCGCGGCCGGATCGCGGATCGCCACGGCGAGTTCGTCGGCCACGCCGCCTGTGGCCACCGCCTTCGGCTTCGCGGCCGTCGGCGACGACAGCATCGAATCGCGGTGACCAAGATCCTGGGCGAATGCGTCGTTCACGTGCTCGATGATGTCGTCGCCTGCCTCGCCGAGCGGCGCGTATGGACGATCCCCGAGACGGGGCGCAGGAGCCCCGGGCTTTGGTGGGAGCGGAGGCGGCGTGCGGCGAACCGACGACGTGCCCGCCGCCTGCGGTCGGTTCGACCGCTGCACGGCAGGACGTTGCTGCGGCCGCGGCTCCGGCTTCCGCTGCGCGGCCGGTTGCGGCGCCGGAGTCGGCTGCGGGTTCCCGCCGCGAGACTGCCGCAGGAACTCCTCGATCTGCCGCTCGAGTTCCACACGAACGTCAGCAGGCGGCTCGCCAGCCACGGGGCGGCGCGGCGGGCGCACAGGCGGCGCGGCGGGACGTCCGCCGTCGCCCGCCACGCGACGCACGAGGTTTACGACCTGCGACACGATCCAGAAGATGACGAACAGGAGCGGCAGCAGGCCTTCGATCCAGTCGAAGCCGGCGGCGAAAAGTGGTCCCACGGCCTGCATGGCGAGGCTGCTCCCAACGAGGGTCACTGGCCGCCGGCGACGGCGGGTATCGGCCCGGTGGCAATGCTCCGCCGCATGTCGGTGTCGGCCTGCAGATTGCGGAGTTTGTAGTAGTCGGTGATTCCCAGTTGGCCCGACGCGAGCGAGTCGGCTACCGCCTTCGGCACTTCGGCCTCCGACTCCACGAGCGCCGCGCGGCTTTCTTCAATGGCGGCGATCATTTCCTGCTCTTTCGCCACCGCCATCGCCCGTCGGCCTTCGGCGTTCGCCCGGGCCACGCGGGTGTCGGCCTCGGCCTGGTCGGCCTGCAAGCGGGCGCCGATGTTGGCGCCTACGTCGATGTCGGCGATGTCGATCGACACGATCTCGAAGGCGGTGTTGGCATCGAGGCGGCGGGCGAGCACCGTCTTCGAGATCACGTCGGGGTTTTCGAGCACATCGGAGTGCTTCTCCGCGGAGCCGATCGCCGACACGATCCCCTCGCCTACGCGGGCAATGATCGTCTCCTCGGTGGCACCGCCGATGAGTTGGTAGAGATTCGTCCGCACGGTGACGCGAGCCTTCACCTTGAGCTGGATGCCGTTTTTGGCGACGGCGTCGAGCGACTCGCGGCCACTATTCTTGCCGGGGCAGTCGATCACCTTCGGGTAGACGCTCGTCTGCACCGCCTCGCGGACGTCGCGGCCGGCGAGGTCGATTGCGGCAGCCCGCTTGAAGTCGAGCTCGCGGATGCCGGCCTTGTGGGCGGCGATCAGCGCCTGCACCACCAGCGGCACGCGGCCACCAGCGAGGTAGTGAGCCTCGAGCCCCTGCCGGGTGATGCCGGTGGAGTCGCCGAGCCCGGCCTGCACCGCCATGATCTTGCTCCGCACGATCACCGCGGGGTTCACCTTCTTGAAGCTCATCGCCACGAGATCAAACAGGCCGATGCCGGCTCCCGACGCCACCGACTGCACCCAGAGCCGCAGGTATCGGGCCATCACGGCGAACACGACCAGGAGGGCGAAGACTCCCAGGCCGAGCACGATGAGGGTGAAAAGGGGCATGGTGGGCTCCTAGGTCAGGCGATCGCGGCGTAGCGCCGCAGCCGTCAAGCCTTGTTCGGGGTGTCGGGCGAGTCAAGTTGCCCGGGATGCCGCGTGGTTTCCGGGGCCTGGCTCTGATCGAGGGCGTTGAAGTCGAAGGTCTCGAGGGCCTCTTCGAGGTCCCGTGGCACGGCGCTCGGACGCGGCGCTGGTGACGGTCGTGACGGTGATTCCATCGCAACGCGGACGACGAGGGCCGTCGCCTGGGTGCCCACTACCTCGACCGCCGCACCGCGGGCGATCGGGCCGGCCTCGCTGACGGCCTGGTGGTCGACGCCGTCGATCTCCACATCTCCCCAGGGCAGCAGGTCGCTCGTCGTCTGGCCGCGGCGGCCGACGAGCGACCGGAGCACCGCGCGACGGTCGGCGTCGGGCATCACCTCGTCTGGCCGCGGCGGAGGCGGCAGCACGCGGCGGCCGAGGGGTGTCTCGGGAAAGACCCGAAAGGCCACCGCCAGCACCAGGGGCACGGCGAGGCATGTGACCGCGAGCACGGCCGTGCCGAACCACGGGCCCTGCTCGACGAACGCCAGCGCCACACCGGCAACCAGGGCCACCACGCTCAGAAAGCCAAGCACGCCGCCCGACGGCACGAAGACCTCGAGCGCGAGCGCCACGAGACCCACGACCACGAGCGCCGCCACCCACATCAGCGGCGTCATGCGTCCCCCACCGGGTGCACGATCACGCGGCCACCGCGGACGCCGACCACGCGAACGGCCGTGCCGGGCTCGATGAGCGGGCCATCACTGGCCACGTCCCGCACACTGTCGCCGAGCCGCGCCTTGCCGGCCGGCGCCAGCCGCGTGGTGGTCGTGCCGATGCGGCCGATGAGTTCGTCGATCGCGTCATCGGGCCCCGCGTCCGCGGGCGGCTCGAGCACCACGTTCCGCAGAATCGGCGTCGATGGCAGCCACCGCCGCAGCAGAATCCCGAGCGTCGCGACGCCCGCCGCCGCCCCCAGGATCCCGATCAGCGACCACTGCATCTGCCGGATCTGATACTCGTTGACCGGGAGGACGAACGACTGGCTGGCAAGCACGATCGATGCGATCACGAGCAGTCCTCCGCCGAGGCCGAGCACGCCGAAGCCCGGCAGCACGAAGATCTCCGCAGCCACGCAGATCACACCGGCGATGAACAGCATCACCTCCAGCCAGCCGGAGGTGCCGTTGAGGTACTGACTCCAGAAGTAGACGATGAACGCCACCATCGACACGAATCCGCCAAACCCGATGCCGGGCGTCTTGAGCTCGATGTAGAGGCCGGCGGCACCGATCATGAGTAAGAGCCAGGCGAGGCTCGGGCTGGCGAGGGCCTCGAGCAATCGGTCGGCCCAGCCCGGCTCCGCGACCGCGACCCGCCCCTCGATCCCATAGGCCTTCCGGAGGCCCTCGGCGTCGTCCACGACGTGGGCCGCGATCGCGAGTTCCTCGGCGCGGCGGCCGTCGAGGGCGAACGGTCCGGTGCCGATCACGGGGCCCAGCCGCCAACTGTCGCGGTCGGCGCGGGCGGCGAGTTCCGCCTCGCTGAAGAATTCGATGCGGCCGGAGCCCTGCTCCTCCGCGCGGTGGACCGTGATCCCTGGCACCACGAGCGCCGCCGGCAGCGACCAGGAACGGTCGCGGAGTTTTGCCACGCCCCCGCGCCAGGCGGCCACGATCGAGTCGGCCCGCCGGCCCGCGATCGACGCCGCCCCTTCGCCGCCGATCGTGGCCCCAGGGTGCATGACGAGTTCGTCGCAGGCCAAGGCCACCAGCGCCGCGTCGCCCCGCGCCTCTCGCGGCACGTAGGCCACCGTCTTCACGCTCGTCGGATCGAGGCCGGAGAGCCAGTTGGCGAGCACCAGGCTCTGCTCGGGAGCGCCCCCCGCGCTCTCGATTCGCAGCCAGATGAAGTTCGAGCCATCGGCGATCGCCCGCTCGATGCGGGCCTGAAGCCGCGCCACCGCCTCGGGGCCCACGGCGCCGGTGAGCGAGACGAGCGCCGGCCGCCAGCCACCGTCGAGCGCCGGATCGGCGGCCAGGTCGCGCTCCGCAACGCCGATTGCGCGGGCGAGTTCGGCGGGCGAGCGGGCGAGGATCCTCACAAACCCGAGTTCCCGGCCACGGCGGCCGTCGAAAGCGAGGGGCGAGGGCTGGAGCGGTTCGACGTCGATGACCGCAGCTCGCTTGCGGAGGTCGTCGAGTTCGGGCTCACCGACGAACTGCTCGCCGTCGTCGGTCGAGGCACGGACCACGCGGGCGGCCGAATCGGCAAACGCCTCGGCCACCGCAGGCGGTATCGTCCGCCGCCGCGCGGCCGTCAGTCGATACGCGGTTTTCACCGCCTCGTCGGGCCGGTCACTGGCGCCGGTTGCGGGGCCGAGCACAGCCTGGGCGGGCATCGCGATCTCGTCGCACGCCAGCGCCACGAGCACCGCATGGCCCGTCGCGCCCTCAGGTAACCATGCAACCGTCTTCACACCGGCGAGCCGGTCGTCTGCGAGGAAGCGGGCGAGTTCGAGCGCGCGGCCAAAGTCGCTGCCCCCCGCGGCCTCGCCATCGACCGCGTCAAACCGCAGCACGAGCGTGCCCCGCTCCGGTGCCGCGTCGCGCAACTGTCCGAGGCTGCGGAGCACGGCAGCCTCGACCTGCGTGTCGCGGGTGCCGGTGAGTGGCAGCCGGACCGGCACCATGACGGTGCCCGCCACCGCCGGTGCGGCCAGCGAGCAGGCTGTGAGCCAGGCGGCGACTGCAACGCGGCGGACGAGGGCAAAACCGAGCCGCATGAAGATGCTCCGGCCGGATGGAAAACCGGTCGAATTCTAGGTTCCGCGTGAGGGGAGTCAAAAACATGGTACGTCCCCCCTTATACTTTTGCTCTATGGCCGACCCAGCAGCATCACGCTCCCGCGACCTGATCGACCTCGTCGCCGCCCGCGCTCTGAAGCGAGGCACCTTCACACTCGCGTCGGGCCGGGTGGCGAGTTTCTATCTCGACGCCAAGCAGGTGGTGCTCGATTCCCACGGGGCGATGCTCGTCGGCCGGGCGATCCTCGACCGACTCGAGGCGGCCGGGCCGCTGCCGCACGCCGTCGGCGGGATGTCGATCGGCGCCGATCCCGTGACTGGAGCCGTGGTCACCATGGCCGGCGTGGCAGGCCTGCCGCTCAAGGGCTTCATGGTCCGCAAGGAGGCCAAGGGCCACGGCCTGCAGAAGTACATCGAGGGCCCGGTGGAGCCTGGTCAGCGGGTAGTGATCGTCGAAGACGTTGTCACGACCGGCGGTTCGTCGCTTCTGGCGATCGACCGGGCGCAGGAGTTTGGCCTCGTGGTGGAGCGGCTCGTGGCGGTGATCGACCGGCTCGCCGGGGGCCGCGAGGCGCTCGCCGCCCGCGGGATACCGCTGGAAGCGCTCGTCACGATCCGGGATCTGGGCATTGAGCCCGACGCGACGTAGGGCGGGAAAAAGGTGACAGCCACCCTTTGCCAGTCGCCGAAGGCGACGTGGCCCCGGCCATAGGCCGGGGTCTTCAGACAAACGGTGGCTGTCACCTTTTTCCGCTTGCCATCTGCGACCCCCTGCTTGCCCAGGCTTGGTCCGGAGCCATAGGCTTCAGTGGGGCACTCATCGGGTGTCGGCCTGATCTGTCCGCGAGGGTTTCCGCATGCGGCCATTGGCACTCGCGAGGGCGTTCGTCGTGGTCTCGTGCCTCCTGGCATTGGCGGGCCACCGTGCGTGCGCGGATGCAGGCGACACCGCGACCATTGCGGACCTGATCGGCCAGCTCGGCGACGACGAGTATGCGGTTCGTGAGGGAGCCGCGGGGAAGCTCGCCGCGATCGGCGCCGATGCCGCCGACGCACTCCTCGCCGCCGCGGAATCGAGCGACGACCTCGAAGTGGCGCTGAAGGCGCGCTGGCTCGTCGAAGCGCTGCCCATCGCCTCGGCCACCGATTCGCCAGCGGTGACGAGCATGCTCGACCGCTACAGCCGCGGCGACTTCGACGCCCGCGTCAACCTGATGCACCGGCTTCTGCGGCTCGACGACGACGCGGGAATCGAGCCGCTGGCGCGGATCGTGCGGCTCGAGCGAACGACCGCGGGCTCCCGGATTGCTGCGGCACTCCTTGCCCGCGAGTGGCATCCCGACGATCCGGTCTGGACAGAGATCGCCCCCCGGATCGCATCGGGCATCGGCCCAAGCGGCCGCCCAACGGCGCGACTGGTGCGGGCCCTGATCGACTGCTCGGCCGCGCCGTCGGCCGCCGCGGTCGACGAGGCGATCGCGGCGGTGCGGCTTCTGGAGCGGTCCGGCGAAGGGGCGGCCCGCATCCCAGTCGGCGACGACGGTGACGGCACGCTCGGCGACGCCAAGACAACCCGCATCTTCCGCCGAGTGCTGGCGGAACTGCTCGCCGCCGCGGGCCGCCACGACGCCGCGGTCGCCGAGGCGGCGCGACTCTTCGACGCCTGCCACGGATCCGCTGCAGAAGACGACCTGCTCGCCAACGAACTCGCCTGGCTTTCGGATCACGGCGTGCCGCAGGCGGCGAGCCTGCTGGCGGAGAGAGTCGCGCCTGGCGGCGACTCGTTCGCTCCGCTGGTGGCATATGCCGCGGCAGTGGCGCACCGCCGCATGGGCGACGAGGCGGTTGCCGTTGATCTGGCCGACCGGGCGGCGGCCGCTCTCGGCGACGGCGGCGAACTCAGCCGGCGGCTGCAGGCCGCCATGCTGCTGGCCCGCTGGGGCGCGCCCGACTGGTCGCTGCGGGAGTATCGCGCGATCGTGGACGACAAGACGTCACCCCTCGGTGAACTCGCGTTGGCGGGCGTCATCGGGGCGGAGTTCCTTCACGACCACGGTCGCGACGGAGAGGCCGCGGCAATGCTTCGCGTGGTGCTCGACGGCCGCGGTGGCGACGACATCAACCAGATTCTGATGCGACTGGAGCGCGACCCACGAGCGATACGGTCGCGAATGCTCTATTTCGTGGCCTGCGATGCGGCGAGCCACGGCGATCCGGCGGCCTCTCGCAGCCGGCTCGAGGAATCACTCGCCGCCCATCCCAAGGATGTCGATTCCCTGATTGCCTGGTATCGGCTGGGCGACGACGATCCCGCGCAGCGGGCCGATGCGGCAGCGCGGGTGACGAAGGCGCTCGAGCAGATCGACGAGGAGATCCAGGCGGTCCCCGACGACCCCAACGGCTACAACGAATACGCCTGGCTCGCGGCCAACACCGAGGGCGACGTCGGCAAGGCGCTGCGGTATTCGAAGCGGTCGCTGGAGCTCTCCTTCGATAGCCCGAGCTACCTCGACACGATGGCCCACTGCCGAGCTGCGGCCGGCGATGCGGCCGGCGCGGAGCGGACACAACTCCTCGCGGTCCGGCAGGAGCCGCACAACGTCACGATCCGCCGCAACCTCGAACGCTTCCGCGCGGCC
>JBAXOU010000078.1:0-13395 GCA_037133115.1 Planctomycetota bacterium | reverse complement strand
GTAGCACAGGTTGTCAACCTGTGTCATGGGGCAGCGCAGGTTGAAAACCTACGCTCCGGACCACATCCGCTGCACAGGGTTTCAACCTGCGCGGCCCGACGCTCACGCCCGTTGGGGATGCAGGCGCGGGCCGCCGCCGAGGGCGAGCCGATTCGTGGCGGCAAGAAACGCCTTTGCCGATGCCTCGAGTGAGTCGGTGGAGACGCCGCGGCCCCGTTGCACCTGGCCCGCGTGCTCGAGTTCAACCGTCACCTCGGCCTGCGCGTCCTTGCCCACCGTCACCGCCTGCACGCGGAAGTCGCGGCAGACCGTCGTGATGCCGGTCAGCTTCTCGATCGCCAGGAAGATCCCGTCGATCGGGCCGTCGCCGGCCGTGATCGTCGCCGACTGCGGCTGGCCGTCCTGGAGCACGCGGAGCGTGACGGTTGGAGCCGCCCCTGACGCGCTCGTGAGGGTGTAGCCCTCGTAGACGAACTGCTCCGGGAGGGCGGAGAACTCCTGCTCGCAGAGCGCCGCGATGTCGCCGTCGTAGATCTCCTTTTTGCGGTCGGCGAGCAGCTTGAACCGCTCAAAGACCGTCTGCAGTTGCTCCGGGGTGAGCTGGTAGCCGAGCGCCTTCGCCCGGTCGGCGAGCGCCGCCCGGCCGCTGTGCTTGCCGAGCACGAGGTCGGTTCGCTCCAGTCCCACATCCTCCGGTCGCATGATTTCGTAGGTGCGCGGCTCCTTGAGCATGCCGTCCTGGTGGATGCCCGACTCGTGGGCAAACGCGTTCTTGCCCACGATCGCCTTGTTTCGCGGCACCTTGATGCCGGTGATGGTGGCCACCAGCCGGCTGGTCGGCACGAGCTTCTGCGTGATGATCCGCGTGGAGCACTGGTAGTAGTCGCCCCGCGTGCGCAGCGCCATCACCACTTCCTCGAGCGAGCAGTTGCCCGCCCGCTCGCCGAGGCCGTTGATCGTGCACTCGATCTGGCCGGCGCCCGCCTCGACGGCCGCCAGGCTGTTGGCCACGGCGAGGCCGAGGTCGTCGTGGCAGTGGGTGCTGATCACCGCCTTGTCGATGTTTGGCACGCGGTCCACCAGGCTCTTGATCACGCGGTGCATGTGCGTGGGCGTGGCGTAACCGACGGTGTCGGGAATGTTCACCGTTGTCGCGCCCGCGGCGATCACCGCCTCGACCACGCGGCAGAGGAAGTCGATCTCGGTGCGGGCCGCGTCCTCGGGCGAGAACTCGATGTCGGCGCAGTGGCCCCGGGCCCGCGTCACACCAGCGACGGCGCGGGCGAGCACCTCCGCCTCGGTCATCCGCAGCTTGAACTCACGATGGATCGAACTGGTCGCGAGAAACACGTGGATCCGGGGCTGCTCCGCGGCCTTGAGCGCTTCCCACGCCCGGTCGATGTCGGCGTCGTTGCAGCGGGCCAGGCCGCAGACCGCCGAGCCCTTCACCACCTTTGCGATCTCGCGCACGCTCTCGAAGTCGCCCGGCGATGCGATCGGGAAGCCGGCCTCGATCACGTCCACCCCGAGCTGCACGAGCGCCTGGGCGACCTCCAGCTTCTCGGTGAGGTTCATGCTCGCCCCAGGCGACTGCTCGCCGTCGCGGAGCGTGGTGTCGAAGATGCGGATCGGGCGGGGCGTGGTCATGGGAAATCCAGCGTGCCGGGGAGCCCCTCATCGTAGCCGGCGGCAGGGCGGCCGGCACCCACTCCACCGGCCGCACGGCGGTGACGGGGTTTTGTAGACTCGCCATGCCCGATCGCCGACCGACCTACCGGGAGCCACCACCACGATGACGCTGCGGGAGTTTCAAGACCTGATCCGCGCCATGTACCACGACAAAGACGCCTCGCGGGGCGTCGAGGGTACGTTCATGTGGCTCACGGAGGAGATCGGCGAACTCGCCACGGCCCTCCGCAGCGGCACGCACGAGGAGCAGGCGCTCGAGTTTGCCGACGTGCTCGCCTGGCTGGTGACGATCGCCAACGTCGTCGGCGTCGATCTCGACGACGCCGTCCGTCGCAAATACGGTACCGGCTGTCCGGGATGCGGCCAGTTCGTCTGCACCTGCCCCGACGCGGAGAAGCCATGAACTGGCGGCGCGGGTCGTGGCCCGGTGCGTTGGTCGCGGCGCTGATGCTGATGCTCGCTGGCGGCGGCCTGCCGACGCATGGAGCGGAGCCCGGCCGGCTCGACGTGGCGGCAGGCTTCGGCGGTCGCTGGCGGATCGGGTCGTGGACACCGCTGGTGGTGTCCGCTATGGATGGCGGGCTCGAGGCCGGGCAGGAAGTCCGCGTCTGGGCCGAGGACGACGACGGCCAACTGGTCCGATCGCCGGCCGCCCTCGCTGCGCAGGTGGGCGATCGCGTCGAAGCCCGGCTGTGCGTGCGGTTCGGTCGGCCGTCGGGCCGTTATCGCGTCGACGTGGCCAGTCCTGGCGGAGGTGCAACCACGACGACGGAAGACCGGCTGGTCGATCCGATCCTGTCGACCGACCACGTGATCGTTGCGTATGGCGACCTGCCTCCCGTCCCCAGAGCCGCCCGGTTGGTCGACCGCGATCGGGGGAGCACCACGGTGGTCATGACCGACACGCCGCCGTATGCCGCGACCGCGTCGCGGCGGAGTTTTGATGCCGTCGACGCCATCGTCATCAGCGGCAGCGCGGCCACCCGACTGCCGCCCGACGTCCGCGCGGGAATCGATGCCTGGGTTCGGGACGGCGGCAGTCTCGTGTTCGTCTGCGGGGCGTCGGCCGCGGAGGTGGCCGCGATTGGATCCCCGGTATCCGACTGGCTGCCAGGAACCTTCGAAAAGATCGTGCGCCTCAGGCGCCTCGGGCCGGTCGAGGCCTACGCGCGGTCCGGCGGACTCGTCGATCGCGTGCCACCCGACGGGGTGCCGGTGCCGCGGTTTGTGGGGCCGATCTCGGGCGTCGTGCTGGTGTCGGCGGTTGAGGCGGGCGGCGGTCCGATCGTCGCCCGCTGTGCCCGCGGACTTGGCACCGTCACCTGGCTCGGCCTCGATCTCGACGGCGAACCGCTGCGCGGCTGGTCGGGCTGCGACACGCTCCTGGCCGCGGCGCTCGGCGGGCGATCGCGAGGCGGACTCGATCAACGGTCCTCCGAACGATCTGGGATGCCCGATCTGGCAGGCCAGTTGCATGCCGCCCTCGACACGTTCCCAGCCACCGCCACGTCGGCCGATCAGGCACCTCATGGCCGCAAGGTATCGCCCGTTCCCTTTGAAGTGCTCGCCGGACTCGGCCTGCTCTATGTGCTCTGTCTCTATCCACTCGACTGGTGGTTCGTCTCGAAGCAGGGGCGACCGTGGATTGCCTGGCTCACGCTTCCGATCCTCGCGGCTGGTTTTACGGCTGCCGCGTGGGGCCTGAAGGGCCGATGGGGCGGCGGTCGCGAGGCGATCGCCCACACCGCCGATGTGATCGACGTCGACGCCGGAAGCGGACACATTCGCGGGACGTCGTGGCTCGCCGTTCTCTCGCCGGAAAACGACACGCTCGACGTGGCCGTGGAGCCGGCGACGGGCACGGCCTGCGCCGACCGCCAGGCAGCCGTCACCTGGTGGGGTGTGGCGGGCCGCGGGTTCGGCGGACTCGATGCCGTCGTTCCCCATCCGTCGCTGGCGGCGGCCGACTACAGCTACGGCGGTTCGCTCGCCGCGCTCGAAGACGTGCCCGTTGCCGCCGCGGCGAGCAGGCTCTTCGAGGCGGAATGGTCGGGCTGCGCCGACGTGCCGGTGGTGACCTCCTCGCTCGCCCTCACCTCGCAGGCCACGCTGGCCGGTGCCGTGTCGCACCACCTGCCGTTCGCCATCGAAAACTGCCGACTGCTTCACGCCGGCTGGCTCTACGACGTGGGCACGCTCCGGCCCGGCGATCGCTACGACACCGCGACCGGCCGGGGGCCTCGGTCGCTGGCCAGCGCCCTCACCCGCCGCGCGGCCGCCAAGGATCGCGAGGCCGGCATGACGTGGGATCCGACGAACGCCGATGTCGCCCGAATCATCGAGGTGGCGGCGTTCCAGGGGGCCGCGGGAGGCACGGCCTACACCGGTCTCGAGGCGGGCCGGCTCGGCCGCCTCGATCTCTCGCCGCTGCTCGCCGTCGATCGGGCCGTGCTCGTCGGCACCGTGGCGGCGGAGGTGCCGACGACCCGCTGGGACGTCGGCGGCGCCGCCGGCCCGCTGCCCACCTCGGCCGCCGCTCCGACGCTCTGCCGGATCGTGATCCCCCTCGCCGCGGAGGCTGTTCCATGATCGAAACGATCGACCTGACCAAGAAGTACGGCGATTTCTTCGCGCTCGAATCCCTCACGCTGAAGTTGGAGCAGGGAGACCTGTTCGGCTTCATCGGCCCCAACGGCGCCGGTAAGACGACCACGATTCGTATCCTCTCGACGCTGCTCTCGCCCACCTGGGGTGAGGCCTACGTCTGCGGCCACTCCATCTACACCCACCCCCGCGAGATTCGCCGCGCCATCGGCTACATGCCCGACATCTTCGGCGTGTACGACGACATGCGGGTGATCGAATACCTGGAGTTCTTTGCGGCCGCCTACCGGATTGACGGCCCGCAGCGGCGGCAGGTGGCGGAGCGGTCGCTGGAACTGGTCGACCTCGTCGCCAAGCGGGACGAACTGGTCACCAGCCTGTCGCGGGGCATGACCCAGCGGCTCGGCCTCGCCCGCGTGCTGCTGCACGATCCGCAGGTGCTCCTCCTCGATGAACCGGCCAGCGGCCTCGATCCCCGCGCGCGGATCGAGATGCGGAACCTGCTCAAGCGACTCCAGGGCATGGGCAAGACGATCCTGGTGTCGAGCCACATCCTTCCGGAGTTGGCCGACATCTGCAATCGCGTGGGCATCATCGAGTACGGGCGGCTGCTGGCGTGCGGCAACGTGCAGGACCTGCTCGCTCAGGTCCGCGGTCGGCCGACGGTTCGCATCCGAGTGGTGGGATCTCCCGAGGCGGCGGCGAAGGCGTTGGAGCGGTGTTCCGAGTCGGCGGCGGTGACCGTCAAGGATGGCGAGGTGGTGGTGGCGCTCGCAGACGGTATCCCGGACGGCTCGGCGCTGGCCGCCCGTTTGGTCGCCGAGGGTCACGGCCTCGTGTCGCTTCGCGAACAGGAGGTCAATCTGGAGACGGCCTTCCTGGAGCTCACCCGCGGCACCCTGGCGCGGCCGGCCGGGGATTCCTGAGCGGCACGCGGGCGGGGGCTTCTGCTATTCTCCGCCATGGCGGCATCCCCGCGGGTGCCCGGATCGGTCGTGCCATGAAACGAGGGAGCCAGATCGTCATGCGGAGTCCATCGTGGTTGGGTGTCGTGATCGTGATCGGGGCGTGTGCGTGCCGACTCGTCATCGCGCAGGGCACGGTCGAGACACTGGCGGTGCCGCCGGTCGCGGGGCCGCAGGCATCGGCCGATGACATGGGCTACGCGATGGGCTTCCGGATCGGGCAGCAGATCCTCGCCGAGCAGCAGCAGATGGGGTCGCCCGTCGATCCGGCCGGGCTCGCGGCGGGCCTCGCCGACTCGGTCTCGGGCAAGCAACCGCGTCTTGACGAGCCGAAGTTTCGCGCGGCGCTCGCCGGCCTCGAGGCGCTGATGCGACAGAAGCAACGCGAGATGGTCGAGAAGATGCAGGCCGCGGCGAAGGCCAACCTGGCGAAGGGGGCCGAGTATCTCAAGAAGAAGGCGGCCGAGCCCTCCGTGAAGGCGTTGCCGAGCGGGTTGCTCTACGAGGTTCTCAAGGAAGGAACGGGGCCGCAGCCGACCCTTGACGACGTGGTCACGGCTCATTACGCCGGCACGCACATCGACGGCACGCGGTTCGATGGCACCGATCCGGCGGGGCCGCCGGCGCAGTTTCCGCTGCGCGGTGTCGTTCCCGGCTGGCAGGAGGCGCTGCCGCTGATGAAGACCGGCTCGAAGTGGCGGATCCACCTCCCGCCGGCCATGGGCTACGGCGACGAGGGTTCGCCCCCCACGATCGAGCCCAACGAGGTGCTGGTGTTCGAAATCGAACTCGTCGGCAGTCAGCCTGGCCCCAAGCGGTGAACCCCGCCCGGATGGCGGCGATGGGAGGCGTGATGCGTCGAGTCGCTGCGGCCTTCGCAACGATCGTGGCGTTGGCCTGCGGGGCCGCCGTCGCTGCCCCGGTCGACAGCTTCGTCACCGCCCGAGAGCGGATGGTCCGCGACGACATCGCAGCCGCCGGTGTGACCGATCCACGGGTGCTGGAGAGCATGCGGATCACGCGGCGGCACGAGTTCGTGCCGGCTGCGCAGCGGGCGAAGGCCTACCTCGACATGGCGTTGCCGATCGGCGAGGCGCAGACGATCTCAGGGCCGCTGGTGGTGGCGGTGATGACCGAGCAGTTGCAACCGCGGCCCGGTGATCGGGTGCTCGAGATCGGCACGGGCAGCGGCTATCAGGCGGCGGTTCTTGCGCCGCTCGTAAAGACGGTCTATTCCATCGAGATCGAGAAGCCACTTGCAGAGAAGGCCCGCCATACTCTCGATCGCCTCGGCTACGACAACGTCGTGACGAAGGCCGGCGACGGCTTCCAGGGCTGGCCGGAGCACGCGCCCTTCGACGGCATCATCGTCACCTGTTCGCCGGAGGACGTTCCGCAGCCGCTCCTCGACCAACTTGCCGACGGTGGCCGGATGATGATTCCAGTCGGCGAGCGGTTCGAGCAGAGGCTCGTGAGGATCACCCGCCGCGGTGCTGAACTGGTTCGCGAGACGATCGAGCCGACGCTGTTCGTGCCGATGACGGGCGCCGCCGAGGAGTCGCGACGCGTGCAGCCCGACGGCGGTCGCCCGTCGGTCAAGAACGGCGGCTTCGAGGAGCTCATCGAAGGCGGAAGGCTGCCGGCGGCCTGGTACTACGGCCGGCAGTGCGAGGTGGTCAGCGATGGGGCAGGGCAGGGGAGTCGCGCGCTTCGGTTTCACAACTCCGAGCCCGGCCGGCCGGCACAGATCTTTCAGGGCTTCGCCGTGGATGGCGCGAAGGTTCAGAGCCTCCGCATCCGCGCGAAGGTGTGCAGCAGCGGCGTGATTGCCGGACGCACTCCGGACGAACGGCCCTGTTTTGCGGTCCGATTTCTCGACGCGGATCGCCGCCGGTCATCGACAGCGATCGTGGGTCCCTGGACCGGCGACTTCGCCTGGACTGACGTGGATCACCGGATCGACGTGCCGGTATGGGCGAGGGAGGGCAGTCTCATGGTCGGCATGGCCGGTGCGACCGGCACCTTCGAGGTCGACGCCGTGGGCCTGGAGGGCGAGTCGCGGTGAACACTCTTCCCGGCAGACGACCCTTGAAAAACAGAGGTTTTCGGCCTCATCTCCCATGCTGCTCCCCTTCTGCGGTCGGCGGCAGCAGATTTCTGAGGTCGGCCATCCCCAGCGGGTTAGAAAATCCGACGGAATATCTTCCCCAGAATCCTTGATTTGCCTAACCGGCAAACTATGTTTGCTCAGCATAACGGCATGGTGCCTGAAACCGTTTCGGGGCTGGCCTCAACATTAACGCGAAATAACTCGGGAGTTTCACCGACATGGTGTCGCAGCGTCGCTGGATTCGAATCGCTGGATTGGTTTCGTTTGTCGCGGTCGCCGCGGCGACCTGCGACGTGCAGGCCGGCTGGCACCACCGCTATCGTGGCTACGGCTCGTCGGGCTCGTCCGGTGGCTCTTCGGGCGGTTCGTCCGGCGGGAGCTCGGGCGGTTCGTCCGGTGGCAGCTCGGGCTCGTTCAGCGGCGGGTCGTCGGGTGGCGGCTACGGCACGTACGGCTCCTACGGCTCGTCGGGCGGCAGCGCTGGCTCGCACCACGCCTACAAGCGTGCGATGCGTGCGGCTCGCCACGGTTCGTCCGGTGGTAGCTACGGTTCGTCGGGTGGCTCATCCGGCGGCAGCTACTCGTCGTCTTACGGCTCCTCCGGTGGTTCGTCGGGCGGTTCGTCGGGCGGCTCCTACGGCGGGTCCTACGGTGGTTCGTATGGCGGCTACTCCAGCTCGTCCTCCGTTGAGGGCTACTCCTCGGCCATGCCGATCGAGTCATACCGCGTGATCAACGAGACCCCGTCGATGGTCGGCGGCGAGATCATCGGCACGCCCTCGGCAGTGCCCGGTGATTTCGACTCCACGTCCCGCGAGACCGTGCCGGCCGACGGCGCGATGCTCGTGGTCGAGGTGCCTGCCGACGCCACGGTGTATGTCAACGGCACGAAGACCACCTCGCAGGGCGCGGTTCGCCGCTACCTGTCGCGCGGCCTGACTGCCGGCCAGAAGTATGAGTTTGTGGTGCGGATGGCGACCGACGCCGGCAAGGAGACGACGAAGGTCGTTTCGCTGACCGCCGGTCAGCGGTCGAGCGTCTCGTTCAACGCGGCTGTCGAGGCCCCGAAGACGAGCGTCACTCTCCGCGTGCCGGTCGACGCGAAGGTTTGGCTCGCCGGCAGCGCCACCGCCTCCACGGGCGACGTGCGGACGTTCGAGACCTCGAGCCTCCCGGCTGGCAAGACCTGGAAGGGCTACGAGATCCGCGTCGCGACCGTCGTCGACGGCCAGGAGCGGACGGTTTCGAAGGTGATCGACCTCGCCGCTGGCGACGTCGTTGACCTCGTGCTCGACCCCGCCGCCCGCACGGCGTCGGCCGAGACGACCGCGTCGCTCAACTGAGCCGCGGATCGGAACGATCGAGTTCACGAGATCCCCGCGTGGCCCCGTGCCACGCGGGGATTTTCGTTTGCGGACGGCCGCGTGGCTGGCGGCATGACCCGCATGACCGGGATTTTCGCCCCCTCGAAGCACAGGTTTTCAACCTGTGTTCTGCCCGTAGCACAGGTTTTCAACCTGTGCCGTCGCCGCGCGTCCTTCCGGAAAAACGCGACCTAGGGTTGCCGTGAGCGGCAGTGGAGCGAGCCGGTCGAACGGTCCGATGCTCCCTGTGGTCGAAAGAGGTTGCGGTGTCCATGAAGTTCCCCGAGTCAAACGCGAGCCGGTGGTCGCCCGTGGCCCGGGGCTGTGCCTCGGTGGCGATCCTCGCCTACCTCGCGGCCGTGATCGTGCCGCCGCTGGCGGGGCCCGCGCCGGCGAGCGAACTGGCGAGCCGCATCCTGCAGCCGTTGCGGCCGCTGGTGGGGGCGCTCTATCTCGGTCACGGCTACCGGTTCTTCGCCCCAAACCCCGGCCCCGGCCACACGATTCGCTGGACGATGACGATGCCTGACGGCTCCACGCGGTCCGGTCGGATTCCCGACGAAGCCCTCGACCGCCCGCGGCTGCTCTACCACCGCCGCTTCATGGTGAGCGAGAAGATCTCGGCGCTCGTCCCCTTGGCCGATGCGCCCGCAGACATTCGCGAGCGGGCGAAGCGCGACTGGCAGCCGCTCGTGAAGGGCGTGGCGACGAACCTGCTGCGGCGTGAGGGCGGGCTGAGCGTCACGCTCGAGACGGTCGAGCACTATCTGCCCGATCCCGGCGAGGTGCTCGCCAGCGGCACGTATGCCGACGCGGTCACACCGCTTGGCTCCTACGCCTGGGCGGAGCCGCCACGATGACCACCGTCCGCTCCCTGCCCGCCCGCCGCACCGTCAGCCGGTCAGCCGCCCAGCCGCCGGCGCCGGTCCTGGTGAGCCGCGGCTGGCTCGCCGAGTGGGTCGCCGCGTGGAACGCGTTCTGGTTCACGCCGGCCGATCCGCTTCCGCTCGCCGTGATCCGGATCGTCACCGGCCTGATCCTCACCTGGTCGTGCGTCGTCTGGCTGCTCGACGCCGACGCCTTCTTCGGCGATCGCGGCTGGCTGCGGCCCGATCAGGTCTGGCGGATGAACGACCAGCCCTGGCAGTGGAGCGGCTACTTCGTCGCGTCGTCGCCCACCATGATTCGGGTGGTCGCCGGCATCTCGCTCGTGGCGGCGATCCTTCTCACGATCGGCCTGGCGACCCCGCTGGCGGCCCTCGTCTCGTTTCTCGGTCTCGTCAGCGCCGCGAATCGCGCGCCGCTGAATGTCTTCGGTCTCGACGACACGCTCGGCATGCTACTCGTGCCTTTGGTGATCGGCCCGAGCGGCGCAAGGATGTCGGTCGACCGCCTGCTCGCCGGGCCGGGGCAGGGCAGGGGAGGGGAGTCCTCGGTCCGGGCTGGCATCGCCCTGCGGTTGCTGCAGGTGCATTTGTGCGTGGTCTATTGCTTCTCCGGCGCGGGAAAACTCTTCGGGGCGAGCTGGTGGGAGGGCACAGCCCTCTGGGGGGCGATCGCCAACGACCGCTACCGCACGCTCGACCTCCGGGGGCTCGCGGGTCACCCGCTCGTCGTCAACGCCCTGACTCTGGCGACTCTCTGGTGGGAGGCAACCTACGCCGCCCTCGTCTGGCCGCGGCTGACGCGGCCGCTTTGCCTCGCGATGGCGGTGCTGGTCCACTTGGGGATCGGGCTCGCCATGGGCATGATGGAGTTTGGCCTGGCCATGATCGCCGCCAACCTGGCGTTCGTTTCGGCCACCACGTTCGAGAGCCTGCTGCGACCGTTCACGTTCCGGAACCCCGATTCGCCCGACATTCTCCCAGGAACCCCTTCGGACCATCCATGATCGACACGCTCGCCGTTGTCGGCGCCACGGGCGCCGTGGGCCGCATCATCCTCGACTTGCTCGCGGAGCGGAAGTTTCCCGCGAAGCGGCTCAAGCTGCTCGCGTCAGCTCGTTCCGCCGGCACGCCGGTCCGCGTCGGTGACATGACCCACGACGTCGAGGTGCTCACGCCCGATTCCTTCAAGGGCGTCGATGTGGCGATCGGCAGCACGCCCGACGAGATCGCGGCCGAGTTTGTGCCGTGGGCGGTGGAGCGGGGCACCGTCGTCGTCGATGAGAGCGCCTTCTACCGGATGAACCCCGAGGTGCCGCTCGTCATTCCGGAGGTCAACCCGGAGGCGATCGCGACCCACAAGGGGATCATCGCCAGCCCGAACTGCTCCACCACGCAGATGGTGATGGTGATGAAGCCGCTGCATGACGCCGCCCGCGTAAAGCGGGTGATCGTCAGCACCTACCAGGCAGTGAGCGGCGCGGGGCTGGCCGCGACCCGCGAACTCGAGCAGGCGACCACCGCCTGGCTGGGCAAGGAGCCGGAGACAAACCAGGTCTTCCCGCACCGGATCGCTGCCAACCTGATTCCGCAGATCGGCTCGCCCAGACCCAACGGGTTCACCAGCGAAGAGATGAAGATGGTGCTCGAGACGCGAAAGATCCTCGGCGACGAATCGATCGCGATCAGCGCCACCTGCATTCGCGTGCCGGTGGCCAACGGCCACAGTGAGTCGATCCTGATCGAGACCGAAAAGAAACTCACTGCCGACGAGGCTCGGAAGTTGCTCGCTGGATTTCCCGGCATCGTGGTCGAGGATGACCTCGCGGCCAAGCGGTATCCGCAACCGCGGACGGCCAGCGGCCGCGATGAGGTGTTCGTGGGCCGGATTCGCGAAGACATCTCGTGCCCCAACGGCATCGCACTCTGGTGCGTGTCCGACAACCTCCGCAAGGGCGCTGCCACCAACGCCGTGCAGATCGCCGAGTATCTGGCGAAGCACGGACTGAAGGGGGCAGGGCACTCGGGCCGGTCATGAGTTCGCCGCCGGTGCCCGCTGACGCGTCCGCGGTCGTCGGCCGACGGATCGCGATTCGACTCGCCTATGAGGGCACGCGGTACTCGGGCTGGCAGGTGCAGCCAAACCAGGCGACGGTGCAGGGGACTCTCGCCGCGGCGATCCGCGAGGTGTCGGGTGAGGAACTCGTGCTGAAAGGGGCGAGCCGGACCGACGCCGGCGTGCACGCCCTCGACCAGGTGGTGGCCTTTACCTCGACGAGCGGCCACGCCGCCGGCGTCTGGGTGCGGGCGCTCAACGCGACGCTGCCTCGCGACATCACCGTTCGCGAGGGGAGGGAGGTGGGGCCCGACTTCGACCCGGTGACGGCCGCGATTCGAAAGCGGTATCGCTTCCGGATCCACGACGCATCCTGGAGGCCGGTGCTCGATCGGCACCTCGTCTGGCACTGGCGGGGCCGGCTCGACGAGGAACGGATGCGAGAGGCGGCCACGGCCCTCATCGGCGAGCACGACTTCACGAGCTTCGAGACCCTGCCTTCCACGCGGCTCTCGAAGGTTCGCACGATCCACTCTCTCGAGGTGTTTCGACCGCCGCTGGCCACGGACGCCGCGGGGGCGGAAGTCTGGATCGAGGTCGAGGGGAACGGATTTCTGTACAACATGGTCCGGATCATCGCCGGCTCGCTGGTGTTGGTCGGCGCGGGAAAGCGATCTCCCGAATGGCTCGGGGAGGCGCTGGCAGCCCGCAGTCGGCCCACCGCGGGTCCGACGGCGCCGCCGGAGGGGCTCGTGCTCGTGGCGATCGACCTCGGGCATGACTGGCCGACGACGACCGTGTCCGAACCCTCGCACCGCACCCGATCATGACCGCGATCCCCGAACAACTCGGCCCCGTCAGGCTCGTCCAGCAGATTGGCCTCGGCAAATACTGCCAGGTGTGGGAGGGGCTCGACACGAAGGCCCGTAAGAAGGTCGCCGTCAAGGTGATCGTGCCGTCGATGGCGAACGACGCGGGCCAGCGGAAGCTGCTCGAGCACGAGCTTAAGGTGGCCGCGTCACTCGACCACCCCACGATCATCAAGATCGACCGGCTTTCCGAGGAGGGGGGGCTGCCGCATCTCGTGATGGAGTTGTTTCCCGCGCCGAACCTGAAGAAGCAGGTCGCGGCTGGCGTTGAGCACCTCGTGCCCAAGCTCCAGCGGATCGTGACGGAGACGGCGCTCGCCCTCGACCACATGCATGCCCGCGGCTGGGTGCATCGCGACGTGAAGCCTGACAACGTGCTGGCGGCCGCCGATGGCCAGGTGAAGCTGATCGACCTCGCAATCGCGGCCAAGTCGTCGGGCTTCCTTGGCAAGCTGCTTGGAAGCAAGACGCCCGCCCAGGGATCGCCAAGCTACATGTCGCCGGAGCAGATTCGGGGCGAGGCGCTCGATGCGCGGAGCGACATTTATTCCTTCGGCTGCGTGATCTTCGAACTGATCGCGGGCCGGCCGCCCTACACGGGGGCCGACACGAACGACTTGCTCAACAAGCACGTCTCGGCCACGGTTCCGGCCGTCGACGCCTTCAACAAGCTCGCCACCACCGGTGCGGCCAAGTATCTCCGCCAGATGCTCGCGAAGAAGCCGTCCGACCGGCCGGCCTCGATGAAGGAGGTGCTCCAGCAGCTCCGCTCGATCCGGCTGGTGGAGCGGGTGTCCGTATAGAACGGGTTCCCCGTAGCACAGGCCTCCCGTAGCACAGGTTTTCAACCTGTG
>JBAXOU010000077.1:0-13691 GCA_037133115.1 Planctomycetota bacterium | reverse complement strand
CTACTCGCCGGGCTCGTCGATCACCACCTCGTCGAGTTCGGTACCGTCGACGTCTTGCCGTAGCAGCATGTAGGCGGCGGTGGCGATCGCCCAGAAGTAGCCCCAGCCGAACGACGAGAGCAGGTGGGCCAAACCGCGGCTCCAAAAGGCGATCGCCTTCACGCCCCAGCGCGAGGCCTCGCTCCCGACGCCCGAGAGGCCGTCGAGCACTGCCGCCGTACGTTCGTGACCCATGCCGAAACTGGCTGCCCACATGGCCAGCGTGCCCGTGGCGTCGGCGAACAGGCTCGCCACCGCGATGGCGGGCACGGCGACCGCGAGCGCCACCAGCGCGTAGAAGGCATAGTGCAGCGGACGCTGGTAGAGGTAGGAAAACGACGTCGAGATGGCCTGGAAGCTGTCTCCCCGCTCCACGCCCACCGCAGCCACCATCAGCGGCCAGCCGGCGACGACGCCGATCGCGAGGATGGCGAGCACCACGGCGCCGAGCAGCACCAGCGGCCACACGGCCCCCGCGAACGCAAGGCCCAACTCCGTTCGCATCGCCAGTCCGAGCAACGCCCCGGGAATGCTCAAGGCGAGGATACCGACCATCACGAACAGCGCGGCGTTGAATGCGGGCAGCCACTTCCGTGAGCCGTAGAGGGTCGCGCCAACTGGCCCCGGTGCCTCCTCACCAACCAGTTTCAGCGCCACGTGCCGCGTGATGCCGGTGCCGAAGATCGACCAGACGAGCACGAACCAGGCGAGCCGCGCCGCGGCACCGAACAGTTGAGGGCCGGTGGTCGACGGGCGGAAGGGAACGCTCACCATGGCGACGAGTTCCGCGAGGGGCCGCGGAAGCCGGAGGACGAGTTCGTGCAGCCATGGGGTGGCTCCGCGGCTTGGAGCCAGCGGGGTCATGATGTTGCCCTGTCCGTCGGGGAGGACGAGCCCGCCGTCGACGGGGGCGGCGACGTCGACGAATCCCGTGGCGCCGGCGAGGCCGAGTTGATTGCAGGCCGACCAACCGGCCCACGTGGCCACAGCACCGAGTGCGGCGAGCAGGATCACCGTCGGCGAGAAGGCGGTGGCCGCCGCCCGGAACAGCAGCCACCAGGGCAGCGCGTCGCTCCAACGGATTTCGTGCACAATCGTGCCGGACGGGTTCGGACTCGTGGTCATGGGCAGGCGCTCCTCACGTGGGCCAATAGTCCCGCGACGGGATGGCGTGGGGGAGTATATGCGGGGCGAGTCGACGGCGCCGCGTGCAGCCTGTCACATCTGCCAGGCCGACCACGAAACGGCCGTCAGGCCTCGGCCTCGTCGTCCTCGTCACCGGGCCGCTTCGTATCTGGGAGGCCGTATGCCTCGTCGAGCCAGCGGCCCAGGTCGATGAGCCGGCACCGGTCGCTGCAAAAGGGCACCGTGGGCGTGGCCGACAGGTCGACGGGCGCGTCACACACCGGACACAGGGGCATGCGTCAGCCCTCGCCCGAGCCAGACGTCTTCGGACCGGAGTCGGCTTTTTTGCCGCCGTCTCCACCCGACGCACTCTTGTCGGCCTCGGCGCCCTTCTTGTAGGAGTCGCTGCGGTAGTCGGTCTTGTAGAACCCCGAGCCCTTGAAGACGATCGCCCCGCCGGCGCCGATCAGGCGCCGCAGCTTTTTCTTGCCACACTCGGGGCAGGTCTTCTTCACCGCGTCGGTCATCGACTGAAACAGCTCGAACGCGTGCCCGCAGCCATCGCAGACGTAGTCGTACGTCGGCATCGTTCACCCTCCCTTTGCGACGATCACCTGAGCCGGCCGGACCACGCGATCGTGAAGCTTGTAGCCCCGGCTGGCCGTGCCCACGATCGTGCCCCCCGCAACGCCCGCCACCTCCTGCTGGAGGATCGCGTCGTGGATTGCCGGATCGAAAGCGGTCCCGTCGGTCTCGATCGTCTGGCAGCCGTGGCTACCGAGCAGTTTCTCGATCTGCTGGGCTGCCATCCGGAAGCCCGATCGCAGTGTCTCCACGTCAGCAGACTTCTCCGAGGCCTCGATCGCCCGCAGCACGTTGTCGAGCACGGGAAGCAGGTCGCGCAGCACATCGATCTCGCGATACCGCTGGGCGTCTTCATATTCGCGACGGGACCGTTTCCGGAAGTTTTCCAGTTCGGCCTGCACGCGGAGCAGTCGCTCCTGCAACTCCGCGACCTGGGTTTCAGGGCCGGCCTCACGCGCCTCGGAGGCTGTGGATGGCTCGACTCCCTCGACGGACTCGTCTTCGCTCATGATGCCTGCTCCTTACGCTGCTGACCAGTCTCGGTGCCCTGGAAGTATTCGGCAAGCCGGCTGAAGAACGAAGACCGCCTGGGCGTCACGGCGGCCTGCTCCTCCTTCGCCAACTCGCGGAGGAGCTCCTCCGCCCGCGGCGAGAGCGTCTTCGGCACCTCGACGCAGACATGCACGTGCAGGTCGCCCACGCCGCGGCCACGGACCTCGGGCATCCCCAGGCCGCGGACGCGGATCACGTCGCCGCTTTGCGTGCCCCGAGTGACCTGCAGCGGCCTGGGCCCGTCCAGCGTCGGCACGTCCACGGTGGCCCCGAGGGCCGCCTGCGTGAAGCTCACCGGCACCTCGCAGTGCAGTTCTCGGCCATCCCGCGCCAGGAACGGATGCTCCTCGATCTCGATCACGCAGTAGCAGTCGCCCGGCGGCCCGCCATTGCCACCCGGCTCACCCTCGCCGGCGAGGCGGACGCGGACGTCGCTGTCGACGCCGGCGGGGATCGTGACCCGCCGCTCCACCTGCTCCTCGGTAACGCCCTGGCCGCTGCACGCCGGGCACTTCTCACGGATGACGTTCCCCGCCCCACGGCACGCCGGGCACGTGGTCTGAAGCCGGAACACGCCGGCCGACTGAATCACCTGGCCCTTGCCCCCGCAGTAGTCGCACGGCTGCGGCGTGGTGCCTTTCTTCGCCCCCGAGCCGTCGCATGTGCCGCACATTTCGTGGCGGCCAAACGCCACTGTTTTTGTCACTCCTCGGGCCGCCTCGAGGAGCGTCAGCGATACCTGGCAGAACACGTCACGGCCCTTGCGCGGTCGCGGGCCCCGCGACCGACCGCCAAATGCATCGCCGAAGATGCCACCACCAAACAGGTCGCCGAACGCATCAAAGATGTCGGAGACGTCGTTGAACTCCTGCTGCCGGCCTCCCTGCAGGCCGGCGTGACCGTAGCGGTCGTACCGCGCCCTGAGATCGCTGTCCGACAGCACCTCGAAAGCCCGCGCCGCCTCCTTGAAACGACCGGCGGCCTCGTCGTTGCCCGGATTCTTGTCCGGGTGGAACTTGACCGCGAGCTTTCGGTAGGCCTCGGTGATCTGAACGGAGGTCGCCCTCCGCTCGACGCCGAGCACCTCGTAGTAGTCACGCTGGTCAGCCATGTTCAGCCATGTTCAGCCACGTGGGGCACCCCGACACCGGCGCCCGATGACGGACGAGTCGGATGCTCCCCTCCGCGGAATCAGCGGACCGAGCCTTCGATCTTCCGCTTCTTGGCGTCATCCTTATCAAGGTTTGTGACGAGCGCCTCGGTGGTGAGCAGGAGGCCGGAAATGCTCGCGGCATTCGTCAGCGCCACGCGGACCACCTTCACGGGGTCGATGATGCCCGCCTTGAGCATGTCGACGTACTCGCCCTTGTTGGCGTCGTAGCCGATGTTCACGTCCTTCTGGGCCACCTCGTCGGCAACCACGGCGCCGTCAATCCCGCCGTTCTCGGCGATCTGCCGGATCGGGGCCTCGAGAGCGTGGAGGATGATATCAACACCGATCTTCTCGTCGCCCTTCGCCTGCGCGCGGGCCTTTTCAACCGCCTCGCGGCAGCGGAGCAGCGCCACGCCACCGCCGGGAACGATGCCTTCCTCGACCGCCGCCCGGGTGGCGTGGAGCGCATCCTCGACGCGGGCCTTCTTCTGCTTCATCTCGGCCTCGGTGCCAGCACCGACCGAAACGATCGCCACTCCGCCGGTGAGCTTCGCGAGCCGCTCTTGGAGTTTCTCGCGGTCGTACTCGCTCTCGGTGTTCTCAATCTGCTGGCGGAGCTGCTGCACGCGCGCCTGCACGTCGGACTGCTTGCCGGCGCCCTGCACGATCGTCGTCTCGTTCTTGTCGACCGTGACGCTCTTGGCCCTGCCGAGATGCGAGAGGTCGAGGCTCTCGAGTTTGAGGCCGAGATCCTCGCTGATCAGCGTGCCGCCGGTGAGCGTGGCGATGTCGCCAAGCATCGCCTTGCGGCGGTCGCCAAAGCCCGGAGCCTTCGAGGCACACACGTTGAGCACGCCGCGAAGCTTGTTGACCACCAGCGCGGTCAGGGCGTCGCCATCAACGTCTTCGGCGATGATCAGGAGCGGCTTGCTCGCCTGCGCCACCTTCTCCAGCAGGGGGAGCAGGTCGCGGAGGTTCGAAATCTTTTTCTCGTGGATCAGGATCAGGGCGTCGTCGAGCTGGCACTCCAGCTCGGCCGTCTTGTTCATGAAGTAGGGCGAGACGAAGCCCTTGTCGAACTGCATGCCGTCGACGAACCGCACGGTGGTCTCGGTTGTCTTGCCTTCCTCGACCGTGATCACGCCGTCCTTGCCCACCTTCTGCAGGGCCTCGGCAAGCAGATCGCCGATGGCCCGGTCGTTGTTGGCGCTGATGGCGCCGACCTGGGCGATTTCCTCGGGCCGCTCGACCTTGCGGGCCATCTCCATCAGCCGCTGCACGGCGGCGGCGACGCCCTTCTCGATGCCCCGACGGACCGCTGTCGGGTTCGAGCCGGCGGCGACGTTGCGGGTGCCCTCGCGGAAGATCGCCCGCGCGAGCACGGTGGCCGTGGTGGTACCGTCACCGGCGAGGTCCGACGTCTTCGACGCCACCTCGTTGACGAGTTTGGCGCCCATGTTCTCGAACGCGTCCTCGAGGTCAACCTCCTTGCTGACGGTGACGCCGTCCTTGGTCACCGTCGGGCCGCCATACGCCTTGTCGATGATGACGTTGCGGCCGGTCGGGCCCATGGTCACGGCCACGGCGCCAGCCAGTTTTTCCACGCCCTTGAGCAGTTTGGCGCGGGCGTTGTCGTCGAACATCAGTTGCTTGGGCACGGGTCGATCTCCTAAATGTCGTTCGAATAGCTGTCGTTCGAAAGGGTGGTGGGGAGAAAAGGCCTTCGATGGCCGTTCCTCAAAAGGCTCAGCTCAGAACTTTCGCGAGAATGTCGGTTTCCCGCAGGATCTTGACCTCGTGGCCGTCGACCTCGATGTCGCTGCCCGAGTACTTGCCATAGATCACCTCATCGCCGATCGAGAGGGCCGGGGTCGCCCGCTGGCCGTTCTCGAGGAGTTTGCCGGGCCCGATGGCCACGACATGTCCACGCTGTGGCTTCTCCTTGGCGGAATCCGGGAGCACGATGCCGCCGGCGGTCCGCTCCTCGGCCTCCACGGGCTCCACCACCACGCGGTCATCGAGCGGACGGATCTTCAGGTTCTTCGCTGCCATCTGATTGGTCTCCGATTTGAGGTGAAAACAGTCCGATTTTTATTGAAGGGTTCAGGGTGTGGATTGTCGCGGGCCGGTCACATCATGCCGCCCATACCGCCCATGCCCATGCCGCCCATCCCCATGCCACCCATGCCACCCATGCCACCGCCCATCCCGTGGTCGTGGCCGTCCCCGGCCGCCGGCTCCTCATCCTTCGGGATCTCGGTGATCAGCGAATCGGTGGTGAGCAGGAGGGCTGCCACGCTCGCCGCATTCTGAAGGGCCGTGCGAACGACCTTCGCCGGGTCGATCACGCCCGCGCTGACAAGGTCGCAGTACTCACCCTTGTCGGCGTCGTAGCCGTCATTCTTGCCCTTCATCTGGCGAACGCGATTGACCACGACCGAGCCGTCCGTGCCCGCATTCTCGGCAATCGCGGAGAGCGGATACCGCAGGGCTTTCTTGACGATCGCCGCCCCCAGCTTCTCGTCTCCTTCGAGGTCGAGCTTTTCGAGGGCCTTCTCGCTGCGGAGCAGAGCCACGCCGCCGCCGGGCACGATGCCCTCGGCGAGGGCCGCCTGGACAGCGCTCTTGGCGTCGTCGATCAGGGCCTTCCGCTCCTTCATCTCGGTCTCGGTGGCGGCGCCCACGTTGATCTGGGCCACACCGCCGGCGAGTTTCGCGAGCCGCTCCTGGAGTTTCTCGCGGTCGTAGTCACTCGTGGTCTTCGTGATCTCATCACGAATCTGAGCCACGCGGCCGTCGATCGCGGCCTTGGCGCCGGCACCGCTGACGATCGTGGTGTTTTCCGCCTCCACGATCACCTTCTTGGCCCGGCCCAGGTCGCTCAGTTTCACTGCATCGAGGGCGATGCCAAGATCCTTGAAGATCGCCTGACCGCCGGTCAGCGCGGCGATGTCGCCCAGCATCGCCTTGCGGCGGTCGCCGTAGCCGGGAGCCTTCACGGCCACCGACTGGACAATGCCACGGAGTTTGTTGACGACGAGCGTGGCGAGCGCCTCTCCCTCCACGTCCTCCGCGATCAACACCAGCGGCTTCCCCGCCTTGCTGATCGCCTCGAGCAGCGGCACGAGATTCTTGGCGCTCGAAATCTTCTCTTCGAAGAGGAGAATGTAGGGGTTTTCGAACTCGCAGACCTGGTTGTCGGTGTCGGTGACGAAGTGGGGCGAGAGGTAGCCGCGGTCAAACTGCATGCCCTCGACGACATCGACCGTCGTCTCAGCCTGCTTGCCCTCTTCGACCGTAATCACGCCGTCCTTGCCCACCTTGAGGAAGGCCTCGGAGAGCACGTTGCCGATCGTCGGGTCGTTGTTGCCCGCAATCGTGGCGATCTGCATGAGCTCCTTCTTGTTCTTCTCGTTGATCGGCGTGGCCATCGCCAGCACCGCCTTCGAAATCGCCTCGACCGCCTTGTGGATGCCGCGCGAGAGAGCCATCGGGTCGGCGCCCGCCGCGATCATCTTGATGCCCTCTCGGAAGATCGCCTCGGCGAGGACGGTGGCCGTGGTGGTGCCGTCGCCGGCCACGTCGTTGGTCTTGCTGGCGGCCTCTTTCACGAGTTGGGCGCCGAGGTTCTCGTACGGATCCTCGAGATCGATGTCCTCGGCCACGGTCACGCCGTCCTTGGTGACCTTCGGCGAACCCCAGCCCTTGTCGAGCACCGCGTTACGGCCGCGGGGGCCGAGCGTGCTCTTGACGGCACGGGCGAGTTTGGACACGCCGGCGAGCAACGGCTGACGGGCCTCGTCGTCGAACACCATCTGTTTGGCCACGGAAGACTCCTCTCGACTATGTGACGTTGGGGGTCACGTTGTGGGTGACGGGTTTTGGCAGACCATCCTTGGGATGCCCCGAAAGAATGCAAGCCGCGTGCCACGGACACGGTCGACGTGGATCACCCTATGTTTTCCGGTGTTTCGGACACATGGTCCAAACCGCCCCCACGGCCAGGTGCCGATTTGGCAGGCACGAAGGCCCGGTGGGCGGACTCCGAATCGTCATCCGTTTTCACTCCGTGGTGGGTTTTGGCACGCGATCTGCAGTTGAAAAAGGTGTCTCAGATCGGCCTGAGCCCGTCATCTCCGACGGACTTCGATTTGAGCCCTCAAAAGAGCATCGGAGGCCCACCATGACCCGTCAGACACGTCGCCAGAGAGTGTTCAATCCTGCAACGCGCGCCGCAAAATGCTCCATCGGCGTCGAGCGGCTGGAGCTTCGCTCCATGCCCGCCGCCCTGCCGCTGGCACCGCCTCCACCCACCCCGACCGGGCCGTCCATCGAGGTGCGGTCGTTCGATGGCACGGGCAACAACGTGGTGCATGCCGAGTGGGGGAGCACTGCCGAACAGCTGCTCCGGCGGTCAGCAGCGGCCTACGCCGACGGCGTCTCCGCCCCGTCGGGTAGCGACCGCCCTAGCGCCCGCGTCGTGAGCAATCTCCTCTCGGAAAGCCCGGCCGGCGGCGTGATCAACGACCGCGACTGGACGGCCTTCGTCTACGCCTGGGGCCAGTTCCTCGACCACGACCTCGGCCTCACCGACACGGCATCGCCACGGGAGCGATTCTCCATCGCCGTGCCAGCCGGCGATCCGTCTTTCGACCCCGCCGGGACCGGCACGATGACCATCTCGATGTCGAGGTCGGCGTACGATCCATCCACGGGGATCGGTGCCGGCAACCCGCGCCAGCAGACCAACTCGATCACCGCCTTCATCGACGGCTCGCAGGTCTACGGCAGCGATGCCACCCGGGCGGCAGCGCTCCGCACGTTCACCGGCGGTCTGATGCGAACTTCCAGTGGGGGGCTGCTTCCGTTTAACACGGGCGGCCTTGCCAATGCCAACGATGCCCACCGGGTCGCCGATAGCGCACTCTTCCTCGCCGGCGACGTGCGGGCCAACGAGAATCCGGAGCTCCTCGCCCTGCAAACGCTATTTCTCCGCGAGCACAACCGCATCGCCACGGAGGCCGCCACCCGCAACCCGGCGCTCAGCGACGAGCAGCTCTATCAGCACGCCCGCCGGCTGGTGATCGGGGAACTGCAGAAGATCACCTATGACGAGTTCCTCCCCGCGCTGCTGGGGTCGGCCCGGCCGGGTGCCGACGGCATCGCGGCGTATCGCGGTTACCGCGCCGACGTGAATCCCGGCATCGCTACGGAGTTTTCGACCGTCGGCTTCCGCGTCGGCCACAGTATGCTCGGGGAGGACATCGAGTTTCTCGACGCCAACGGCGTCGAGGTCCGCGACCCCATGCTGCTGCGGGACGCATTCTTCGACCCGCGACCACTGTCGGAGGTGGGGATCGATCCGATCGTGAAGTACCTCGCCAGTTCGCGGGCTCAGGAAATCGACACGCGGGTGGTCGACGACGTGCGGAACTTCCTCTTCGGGGCGCCGGGGCAGGGGGGCTTCGACCTCGCGGCCCTGAACATCCAGCGTGGCCGCGACCACGGGATCGGCGATTACAACACGGTCCGCGTGGCCTACGGCCTGCCGCGCCTGACGTCGTTCGCCCAGGTGACGACCGACGTCGGCGTGCAACAGGCCCTGCAGCAGGCCTACGGCAGCATCGACCGCGTCGACCCTTGGATTGGGGGCCTCGCGGAGACGCACCTGCCGGGATCGAGCCTGGGGGCGACGTTCACGCGGATCCTCGTCGACCAGTTCACCAGGCTCCGCGACGGCGATCGGTTCTGGTATCAGAACTCGCTGCCCGCCGACCTCGTGAAGACCGTGCAGGGCACGACGCTGGCCGACGTGATCAGGCGAAACTCCTCGGTCACGAACATCCAGCCGGGCGTGTTCTTCTTCAAGGCGTCGATCGCCGGCAACGTGTTTGCGGATGGAAACCGAGACGGGGCCCGTCAGTCGGTCGAGGCCGGGCTTGCCTCCGTGGCCGTGTCGCTGGTGGACGCCAGCGGCGCGACGGTCGCCAGCACGCGAACGAACGCCAAGGGCGACTACTCCTTTGGACGGCTCAGCATCGGCTCGTACCGCGTGGTCGTGACACCGGCAGGCGGACCCGCGATCACGAGTCGCGTGGTGCCGATCACCCGGGGCGATGTCATCGCGAAGACCGACGTCGGGGTGCCACCGGCTGCACCAGCGCCGGTGGCCATGAATGCCGCCTTCGCCGGGATCGGCGGGTCGGCAGTCACCGCAAGCAAGCCGGCGAGAATCCGCTAATGGAGCCCATCGACGGCCGTGGCGTCGGCACCGACGTCGCGGCCGTTGACCTGGAGCAGCACGCCCGCAGGCATGGTCGGCTCAAAATGCCCCCGATGCGGCCGGCCATCCGGCTCGCCGAGGTCGAGTTCCAGCGGCAGAGCCCCCGACACGACGAACCGCGTGCCATCGCGGCGGCCGGTCACGTCGCGGCCGGCAAACTCGCGGCGAAAAGCCGCGAACGCCTGTTCGTCGAGCGACTCGCAGAGTTCAAGGTCGAGGGCCAGAAGCGCACCGCGATCGGGCACCCCTTCGGCAAACGTGGCGGTCAGTCGCTGCACGGGTTCGGAGCCGCCGTCCGCGACCAGCCGCAGCCCGAGAGGCCGGAGGTCGGGTTCGGTGGCCGAGAGCAGGCGAATCCCGAGGGCCGTGCCGGCGCCGCCTCGGAGGAACACGGTCGAATCCGGCGGCAACTCCACACCGGCGGCCAGTGGCCTCTCCACCGACCAGACATCGCATCCCGTGGGGATGAGCACATGGGCCTCCAGGCAGGAAAGCGATTGCGGATCGACGCCAAACGCCGAACGGCGGGGATCGAGATACCAGGCGGCCGTGACTCGTGGGCCCTGCTGGGAGCTGATCACGTAGGGCCGGAGATGGTGCGACTTGCGGTGGCCGGCGGCGCCGCTCGGCACGCGGTTGAGGCCGTAGGGATCGTGCCGTCCGTCGAAGACGAGCGTCACGTTCGGGGTCGCCCACGGCTCGGCTCTGGCGCCGGCCGGGCGATCCTCCGCGATGGGCAGATTGATAACGAGGGTCTTGTCTTCCGCACCGCGGCCATCCCCCGCCACGCCGATGGTCGCAGTGCGGCCGACGTAGTTGGTGATCCGCTGCCACGGGTGCTGGCCCGTCCGCTCCACCACGAACCGAGGCACCTCCTCCATGATCTTTCTCGCCGGCACGCCCGGCGGCTCCGATCGACAGGCGGTGCGAAACACGTGGAGAGCGTCTCGCGGCGCCTCTGGGAGCCAGCCCGCCCCCTCGACACGCGGCGGAGCAGTGAGCCAGCCGGCCTCGACGAAATGCTCGTCGGCGTAGCCGCGGCCATAGAGGTAGTCGTAGTCGCGGGCGTGCGGTCCCGAGAGCCTCTGCGCCGGGCCAAACCAGTGGGCGGCAGCGCTCCGCCACGCGTAGCCAAGCATGGCGTCGGCCTCGATGCGGGTGTCGATCGCGGGGGCGTGATCGGCGATCAAAGCGAGCGAGTCGAGCGAGACGCCAAGGTAGGTCGGACAGAGAAACTCCGTCAGACCGTGCGCCCTGGTGAAATCCCGCCACTCTCGCCAGGCGGCCTCACCCTCCTGCCGTGCATCGGGTTCGGCGAAATCGCCAAGCGCGAGGAGGTTCCAGATCCGCATCAGCCGGATGTTCGTATGACCCGGCTGCACCGCCTGGCGGCGGATCGCCGCAACCGCGTCGCGGGACATCGCTTCGAGTAGTTCGCGGCCGCGCGGCGTAAGTCTCGGACCTGCCGGTCGCGGCACGAGCCGGCCGTCGTCCTCGAGCCGCAGCACGCCCAGCAGCTGCCCGGCAAACTCGACCGCATTGGGATCGGTCACGCCGTCGTCGCCGAGCCGCCAGCGGAAGTTGCCGAAGTCGGGCGCCGCGGGATCGACCACCTGCATCGACCGCGCCAAGGCGAGCGCCTCCTCCACGGCCTCCGGCCTCCAGCCCCGACCGGCTGCCTCGACGGCAAATCGGAGCACGCCGCGAATGCCGATGGACGATTCCCGCGAGCGGACGATGTCCGCCTGTTTCTCCAGTTCGGCTGCCCCGGGAATCGCCCCCTTCTCGCGACGCACGCGGATGTTCCGAAACCGCGCCGGACCGTCGTGGTTTTGCAGGGCAATGAACCCCGAAAGCGGCTTGCTGCGAATCGCCGGCACCTCCAACTGATCGACATCCTGGATCACGTGGCCGTTGAGCGTGACCCGGATCCGCGGGCCCACCGTCGTCACCTCGAGCGAGTTCCATTCACCTGTGGGCCGCAGGGCGTTTTCCCGCGGAGCGACGTAGCGGTAGAGCGACCCACAGGATTGCGTCGTGGGCGACGCCGCCGCATCGTCGAGGAGTTGCAGTTCGTAACCGCGGATCGACGGCCGGGTTGCCTGCGAGCGGCGACCGTCGAAGGCCACCGTCCGCAGCCCAATGCCGGAGTTACAGACGCGGCGGGACGAGTCTTTCTGCAGCTGGAAGTCGAGCCGCAGGGTGACGTCGGCAAACGGCTCCGCGGCGTAGCGCAGAAACCCGAAGCCTCGGCCATCGCACACGATCTCACCGTCGCGGACCGACCATACGGGCCGGCCATCCGGATGGGTCTCGGAATCAGCATGCGACTCAGCCACCCAGCCGTCGAGGTCGCGGCCGTTGAACAGGTCGGTGAACTCCCGGTCGACGAAGGCAGTCCCGCCGCCCGCCGCAGGCTCTGGCCGCTTGCCATCGGCCCGCTTCTTTTTTTTGGCAGGCAAGCCATTGGGCGGGGGCGTGTCGGCGATGTCGGGAATCCGGAAGTTGATCGCCGCGGCCTGCGTGTCGTATTCGGCTTCGAGCCGCCGCCGCATCGCCGCCGAGTCCGGATCAGACGCGAGATTCCGGGTCTCGTAGGGGTCGCGACGCAGGTCAAACATCTCCGTCCACTCGTCGTGGCCCGGATACTTGATCAGCTTCGCATCGGCAGTTCGCACGGCCGTGGTGGTCGGCGTGCCCTGGTTGTTTTCGAAGAAGTAGCAGTAGAAGAAGCTGTCGCGCCAGGGCGTGCCGGGGGTGTTCTCCAGCAGCGGCTTCCAGCTGCGGCCCTGCATGGCGGCTGGCACGGGCTGGCCGGCGAGGTCGAGGAAGGTCGCGGCCGGATCGATGTTGAGCACGATGCGGTCGTCGGTGCGGCCCTTGGAGACGAGCCGCGGATAGCGGACGAGCATCGGCACCCGCATCGACTCCTCGTAGGCGGATCGCTTGTCGCCGAGCGAGTGCTCGCCGAGGTAGTAGCCGTTGTCGGACGAGAAGATCACGACCGTGTCGTCGGCGAGTTTCAGCTCGTCGAGGAGGTCGAGGATTCTTCCCACGTTGTCGTCGATCGCGTTGATGCCGCGAAACATGCCGAGGTTCGTCGGCACGGTCGCCGACTCGGGCGAAGATGCTTCCCGCTTTCCGGCCGCAGCGGTGGCCGGCTTGTAGGGCGGGGCGCTGTCGAGGTTGGGAACGCGTCGCGCCTCGGCACCCTCATACGCCTTCGCATGCCGGGGCGGAGGCGTGAAGGGGCCGTGGCAGGTCTTGAAGCCCAGCACCATCAGGAAGGGCCGGTCCTTGTTGGTTCGGATGAACTTCACGGCATAGTCGGTGGTGACGTCGTCCACGAAACCCTCGCTTGGCGTCTTCACGCCATCGACCTCGATGGGGCAGTCGAAGTACTGACCCTGGCCGACAAAGCTCGCGGAGGTGTCGAATCCGGGCCGCGTGCCCGACTGTCGGCCGTGGTGCCACTTTCCGAAATAGCCCGAGACGTAGCCCGCGGGACGGAGAAGGGTGGCGATCGAAATGTTTTCCTCCGGGTGGGGCGTGTGGTTGTTGGTGACGCCGTTGACGTGGCCATATTGGCCGGTGACGAGCGACGCCCGACTCGGGGCGCAGAGCGCGCTGACCACGAAGGCGTTGCGAAATCGGACCCCCTCGGCGGCGATCCGATCGAGGTTGGGCGTGGTGAGCCAGGGAAATCGACCGGCGGCTCCCTGCTCTCGCTGGACTGTACCGAGGGCGTCCCAGCGCTGGTCATCCGCGAAGAGATAGATGAAGTTTGGCGTGCGCTTGGCGGGGGAGGCCGGCGCGGCGTGACAGAAAGCCGGCCAGGCGGCGAGGCAGAAAGCTGCGAGCAGCCAAACGCGACTCCTGCCTGTGGAACGGAGCGAGTTTCGTGTGATCACGGCTGGCCTCCCGCGCAATCGACCTGCCCAAGCATAGAGGCCC
>JBAXOU010000076.1:0-13710 GCA_037133115.1 Planctomycetota bacterium | reverse complement strand
AGCAGGCGGCTGTAGATGTCCATCGCCCGCTCTTCGCGGCCGCTCTTCTCGATGACGTAGGGAATCAGGGGCATGGCGTGGGTTTCTTTTCTGGATGGCGGAACGGACGACGCTGGGCTCAGTCCTTCTCCTGCTCCTCGGGCAGCACCGGCGGCTTCGTCAGCACCTCGTCGACGAGGCCGTACTCCTTCGACTCGGTCGCCGAGAGGTAACGGTCGCGGTCGGTGTCTTTGGCGATCCGCTCGATCGGCTGGCCGGTGTGGTGGGCCAGGATTTCGTTGAGCACCGCCCGCGTCTTGATGATCTCGTCGGCCTGGATCTCGATGTCGCTCACCTGGCCTCCCACCTGGCCATACGGCTGGTGGATCATCACCTTGGCATGCGGCAGGACGAATCGCTTTCCCTTGGCACCACCGGCGAGCAGCACGGCGCCGCCGCTGGCCGCAAGGCCGACGCAGTAGGTCGCCACCGGGCAGGAGAGGATCTGCATTGTGTCGTAGATCGCCATCGTCGCCGTGACGCTGCCGCCGGGGGAGTTGATGTAGAAGTGGATGTCCTTCCGGCGGTTCTCGCTCTGCAGATAGAGCAGCTTCATCACCAGTTCGTTGGCGTTGCCGTCGAAGATCTCGCCCTGCAGGAGGATGATCCGGTTTTCGAGCAGGAGATCCCCGAGCGTCATCGTCCGCTGCCGCTGGTAGTCGCGGTAGGCGCTCGACGCGGAGGCGGCCGTCACGGGCGGGAGAAACGGCGATGCGTGGTGATCGTGGCGTTGCATGGGCTGCGCTGGGGGTGACGGGTCGGGGCGACGGCCGGGCCGCCGGCTAGCCACGCTGGCCGGGCCGGGGGGTTGGCTCGGGCTGCGTGGCGGTCGGGATCTCCTCCTCGCCCACCACGATGCCACACACCGCATGGTCGATCGCCTCGGCATCCGGCCGGGCGAACTCAAACGGCGTGTCCTTGAACGAGGCGTGGGAGGTGATCAGGTCGATCGTCTTCCGCTCGATGATCTGGTTGCGGAGCACGTCCATCAAGCCGCGCCGCTCGAGGCTCGCCCGGACGCGGCGCGGGGACTCGCCCGACTGAGCCGCGACCGCACGGATCTCCTCGTCGTAGTCGGCGGCGTTGTCGGCGATGCCCTCATCCTCTGCAATCCTCTCGAGGATGAAGTGTTCCTTGAGGGCCCGGGCCGTGCTCGCCATCACGCTCTGGCGGAGTTCGTTGACGTAGCGGCGGATCGAGTCGTCGTCGAAGCCGCTCCGGCGGAGTTCGAGAATCGCCCGCTCGAGTTCCCGCTGGGCCTGACGCCGCAGCAGGGACGGAGGCAGCTCCCACGAGGCCGAGGCGGTCAGGGCGCTGGCCACCTGCTGTCGAACTTGCTTGCGGCGGTGCCATTCGAGCTGCCCCTCGAGCTGCTTCAGCACCGCGGCCTTGAGGGCGTCGGCCGACTCGAAGCCGCCGAGCTCTTCGAGAAGGGTCGGCGTCATCTCGGGAAGCTCGAGCCGCTTCACATCGAGGACGGTGAGTTCCATCGTCACATCCTTGCCGCGGACGTCCTCGAGGGCCGCCTCGTCCGACACCTTCACGGTCGCGGAGACGGTCGTGCCTGGCTTGGCCTTGGCGACGAGTTTTGCGAAGCCAGGAAGCTCGGCATCGGCAAACGAGAGCCGGTCGCGGACGATGATCTCGGCCTCGTCGGCCTCGGACAACACTCGATCTCCGTCCTTGAAGGCGAGCTTTGCCACGATCAGATCGCCGGCGGATGCGGCGCCGTCGTGCGGCACGAATCGGGCGCGTTCGCGGAGGTGGCCGCCGAGCGCCTCGTCGACGTCGGCGTCGGTGATCTCGCGGGCGGGCCGGGAGATCGACAGACCCTTCCACTTCGGCATTTCGAACTCAGGCCTGACCTCGATCGAAAACTCAAAGGTCATCGGACCATCGTCGGGCAGGAGCACCGCATTCACGTCGAGCTCGGGTTCGCTGATCGGCGAGAGCTTCTGCTGTTCCGACACCTGCGTCATGGCGTCGGTGAGGAGTTTCGAGCGGATCTGGTCGGAGAGTTCCGACTTGAACCGGCTGCTGACGAGCCGCCGCGGAGCGCGGCCCGGTCGGAAGCCAGGCAGCAACGCCGTCGGCACCAGGTCGCCGAGCGCCTCGTCGCGGTAGCGGTCGATGTCCTCGCGAGGAATCGTCACCTTCACCCGCCGCTGGCAGGTCGAGACGGTGTCGACGGCAACGTCGAGGGCAAGCGGCTTGGGAAGGCCCTCGGAGGCCTCGGGGCTGGCGACGGCAGATGCATCGGACGCTGACATGAACGGTTCCGGAACGAGGGTCGTTGAAGAAGGCATCCCGCCCGCGGAGACGTCCCTGGGGAGATCTCCAGGGAGATCTCTCTGGAGAGAGCGGCACGACGGAAGGACGGGGACATTCCCGGAGTCGCCATGCCGCCACCAGGACAACCTGGCCGGCCCAGTCGACACCGAGACACGGGACAAAGCGGGTGATGGGATTCGAACCCACGACAACCACGTTGGCAACGTGGTGCTCTACCAACTGAGCTACACCCGCAGGAGTCATCCGCAGGGTCGGAAACCACCGCCGGAGCAGCGGAATTCCAGCCTGCAAACGCTCGCCGATTATAGGCTGGCACGATGCCGCCGCAAGGTCACCCCCTGGGCCGCCCGGGATTTCGGCGCAGCCTGGGCGGGCATGAGTTGGAGGCCCTTCTGCCCGGTGTACACTCGCAGAAAACCGTCGGCGGAGGCTCTTCATGACGACCCAACCCAGCACGTTGCGGCGGGTCACCGTGCTCGATCTGGCTGCGGCCAGAGAGCGGGCCAGGCCGCTCTCGATGGTCACGGCCTACGATTGGCCCACGGGCCGGCTCGCCGATGATGCGGGTGTCGACTGCGTGCTCGTCGGCGACAGCGTGGCGATGGTGGTCGCCGGCCGCTCCTCGACCATCCCCGCCACGCTCGAGCAGATGATCTACCACGGCGAGATCGTGTCGCGGGCCGTCTCACGGGCGCTGGTCGTCGTCGACCTGCCCTTTCCGTTTCAGCATCTCGGCGTGCGGACGGCGGTCGAGGCCTGCGCCCGGATTCTCAAGGAGACCGGCTGCCAGGCGGTGAAGCTTGAGGGCACCGCGGGCCAGGCCGACGTGATTGCCGGGATCGTGGCTGCTGGCATCCCGGTGATGGGGCACGTCGGCCTGCGGCCGCAGGCGGTGCACCAGCTCGGTGGCTATCGGATGCAGCGCGACGAGGATCGGCTCATGGTCGACGCCCGGGCTGCAGCCGACGCCGGCGCGTTCGCTGTCGTGCTCGAGTGCATTCCGCGGGCGGTGGCTGCCGCGATCACAAAGGCCCTGCATGTTCCCACGATCGGGATCGGAGCCGGCCCCGATTGCGACGGCCAGGTGCTCGTGATGCACGATCTCGTCGGGCTCTCCCCTGACCGTGTGCCGAAGTTCGTCCGCGGCTACGCCGACGCCAAGGCGACGATCGCCGAGGCGCTGGCTCGCTGGCGGGCCGATGTCGAGCGGCGGGAGTTTCCTGGCCCGGGTGAGACCCTGGGGTAGGGTGTCGCAGGTTGCACGGGCGCTACCCGAGGCGTGACGCTCTTCCGCCACCGCCACCGCGACCGCGCCACCGCGACCGCGCCACCGCGACCACGCCTACGCGGCCCTGCCGTGGGGTCTGTGGCGATTAAGGAATGACGACTTCGTCGGAGATCACCACTGGCTTGCCCGCCGTGATGCCAGCCGGCGTCGGTAGCGAGGCGCCGGGGCCCGGCGAACCTCCCGGACCAGCGGGCATCACCGCGCCAGCGGGGATGCCAGTAGGCACTCCGCCCTCAACCACGGTTCCACCGCCCTCGCAGGAGTTGCAGCCTGTCGAGACCGGCGCCGACTCGCAGCATTGCGACTGCGACTGCTGACCGCAGACCCGCGGCGCCGCAGCCGGCGCCGCGATCGCCGCGCCTGGTGGCGTGAATCCGGGCGGCAGGTGCCCGAAGCACTTCTCGTACTTCCACACCTCCATCGCGATGTACCGCTCGTTGAGCGACTTGCAGCCACCGGCAGATCCAACGGCGACCACGGCCGTCAACGCCAGCAGCCGACGGGCCCAATCCTGTGCACGCATCGATCCGTCTCCTCGGACGGCCGTGGTGCCCGCAGACAAGCGGGGATGAACTCATGCCCCATCGCGCGGTCGTCACCAACAGCCACGCAACCCTACCCCACGGTGGTCGCGCGGCAACTGAAAAGGTCGGGAGTCCGGCGCGCGGACGCAGAACTGGTGGCAGACCCTGCGGGTCGTGTCGGACGGGCCGTCGGCCACCGCGTCGCGCGAGGCGAATCAGCCCTTCCGGTGCCGGATGCGGGCTCGCATCCGCCGCTTCTTCTGACCCAGTTTCCGCCGACCCTTGCCCGTTTTCTTAACGCCCATTCTGTCCTCCACGTGGCCGACGGCGCCCATAGCTTCGGCCGTCGGGCTCGCGGACGTTGTAAGATGGCCTCTTCCCCGTTGCAAGCATCCCCGACAACCATCCGCGGCATGATCGTGTTCTTCCCCACCTACGCGAGCCGTACGCCGCATGGGTGGACGGCTCGGCTGGCAGGCATGGTCGCCAGGCCGCTGCCCGAGCGGAGCCGGCGGCGGGTGCTGGCGGTGGCCGTGCTACGGCGTCTGCTCGATCTCGGTGAGGCAGAAATGGCCTCGGAAATCTTCCGCCGCCGGGCGGAGATGTTCCTGTTTCGCAGGGTCGCGGGCCACCGCATCCGGATCATGCTCGGCGATCGTATTGTCGATGTCGGTTATACCGACAAGGCGGGCCATTTCGAGACGCGCGTAGATTTTGATGACGAGTTTTCGGCGGCGTGGACGGTTGCCGATGGGGCCGTCGGACGGCGGCTCGAGTATGCCGGTGTGGCCGATCCGGACAGCGATGAGGGAGATGGTGTGCCGACCGGCACGGGATGCGTCCACCTCATCGAGGACTCGGGCACGTCGGTGATCTCCGACATCGACGACACCGTGAAGTTCAGCAACGTCGCTGACAAGCGAGAGCTTCTCCGCAACACGCTGCTCCGCGAGTTCATCCCCGTGGAGGGCATGCCCGAGACGTATCGGCGCTGGCGGGAGGCCGGAGTGGATTTTCACTACGTGTCGAGCAGCCCCTGGCAGCTCTCCGATCCGCTGTGCCGCTTTCTCGGTCAGGCCGGCCTGCCCGCGGGCTCGATGCACCTCAAGCTCTTCCGCCTCAAGGATTCGACGCCGCTCGGGCGGCTGCCATCTCGAAAGCGCGGCAAGCGGAGGACGATCGATCGCATCATCGATGACTTCCCGGGGCGGCGGTTCGTGCTCGTGGGCGACTCCGGAGAGCGGGACCCCGAGATCTACGCCTCGATCGCCCAGCGGCGGCCCGAACAGATTTCCGGCATCCTGATCCGCGAAGTTCCCTCGAAGTCGTCGCGGGCGAAGGTTCGCGAGCGACTCGCCAAACTCACCCGCCGGCTGCCGCCCGATTGCCTGACCGTGTTTCAATCCCCAGACGAGCTATCCGACCTCCAGATGCGCGGCGGTTGAGCGGTCTGCCGGCATGCGTCCAGACGTAGGTGCAGGTTGTCAACCTGCACCTGACACCCTGGTCAGCGCACGTTCCACTCACCCCGGATCGTCGAAGGCATTCTGGTAGTGCTCGACGACGGACTTGCCGGCGGCGTCGAAGGTGACGGCCACCACGTCGATCCGCACGCTCTGGTCCTCGAGTCGATGGCGACGGATGTAGGCATTGACGAGGGTCGCCAGACGCCGCTGCTTCGCGAAGCCCACGGTCTCGGCCGGATGACCATGGGCGGTGTCGGAGCGCGTGCGGACCTCGACGAAGACCACCGTGCGGCCGTCGAGGGCGACGATGTCAATGTCGCCGCGGAGCACCCGCTCGCGGCGGCCGACGATCCGGTAGCCGAGCCCGCGGAGATACTTCGCCGCCTCGTCCTCGCCGCGGCGACCGAGTTCGTCTCGGGAGATCGCCACGGGCATGCCCCCGCATCAGGTGGTGGCCGAAGCTGCCTTCTTGCCCTTCCCTGCGGCCGACTTCCCGGCGGCCGACTTCTCGGTGACCACGTCGTCCCGCTTCTCGCGGAGACGGGTCGACTTGCCCGAGCGGTCGCGGAGGTAGTAGAGCTTCGCCCGCTTCGACACGCCCGACCGCTTGACCTCGATCTTGGCGATCTTCGGCGAATGGACGGGGAACTTCCGCTCCACGCCCTCGCCCGCCACGATCCGGCGAACGGTGAACATCTCGCGGCTGCCGGCGCCGCTCTTGGCGATCACGACGCCGTTGAAGATCTGAACCCGCTCCTTCTCGCCCTCGAGAATCCGGGTGTGGACATCGACGGTGTCGCCGATCTCAAAACGGGCGGTCTCGGGCTTGAGGCTCGAGGCCTCGACGGCGGCAAGCATTTTGCGACTCACGATGCGCTCCTCTGGGGGTGGCTTGTTAGGGGTGGCTTGTTACGAGTGACTGGGGGAATGAACGGCGAGTGGCCGGCCCCGCTTTGCGGTCGCCGCGACGGCCTGCTCACGCCGCCAGGTGGCGATCCGGCCATGGTCGCCCGAGAGCAGGATCTCGGGCACGGCGAGACCGCGGAAATCCCGCGGCCGCGTGTACTGGGGGCCCTCGATGAGCCGGTCGGCTCCCGAGAACGAATCCTGGCCCGCGCTCTCCTCGTGGCCGAGCACGCCGGGCAGCAGGCGGGCGACGGCATCGACCACGACCATCGCGGCGACCTCGCCGCCCGAGAGCACGTAGTCGCCGATCGAGAGTTCTTCGGCGGCGAGCGTCGCGCTGATCCGGGCGTCGAAGCCCTCGTAGCGGCCGCAGACCAGCACGATGCGATCGAGGGTCGCGAGTTCCTCGACCGCGGCCTGATCGAGCTGCCGGCCACCTGGTGTGAGGAGAAACGTGCGGCCTGCGGGTGCGGACTCAGCCTGCACAGCCTCGACGCACGACACCACCGGCCCCGGCATCAGCAGCATCCCGGGACCGCCGCCAAAGGGGCGGTCGTCCACCTGCCGGTGCACGCCCTCGGCGAAGTCACGGATGTTGGTCAGCCGGACGTCGATCAGACCCGCGCGGCGCGCAGACCCAAGCAGGCTTCCGTCGAGGAAGCTCGTGAACATCTCGGGGAACAGCGTGACGATGTCGATGCGCATGACGGTGACGCGATCGGCGCGGTCGTCCGGCCGCCGGGCTTAGGCGGGATCGGGGCGACGCGGGCTCACTCGGCCTTCGGCTCTTCGGCGGGGGCTTCGGCTGCTGGCTCGGCGACGGCTTCCGCCACCGCTTCGGCCACGGCGGCCGTGGCGGGTGCCTCGGCCGCAGGTTCGGTCTTGGGCGTGGGCACGAAGGCCGGCTCGCCCGGATCGGGAACGATCCGCTGCATCGAGAGCTTCGCGCGGGCCGCCTCCATCTGCGTCACGTGCGTGCCGTTCGTCCCATACTTCTTGATCAGCACGCGGACGGCGTCGCTCGGTTGCGCGCCGACGGAGATCCAGTAGTCGACCCGCGGGCCGTTGAGCGTGCAGCGGGCATCGGTCTCCGGGACGTGGGGATCGTAGGTGCCGAGTTCCTCGATCACACGGCCGTCGCGGGGACTGCGCCGGTCGGTTGCGCAGATCCGGTAGTATTCGCGGTTCTTCCGGCCCATCCGCTTCATTCGAATCGCCACTGCCACGGTCGGGAATCTCCAATAAGCCTAGGAATGCTCGGGGATCATCGAGCCCCCTATGGTAGCCGGGCTTTGCCGGAACCCAAGACCTGCCCCGTTGCCCCCTGTTTTCGGCGTAATCTCAGTGGAATCCGTGACAAAAGTGACCGACGCTCGCCCCGCTGCGGTTTCGGCCGACGAACTGGAAGCCATGGACGTGTCTGGCTTCTGCGCCTCCATCGAGCGGCTGAAGGCTGACATCTATCGGCAGATCGGACCGGCCGACTTCGTCCACCTTCGCCGCATCGAACTCTACGGAAGGTTCGCCACACTCGTGGGCTACGCCACTGCCTGGATCATCCCCAATCCCGCGACGGCATTTGTTCTCAGCCTCGGGCAGTTCACCCGCTGGCTGCTCGCCCACCACATCATCCACCGCGGCTACGACCGCGTGCCGGGGATTCCGGCCCGCTATACCAGCCGCGTGTTCGCCCGTGGCTGGCGGCGGTTCATCGACTGGTTCGACTGGCTCCATCCCGAGGCCTGGGACTACGAGCACAACGTCCTCCATCACTACCACACGGGCGAGGACGCCGACCCGGACGTGGCCGAGCGGCACCTCGAGTTTCTCCGCCGCATGCGGGTGCCGCGGTGGCTGAAGTATGCCCTGATCGCGGTGGTGGCCTGCACGTGGAAAATCATCTACTACGCCCCCAACTCGATGAGCGTGCTCGATCCCACGAGCCGCAAGCGGCTGCGGCACGAGAAAATCCTCTCCCTGACGGTGGGCAGCGTGATCGACTTCCGCCGCCCGGCGGTCCGCCGGCTCTGGCTCGTCTGCTACCTGCCCTACGCCACCTGGCACTTTGGCATTGTTCCGCTGCTCTTTCTGCCGCTGGGCACGACGGCGGTGTGGTGCGTGCTCGTCAACAAGCTGCTTGCCGAGGCGATCACCAACGCCCATGCGTTCCTCGTGATCGGCCCCAACCACACCGCCAACGACCTCTATCGGTTCGCCTTCCACTACGACCGCAAGGAGGAGTTCTACGTCACGCAGGTGATGGGCTCGGCGAACTACCGCTGCGGCAGCGAGTTGACCGACTACCTGAGCATCTGGCTCAACTACCAGATCGAGCACCACCTGTTTCCCGACCTGCCAATGCGGCAGTACACCCGCATCCAGCCCGTGGTGAAGGCGATCTGCGAGCGGCACGGCATTCCCTACCGGCAGGAGAGCGTGTTTCAGCGGTTCGGTCGGATGCTCGACGTGGCGGTGGGGAAGACGAGCATGCGAGAACTGGAAGCTTTTCCACGGTCAGCGGATCCCGAACAAAAACCCCTGGTGCAGCCGCCACGCGCGGCCGCCGTCAGCCGACCGTCCGCCTGAACTGCCGCCGGAATCGCGCGCGATCGCGGTGCCGCGACGCCTCACGGCGTGGGGCTTCTCCAGCCGGCTGCGCGCAGGCTCATGAAGAGCCCGTCTCAGTCGCGGTCGTCGCGCTTCTTGCGACGGGCGTCCTTGTCCCGCTGCTTCTTGAGCTTCCGCCGCTCGTCGGCCGTGAGCCGGCGGCCCGTGTCGCCCTTCGGCTTGCCGATCCGGGCGTTCGGGTTCGCGAGCTGCGACTGGAGCTGCTGCACCTGCTGCATCCGCTCCCGCATGCCCAGGCCCGCCATGCCCTTCATCATCGCCGCCATGCCGTCGAACTGTTTCACGAGGTCGCTCACCTCCTGGAGCTCGACCCCCGCACCCTTTGCGATCCGTCGCCGGCGGGACTGGTCGACGTTCCGCGAAGGGTTTCGCCGCTCGTCCTGCGTCATCGAGTCGATGATCCCGAACAGCCGGTTCATGTCCTTCTCGAGGTCGGCCCCGCCGAGCATCTCCTGCATGCCCCCCATGCCCGGGATCATTCCGAGCACCTTGCCGAGAGGACCGAGCCGCCGCGTCTGGAGGAGCATCTTCTTGAAGTCATCGAGTGTGAACTCGCCTGCCTTCAGCCGCTCCTCCTGCCGCTTCATCTCATCCTGGTCGAACTTTCGCTGGGCCTCCTCGACGAGCGAGACCACGTCGCCCATGCCGAGGATCCGGCCGGCCATTCGCTCGGGATGGAAGTCCTCCAAAGCCTCGATCTGCTCGCCGGTGCCGATGAACTTGATCGGCACTCCGGTGACGTTCTTGACCGATAAGGCCGCGCCGCCGCGGGCGTCACCGTCGAGCTTCGTCATGATCACGCCGTCGAGTTCGAGGGCCTCATTGAAGGCCTTGGCGCTCTTCACGGCGTCCTGGCCGGTCATCGCGTCGACCACGAGATAGACCTGATCGGGGCCGACCGTGCGGTCGATCTTGGCCAGCTCCTGCATGAGCGCCTCGTCGATCGCGAGCCGGCCGGCGGTGTCGAGGATCACGACCGAGACGTTTTCCTTCTTGGCCCGGGCCACGCCCGCGTTGCAGACGGCGACGGGATCGGCGCTCCCCCCCGGCATGTCGGCCGGGGTGTGCACCGGGATGTCGAGCTGGCGGCCGAGCACCGAGAGTTGCTCAATGGCCGCCGGTCGTTGGAGGTCGGCCGCGACGAGCATCACCCCCCTGCCCTGCTCCTTGATCTTGCGAGCGAGCTTGGCGCACGAGGTCGTCTTGCCCGAGCCCTGCAGGCCGCAGAGCATCAGGATCGTGGTCGTGCCGTTCTGCAGGTGGAGCGAGTGGTCCACCGGCCCCATCAGGTCGACCAGTTCGCGGTGGACGATGCCTACGAGCTGCTGGGCCGGATCGAGCGACTCGAGCACCTTGGCGCCGACGGCGCCGTCGGCCACCCGGGTCAGGAACCCATCGGCCACGTCGTAGGCGACGTCGGCCTCGAGCAGCGCGGTCTGCACCGCGGCGAGGCCCTCCCGCATGTTGGCCTCGGTCAGCTTGCCGCGGCCGCGGAGGGAGTTGATGGCGGACGAAAGGGACGCGGTCAGCGACTCAAACATGGCGGCTCCGGAACGGCGGGGCCGACGAGTATACCGCCCGGGAAACCGCGTTCTCCCCGCGGTGACGGGCCGCTCGAATCGGGAGCAGACACACAGCGTGCCGCTTACCCGACGCGTGGCCGGCGTGAACGGCGCGTCACCGGAGGGAGAACGCTATCACCCGCGACGCAGCCCCTCCGGACCGCCGCCGCAGGGTTCGTCCGTCAGCTGAACGTGCCGGGCTGGCCCATGATGGGCGCGCCGCCCATGGGCGCCCCCATGCCGCCCTCGCAGCACGGCGCGGCCGACTCGCAGGCGGGGCCACAGGCGGGCTCGCATGCCGGAGCACAGACCGGCGCGGGGGCCGCACAAGGGGCCGCTACGGGTGCGGGCGAGCCGCACGAACGGAACTCCATGAACGACGGTCGACGGCAGCTGCTGCCACCGAAGCAGCTGCTGCAGCCCGGAGCGGCCGCGAGGCTTGCCACTACGAGCGTCAGACACATTGCACGAGTCATGACGAGATTCTCCAGCTCGGACCGATGGGGCAGGCGGGCGTGGGGCTCGCATGCGGCGTCGCCGACGACGCCACCAGAACCGTACCTCATGATTGCGGCGCGGCATGCCGACGCGGCGATTTTTCCCGCGGTGGCGGCGCGGTTATTTCATGGCTGCAGGTAATGCCGGTCGTAACACGCTGAGTCGAGTTTGACGACTGCGAAAGATGGTGCGGTAAACGGTGCTAGAGTTGCATCGCCAAGGCCGGCGGCAACACACATTATGACGATGCACACCCAACACGCCGACGCTCGACTCACTGCCATGAACCCGACAACGATCCTGTATTCCGCCCGCACCATCCTGACGATGGCCGTCCTCGCCGTTGGCATGGCCTCCCCTTCGGCGGCCGAGTGCCCCGAGGGGGATGTGTGGGTGGTGAGCACGCGGAGGCTGCCGAGCATCTGCGGCCTGCCCACGCACGCGGACTTCGATGTGGAGCGGCGGATCGCCGGCCGCTGGGAGCGGTCCGACATCGCCGAACTCATCGACGATCCGTCGCGGCCGCTGGTGTTCTTCATCCACGGCAACCGCTATGAACCCCACGATGCCAAGGCCCAGGGCGTCGCGGTGGCACGCCGACTCGAGGCCCATGGCTCGTTCGCGGCCCCACCGCGAACCGTGGTCTTCTCGTGGCCGAGCCAGCAGCAGGGGCGGTTGATCGCCTCCAGCCGCAACAACTACCGGCGGTCGTATGCCGACGGCCACTACCTCGCCCGGTTACTCGGCGACGTGAGCCCGGAGCAACCCGTGGCCATCATCGGCTACAGCTTCGGCTGTACGATCGCCGTCGGTGCCATTGAAGACCTGGTCGAGGCGGGGGGCGATCCTACCCCGAGCGTCGCTCCGTGGGTCGGCCGGCCCGGCCGCACGCATCTTGTGCTCGTTGCTCCGGCGATCCGCCATGACGCGCTGGCGCCCCGTGGCCCGTTCGCAGCGGCCGCGTCCGGGATCGATCGCCTGACGCTCGTGATCAACTCCAGCGACCTGGCACTCAAGATGTTTCCGCATCTCGATCCGCACATGGGAAGCGACGCGCTCGGCGCGGTGGGCATGCCCCGCCGCTGGCTGCCGGGCTCGGTGGAGTTCGCGGCGACCGATGCGGCGGACATCATCGGGAGGAAGCATGCATTCCCGCTCTATCTCGAGTCGACGACGCTCTCGCGGCGGATCGGTGCCGGTGCGGTCGCTGGGCTCGCCGCCGAGTGATTGTGGCCGCGGCTTTAGGCCGCACGGCGGGTGGCGGGCTGCTCGGCGACCCGGGCTTCGACCATCATCTGCACCACGTCGGGCATCGCGTGACGGGCGGTCCAACTGAGCCGCTCGGTGGCCCGACGGGTATCGGCGCGGCCCCGCTCGATCTCGGTCGGCCGCACGAGCTTGGGGTCGCGGACAACGTGCCGCCGCCAGTCGAGGCCGACCGCCGCGAACGCCGCCGCCACGAACTCCTCGAGCGAGTGTGTTTGGCCCGTGGCGATCACGAAGTCTTCGAGGACGTCGAGCTGGAGCATGCGGTGCATCGCCACCACGTACTCGGGAGCCCAGCCCCAGTCGCGGTGCACGGAGAGATCACCGAGCGAGAGCGACTGCTGCTCGCCGCGGGCGATACGGCAGGCAGCGGCCACGATCTTCTGCGTGACGAATCGCTCGGGCCGCAGTGGGCTCTCATGGTTGAAGAGGATGCCGGTGGCCGCGCGGATGCCATACGCCTCTCGGTACTGGGCGATCTGCCAGAATGACGTCGCCTTGGCGATGCCATAGGGGCTGCGCGGCTTGAGCACGGTGTGCTCGCCCGCCGGCTCGTCGCCGGCGTTGCCGAACATCTCCGAACTGCCGGCGTTGTAGAGGCGGATCGGGGTGCCGAGCATCCGGATCGCCTCGAGCAGGTTGATCGTGCCGACCACGATGCTCTCGAAGGTCTCCACCGGCTGGTCGAACGACAGCCCCACCGACGATTGGCCGGCGAGGTTGTAGATCTCGTCGGGGTTCGACCGCTTGAGCACCTGGAAGGTCGAGCGAAAGTCGACGAGCGACATCGACATCAGCGTGACGCGGTCGCGGATCCCGAGGCGTTCGAGGCCCGTGAACCGGCCCGCTTGCGCATCGCGGCTGGTGCCGACCACGGCGTAGCCGAGGTCGACGAGATGCTTCGCGAGATAGGCGCCGTCCTGGCCGCCGATCCCGCAGATCAGCGCGGTGCGGTCGGTGGGATTGGGGGGTGTCATGGGCGGGGAGGGTAGCAGCCCACCCCCCCCGACGAAACGCCGCTTTCCCGCCGGGACGGTCGTCTTCTTCGGAGGAAAACCTGCCTGTCCTGAGGGCTCGGGGCTGCCCGTGCCCGTCGCCGGACGCTCACTGCGGCCTTCCTGGCCTCCGCTCGCTCGATGCTTCCTCCGCTTCGCCGGGCACCGATCCGCCGAAGGCGGATTGGTCGTGGCTGCGCGTCGGAAGCAACGCCGGCTCCCGGGCACGGGCAGCCCCTCGCTGCT
>JBAXOU010000075.1:0-13766 GCA_037133115.1 Planctomycetota bacterium | reverse complement strand
CGAAGCGCAGCGGACATGCAGAGAGTCGAGGCCTGGAGGGCCGAGACGAACGTCCGGCGATGGGGCACTGGCAGCCCCTCGCCGGTGCGACGCGAGGTGATGTCAGTCCGAAAAGCAGTCGGTTTTCCGCGGCGAAGTTGCCCTTGAGTCGGCGGGGGTCGGTCGCCATCATCCCGCCCGCGTCGGCAATCCCGGCGGCCATGGATGGCCGCCTCGGTGGGCCGGCTACCACAGATTCGGCCCACGTTCCGCAAGCAAGGAGAGCATTCCGTGAATAGGCATCTGGCAATCTTCGCACTCGCGGTCGCCGGGGCACTCGGTCAGACCGCCGTCCATGCCCAGGCGCAGCCCGCGCCGGCCGCTGCCCCCGCGGCACGGGCTACAGCGCCGGCCAGTCACGCCGCCGTGATCGACGTGGGCTACATCTTCAAGAACCATGCTCGCTTCAAGCAGGCGATGGACAAGATGAAGGACGAGGTGATGCAGGCCGAGAATGCTCTCAAGGCCGAGCGCGACCGGATCAACAGCCTGATGGAGACTCTCAAGGGCTTCAACGTGGGCACGCCCGAGTACAAGAAACTCGAGGCCGAGGTGGCCAAGGCGCAGGGCGACTTCAGCGTCAACGCCCAGCTCCAGAAGAAGGACTTCATGGACCGGGAGGCGAAGGTCTACCTCCAGGTCTACAACGAAATCGAGCGGGCGGTGAGCCAGTTTGCCCGCGACAACGGGATCGCGGTGGTGCATCGGTTCGACGGCGATCCGGTTGATTCCGCCGATCGCAATCGGATCCTCGGCAGCATCACCAAGCCGATCGTCTACTACGATCCGCAGATCGACATCACGCCGGACGTGCTGCGGATGCTCAACGGCGCCGCGGTCGCCGGTGCGCCCGCGTCGCAGTCTCAGCCGGTTCGTTGATCGCAGGACCGGCGTCGATTCACCGGGCCCGGAGGGGCGTCGCGGACGACCCTCCGGGCCTGTTCCACCCTCCCACGCGACCCGCATGCGCCCTCAGCAGACCATTCGCCGCCCCGTCTCGGTCTCCGGCACGGGGTATTGGAGCGGTTGCCCGGTCACGGTTGAGTTCGTGCCTGCTCCGGCGGGCGCCGGCATCGTGTTCGTGCGGACAGGTTCGGGGGTGCCGGTTCGGATGCCTGCCACGGTCGATCATCGGGTGGAGGCGACGGCGCGGACAAACCTGGCCTCGGCCGGCGTCCAGGTGCAGATGGTGGAGCATGCGATGAGCGCTTTGGCGGGCCTCGGGATCGACTGCTGTCTGGTGCGGGTCGATGCGGAGGAGATGCCCGGTCTCGATGGCTCGTCGAGGGCCTTCGTCGACGCGCTCGATGTCGCCGGCAGTGAGTCGCTCGGTGTGGCTGCCGAGCCGCTCGTCGTCGAGGAGGCGTGCCGCGTTGGTGACGATGACGCATGGGTCGAGGTCTCACCGCCGCGATTCGCCGGCCTCTCGGTGGAGTATGAACTGGACTATGGTCCCGGCCCAATCGGCCGGCAGACGCTCTCCGTCCATGTCACGCCGGAGGCCTATCGGGCGGAACTTGCCTCAGCCCGCACGTTCATCTCGCAGGACGACGCCGCGCGGCTGAGGGACGCCGGGCTGGCGGTCACCGTCGGCTACGGCGACCTGTTGGTCTTCGGTGCCGACGGGCCTGTGGGCAACTCGCTCCGCTGGCCGGATGAGTGCGTTCGCCACAAGGTGCTCGACCTGGTGGGTGACCTGGCGCTCGTGGGGCGACCGCTCCACGCCCACGTCCGGGCCCGGCGCAGCGGTCATCGACTCAACGGGGCCATGGCCGCGCGGCTCGTTGCGGGTCAGGGGAGGCGGGCCTCGGCCTGACATCGCGTGGCAGACCACGACCAGCGTGACGACGAGCAGGTGCCGGTGGCGGGTGCCGTAGGGCGACCGCCGGCGATTCACTCCACGGCTGTCGTGGAGGACGGGGCGCGGATCGCCGATGACGTCACGATCGGCGCCTACTGCGTGATCTCGTCTGGTGCCACCATCGGCCGCGGCTCGGTGCTCGCCAATCATGTGACGATCTCGGGCCTGGTCACGATCGGCGAGCGGAACCGGGTTTTTCCGAACTGCGTGATCGGTGGCGAACCGCAGGACGTGAGCTACCGCGGCACCGAGACCTGTGTCGAGATCGGCGACGACAACGTGATCCGCGAGGGCGTGACGATCAACCGGGCGACGGAGAAGGAAGAGGGTGTGACCTCAGTCGGCAGTCACAACTTCCTGATGGCCGCCTCCCACGTGGCCCACGACTGTCGGATCGGCGACCATGTGATCATCGCGAACGGCACACTTCTCGGCGGCCACGTTCGCGTGCACTCGCGGGCCTCGCTCTCCGGGGTGGTCGCCGTGCATCACTGGGCGACGATCGGGTGCTGTTCGTTCGTGGCCGGGCTCTCGCGCGTGCTTCACGACGTCCCGCCTTTCATGCTCTGCGAGGGTTCGCCCGCGCGGCCCCGGTGCATCAACGTGGTGGCCCTGCGGCGGGGCGGGTTTCCGCAGCCGGTCATCGAAGCGATCTCAGAGGCCTACCGGCTGCTGTATCGGGCCAAGGTCGGTGTCGAGCCGGCGCGAGAGATCCTGCGGTCGCAGGGGATGCTCGTGCCCCAGGTGAACGAGTTGCTCGAGTTTCTCGAGCGGCAGCAGCAGGGGCGGCACGGCCGCTCCCGGGAACGGAGGAAAGCGGCATGAAGCGGATGAAAGTGGCGGTCGTTGGGTGTGGGCATCTCGGGGCGATTCATGCGCGGCTGCTCGCTGCCCGTGCGGATGCCGAACTCGTGGCGGTCGTCGATCCGCTGCCGGAGTCGCGCGACCGCATCGCTGCCGCCCATGGCTGCCGGGCGGTGGCCGAGCCCCGGGATCTCGTCGGCCACGTCGATGCGGCGGTGGTCGCGGCCCCGACGGGCCTGCACACCGGGGTCGCGGTGCCGCTCCTCGAGGCCGGCATCGACCTCCTCGTCGAGAAACCGATCGCGGCTGGCGTCGAGGACGCCCGAGCGATCGTGATCGCCGCGCGTCGCTGTGGAAGAACGGTCGCCGTGGGCCACGTGGAGCGGTTCAATCCCGCCTGGCAGACGGCGGCGGCGCGGGCCGGTGCGGCCATCTTCATCGAGGCGACGCGGACGGCGCCCTTCACCTTTCGCTCGCTCGACGTGGGCGTGATTCACGATCTGATGATCCACGATATCGACCTCGTGCTCTCGCTCGATCCCGGCCGGCTCGAGCGGGTCGAGGCGCAGGGGATCGTGGCCACCGGCGGCTTCGAGGACGTGGCCCGCGCCAGGCTTGTGTTCGCGTCGGGGCTCGTCGCCGACCTGACGGCGTCGCGGATCAGCCCGACGGCCCGTCGCACCGTTTCGATCTGGTCGGCCGAAGCCCTCCTGCACTGCGACCTGACCGCCAAGACCGTCGAGGTCGTGTCGCCATCGGACGGCGTTCGAACGGGTGACTTCTCCGCCACCGCCGTGCCCGTGGCCGAGCGGGGTGCGATGAAGGACCGCTTCTTCACGGACATCCTGCCGTTCGAGACGTTCACCGTCGCCGATGCCAACGCGATCGCCTGCGAGCATGACGACTTTCTGGCCGCCATCAGGGAAGGGCGTTCGCCGCTCGTCACGGGAGCCGCAGGGGCGGCGGCCGTGGAGATCGCCGCGCGGGTCATCGACGCCCTGGAATGCACGCGATTCGGCCGCGGCCGTGCCGGCTCGGTCGGTCGGTCCCCCACGATCCCGATGTTTCCCCATCGGAAGACCGGCTGATCGGCAGATTCGTGTCGGTCGGCACGATCGGCACGCTTGCCGCTGCATGCGCGACGGCGAGGTGCCGATATCGGTAATGGCCTTCGGCCCCACGGATCGCTCATGCGACGCTTCATCCTCACGCCCGTGCTCGTCTTGCTCGCCGCCGTCGGCCACGCCGCAGCGCCGGTGGAGTTTGACGGGTTCGGGCTGGGCAACTTCGAGGGCACGGGATCGATCGCGGGGGAACTGGAGCGAATCGAGGCCGCCCGGGAGCGAGAGAACTTTGCACGCATGCCGGAACTCGCGGTCGCGATGCAGGGGCCGGTCGGCCGCGACGCGCCGCCGGCGCCGATGACGGCGGAACTCCGCAGCCGCATCGCCCGGTTCGACGTCTCGGCCGGCATGCTGGCCGATTCGAACATGGTCGCCGAAGGGCCGGCCCGGTGGATGGGTCGCGTCGGCGTCTCCAACGACCGCGGCGACGGCCGCGAGTCGCTCGAACTCCGCACCATGGTGGGCAACAACGCGGAGTGGGGCCTGGTCGGCGTCGAACTAGGACCGCGGATCGAGCGGCGGGTCGGCAAGGGCGTTACCGTGTTCCTCGACGGCAAGGCCGAAGCGCGGGCGATGCGATCGGCCGAGAGCGGCTGGTGGTCGATGCCGGGTACCTCGACCGATGGCTCATCGATGGTGGGCGTGGCGGCCCGCACCGGCCTGACGCGTTGACTGGGGTGAGTTCGTCTCCCCTCGTAGCACAGGTTGTCAACCTGTGCCGTATCGGCGCTGGCTCGGGGCTGCCCGTGCCCCATCGCCGGACGTTCGCTGCGGGCATCCTGCCCTCCGCTCACTCGATGCTGCCTGCGCTTCGGCATCCTGCCTGCGCTGGCCAGCAACGCCGGCTCTCGGGGCACGGGCAGCCCCTCGCTGAGTTCATTCCCCGTAGCACAGGTTTTCAACCTGTGGCATTCAGCAGCGCAGGTTGAAACCTACACTCCTGACCAAATCCGTAGCACAGGTTGTCAACCTGTGCCGTGTCAGGCGAGGTCGCGGTCTTGGAAGAGGATCAGCGCCACGAGCAGCGCGAGCGTCGAGTAGAGGGCGGCGTACAGCGCAGCCCAGCCGAGATAGACCCAGGGCACGGGGGTGCCGCCCACCACCGCCGCCTCGATCGTGAAGTGGTCGAGCACCGGGAGCAGCGTGGCGATCAGTTTGCCGAAGAACCGCACGATGGCGAACTTCCCGACGCTCGACTGCACGATCAGCGGCACGAGGTGGCCGAGTGCGTAGACGGTGAAGCAGATGATCAGGTTGGGCACCATGCCGAGCCGCGTCGAGACGGCGAGGCTCACGGCCGCCATCAGGATCGTCTCGAGGAGCGAGAGCACCAGTCCGGGCACCACCGTAATCATCTCCTCGGCGCAGTCCCGCCAGAGCGGATCGGTCTTCGACGCCTCGCGGGCGTCGTAGACCACCTTGAGGCTCGTGGTGGCCAAGAGTACGCCGCCGAGGATCAGAAACACGAGCGTCGCCACGAGCACGAGGCCGGCGAACTTGCCGAGCACAAACTGCCAGCGGGCCAGCGGCTTGGAGAGCACGGTGAGGGCGGTGCGGCCCTCGATCTCGTCGGCCACCGAGATGCTCGCCGTCCAGACCACGACCAGCAGGGCGAGCACCTTGATCAGCGTGAGCCCGCTGTCCTTGAGCATTTTCACGTCCTCGCCGAACGTGTTGTAGGGAATCACGATGAAGGCCAGCAGCAGGGCGATGCCGGCGACGATCGCCACCGTGAACACCGGCTGCCCGATCGCCTCCTTGGTGGTGGCGGAGGCGATGGCGGCCAGCCGTGGCGCACCCAGTCGGAAGAGCGAGTAGGCGGCCACGACACCCGCGAGCGCGACGAATGTCCAGGGGAGGACCCCAGCCTGCGGATTCTCGGCCGCCAACCGCCAGCCGATCGAGAGCCTGGCCGGGGCAGTGCCGTCGTTGGTCGCTTCCAGCTTGGCCCGCTGCCCGACGAACGGATTGGTGGCCCCTTCGGTCTTTGTCCACGACCAGGGCGCGCCCGCGGCCAGGGAGACCTCGGCCTCCTTGACCATCGCGTAGCCCTCCACGGGTTGCTGCGTGCGGACGAGCAGCGGGGCATCGCTCTCCAAGCGGAGTTCCGCGAGTTCCTGGGGACGGAGGCTGAGCGGGATCTCCTGGAGTTTGGTGCCTGGCTCGACGACGATGGTCCGCTCGAAGTCGTTCGTCGACCAGAGTCGCGTGAGCGACCGCGTCACCTGATCGAGCGGCACCAGGGGCGTGAAGGCGACCGCGGCGGCCGAGTAGGCGAGCAGCAGCCAGGCGAGTGGCCCGAGGAACCCGTCGCCGAGACTGACGCGGGCCTCGGCGGCGATCCGCGGGGCCACGAGTCGGAGCAGCCCGTAGGCGACGATCGCGGCGACGAGCGTGGCGGCGGCGGCGGCCCCCACCATCCAGATCGGCGGGAGGGCGAGCAGCCAGCGGTTGGCGTTGGCGAACAGGGGCACGAGCATCGGGATCGGCACCAGCAGGGGAGACGGGGGCGAGTTTCCGGAGACCGCGATTACCGACCGGGATTATGGCTCGCCCGGCGGTGCGGCGGAAGTCTTCACCGCCGTCAGCCCTCTTCGTCGGGCCCGGCGATGACTGCTGCCGCCGGGGCGTCGAGCGGCCAGGCCCTCAGCACCCGATGCACGTCGTCGAGCATCACGCCCTCAACGAGGCGGAGGTGTTCGGAAACGGAGCGATAGGTGCGGGCGTGCGACCAGTCGAGGCCGATGTCGAACAGCCTTCGCCGGGGCTTCTCGCCCCCGAGGACCACCCGGCTGGCCAGCTTATTGCGGGCTCGCTCGAACTCCGCCTGCTCCACGCCCCCCGCGGCAGCTGCCGCGTAGATGTCGGCGATCCGTTCCCGAAGCGTCTCCACGTCGGCTGCATCGCACGAGAGCTGCGTGATGAACAGGCCCGCGTCGAGAAAATCCTGGTAGAGGCACGCGGCCTGCTCGGCCTCGCCAGAGTCGACCAGACCCCAGTAGAGCCGGCTGCCCGACGAGTCGCCGAGGAGGATCGTGAGCAGGCGGGCCGCATGCCGGTCGTCGTGGAACTCGTCGGGGGCCGCCACCATCCAGACGGCATAGTCGAGGGCGGCGGTGGCCTTCAGGATCCGCTCGGTTCCAGGATGCGCCGCCTGCCGTGGCGGCTGCGGCAGGCGCCGCTCCGTGGGGGCGGCCGGCTCCCAGTCGCCGCACAGCCGCTTCGCCGACTCGACGAGCGCGGGAAAGTCGACCGCACCGCTGGCCGCGAGGACCATCGTGCCGGGGGCGTAGCGGAGGCGGTGATAGTCGCGCATCGCCTCCACGGGCAGGTTGGTGATCGACTCCACCGAGCCGAGGACGCTCCGCGCCAGCGGGTGCCGGCCGAAGTAGGCCGCACGGCAGCGATCGTCGGCGCCGAAGGGAGGCTGGTCGTCGTACATCCGGATCTCCTCCAGGATGACGAGTTTCTCGGTGTCGAAGTCCGCGCCGCGGAGAGCCGGCCGCATCATCGCCCCGAGCAGATCGACCGCCTCGTGCTGCTGCTCCGGCAGGACCGACGCGTAGTAAACCGTGTCTTCCTCGCTGGTGAACGCATTGGCGCTCGCCCCCATGGCGTCAAAGCGGTGGTTGATTTCGTCGCCGGTGATCCCGGGCGTGCCCTTGAAGACCATGTGCTCCAGGAAGTGGCTCACGCCGGAGACGTCGTCGCTCTCGTCGCGAGAGCCGGTTGCCACGAAGAAGCCGACGCTCGTCGAAACCGCCGCGTCGGACGTCTCCGCGATCACGTCGAGGCCGTTGGGGAGCCGTTCATGCAGGAAGGGCATGTCGCACCTCCAGCGGCTCTCGGCCGAGCGACACAACGGTCAGATCGCGGGGCGGATGGGCCGCCAGCCAGGCCTCGATCGCATCCACGTCGAGCCGGTCGTACCGCTCCAATTCTTCCGCGAGCGTCCGCAGGGTTGCAAGGTGGTACCACTGCCGGGCGATGGCGCCAGCCCGTGCGGCACTCGATTCCTGCTGCATGATCAGGCCGCTCTTGGCACGGGCCTTCACGCGATCCACCTCGTCGCGAGTGATCGTGCCCGGCAGTCGGGCGATCTCGGCGAGCATCACGTCGAGCGTCTCCTGGGCACGATCGGCCGACGTGCCCGAGTAGCAGACGGCATGGGCGAAGTCGCGGCTCGTCTGGTAGCCCGCCGACACGGTGTAGCACAGCGCGCGTCGTTCGCGGATCTCGGTGAAGAATCGTGAACTCGGGCCGCCGCCGAGGACCGCCAGCGCGGCCGTCGCCTCGTGCGAGGTATCGTCGCGGTAGGGAGGTGCCGGCCACCCGACGGCGACGTGGGTCTGCTGCGCGTCGTGAGCCACATGGAGCGTTGCCGGGCCACGTGGCCCCGTGGCCACCGGCGACACGGGGGCGGCCTGCCAGTCGCCGAAGAGTGCCTCGACGCGACCGACGAAGTCGTCCCACTCGATGCGGCCGGCGACCGACACGATCATGCCGGCCGGTTGCAGGTTTTGGGCGACGAACCGGCGGACGTCGTCGATCTCGATCGACTCGACCTCGGCCGAGATCCCCTCGGTCGGCATGCCCCAGGGTGCGGGAGACTGCAGTCGGCGGAGTGCGGCGAGCGTGCGGTGGGCTGGTTCATCCTCAATGCCGGCGAGGTTCTGCAGCACCATCTGCCGCGCCGCAGGGAGTTCGTCGGCAGGGAGTAGCGGCCGACGGAGGATGTCGGCGTAGATCGGCAGCACCTCCGCGAGTTGGCGGGCCACCATGGCGCCCGACACGCTGATGTGCGTGCTCGATACGCCCTGCGCCAACTGCACGCCGGCTGATTCGAGGTCTTCGACGAGCCGGCGGCTGTCGCGGGAGCCCGCGCCGCGGAGGCACATCTCACCGGTGACTGTTGCCAGACCACACTTGCCCAGTGGGTCGTGGATGGCTCCCACCGGCGCGTGAAAGGCGACTGCGACCGACTCGAGCTCGGGGAGCCGCTCGCCGACAATCGTGATCCCGTTGCCCAGGGTGGTCGAGTGGAGCGACTGCTTCAACGCGGGGTGCCTTCAAGGGGATCGCCGGCGGCCGGGGGGTGCCAGATCACGGCACACTAGGCCATGACGGCGGCTTCGTCCACCACCTTGTACACCGTCCGCACCCGGCGGAAGCCGAGCCGCTGGTAGAGCCGGACGGCCCCGGCGTTCTCCACCGTAACTTCGAGAGACACCCGCTGCAGCCCGTGCATCCGAAAGCCCGCGAGGCAGCGCTCGATCAGGCAGGTGCCGAGGCCGAGGGCTCGGTGGCCGGGAACGATGCCGATGTTTTGGATCATGCCGCCGCCCCGCTCGGCGACCCCCTGGATCGTGCCGCACCACTGGAGGGTCTCGGGCGTCGTTCCGTGGGCGATCAGCCACGTAGCGTTGGGCAGAAACCCGGACTTGTTCCGGATCTCCCGCATCAGCCGCCGGCAGCCTTCGAGGCTGCCGAGGCACGGAAAGACAACGGAGTCGATCTCGTCGCGGAACGACCGGAACTTCGTGCGGGCGTGGATGTCGAGCACCGCCTCGTTCCAGGGCACGAGCCGGTAGTCGGTCGGGAGAGCGGGCACGAACCGGGGGACCGAGAGGTCCACCTCCATCCGATACCGCTTGAAATAGGTCGAGTCCATCGGAACGTGCCTCGGGCCGGCGGTACGCCGCCGATGCCCGAACGTAAGTCTGCCACGCGATATGGTCAACGCGCCGGTGATTTGCAGGCTTCCCGCTCGGACCACACGAAGGCCGGATTGTCGCGGGCCTGGAGGGGTGGGTATGATTTTGAGGATTCAAAAAATGATTTTTGATTTCCCAAAAAATGAGGTGGCAGGCGGCGGGTTCCGGCCGTGGAACCCGACGGCCCGCTGGATCGTCTTTGCTGCCTGGGGGCTTGTCCTCCTGGCGGCCGGCTGCGGCGGCCGCAAGCCTCCAGGGGCGGTGGACGGCGGCCTGCTGCGGGTGGTGGCCACCACCACCGTGGTGGCCGATCTCGTACGCCAGGTGGGCGGCGACCGGGTGACGGTTGACTGCCTGATGGCCCCCGGCATCGATCCTCACTCGTACAAGCCAACGCCACGGGATGCCGACCGGCTCGCCGGCGCCGACCTTGTGGTGGCCAGCGGACTCCACCTCGAGGGGAAGCTCACCGATCTCCTGGAGCGGCTGGGCCGGAGCCGCCCTGTGGTGCTGGTCGGCGACTCGCTTCCCGAGGGCGATCTGATCACCGTCGGCGGCGGCCTCTTCGATCCGCATGTCTGGTTTGACGCCCGGCTCTGGAGCCGTGGTGTGGCCCCCGTGGCCGAGGCGGTCGCGGCGGCCGACCCCGCCCACGCCGACGCGCATCGCGATCGCGCCGCAGCCTACGTCGCACGGCTCGTGGCGCTCGACGAGCGGCTGCGGACGCAGATCGCCACGATCCCGGCGAGCCGTCGCGTGCTCGTCACCGCGCACGACGCCTTCCGCTACTTCGGCCGCGCCTACGGCATCGAGGTCGTGGGCGTGCAGGGCACGAGCACCGAGAGCGAGGCTGGTCTCGCCGACATCAACCGGCTCGTCGACCTCGTGGTCTCTCGGGGCATTCCCGCCGTGTTCATCGAGACGAGCGTCTCGGATCGCAGTGTGGCCGCGCTCCGCGAGGGGGCGACTGCCCGCGGGCACGACGTCGGCGTCGGCGGCACCCTCTACTCCGATTCGCTCGGTGGGCCCGCCAGCGGTGCCGAGACGCTCGAGTCCGCGCTCGAGGCCAACACGGCGGCGATCGTGGAGGCGCTGGCAGACAGGCCGGCGGCCCGCGCGGAGGATGCTCCGTGACGCCGCCGACGAGGCCGATCGTCGAGTTTCACGACGTCACGGTCGCCTATGGTCGGCGGCCAGTCGTCTGGAACGTCGATCTCGTGATCGACGAGCCGTGCCTGTTCGGCATCATCGGCCCCAACGGCGCTGGGAAGAGCACGCTGCTCAAGGCGGCGCTCGGGCTGGTGCCGCTCGTTGGCGGTGAGGTGCGGTTCTTCGGCGAACCGCTGGGCCGCGTCCGCTCCCGCGTCGGCTACGTGCCGCAGCGGGAGACGGTGGACTGGGACTTTCCGGTCAACGTCATGGATGTGGTGCTGATGGGCACGTATGGGCGGTTGGGCTGGTTTCGTCGGCCCGGCGACCGTGAGCGTCGGCTTGCCCGCGAGTGCCTCGAACGCGTGGGGCTTGCCGATGTCGCCGGCCGGCAGATCGGCCGCCTGTCGGGCGGGCAGCAGCAGCGGGTGTTTCTGGCGCGGGCCCTGGCCCAGCAGGCCGACGTCTACTTTCTCGACGAGCCGATGGCGGGCGTCGATGTGCGGTCGCAGGAGCGGATCTTCCACGTGCTCGACGACCTCAAGGCCGCGGGCCGCCTCGTGGTGGTCGTGCATCACGATCTGCGGACTGCCGCCGAGTGGTTTGATCGCGTCGCCCTCGTGGACCGCCGCGTGGTCGCCGCGGGTCGCACGATCGACACACTCACGCCCGAGAACCTCCAGCGGACCTACGCCGGCCACGTAGACGTCCTCGACGAACTCGCTCAGGCGATCGCCGCGCGGGGGCGGACGCCATGACCTCGGCGGCCGGCATCCTCTCGTACAACACGGTCGTCGTCGCAGTGGGCGTGGCGGCGGTCGGGTTTGCGGCGGGTGTCGTCGGCAGCCTCTGCGTGCTGCGGAAGCGGGCGCTTGCTGGCGACGCCGCGGCGCATGCCACGCTCGTCGGGGTGGCCTGCGCGTTTCTTGCGACCGGTCGCCGCGACCTGGCCACGCTGCTCGCGGGGGCGCTCGTCGCCGCCTGCGCCGGCCTCGGGATGCTCGTGCTCATGCGGCGGTTCACCCGTACCCGCGACGACGCGGCGACGGCGCTGGTGATTGGTGTCTCCTTCGGACTGGGGATCACGCTGGTGTCGGGATTGCCGGCCTGGGGCTACGCCAACTCCGCCGGCCTCGAGCAGTTTCTCCTCGGCCACACCGCCGCGCTCACGGCCCGCGATGCGTGGCTGCTCGGGGCGGTGGCCATCGTCGCCGTGGCGGCGGTGGCGGCGATCCTCAAGGAGGCGACGCTCGTTGCCTTCGACGCGGCCTTCGCGGCGGCGACCGGCTGGCCGGTGAGCGGGATCGACTATGCGATCGTGGGGTTGGTGGCACTGATGGTGGTGGCGGGCCTACCGGCGGTGGGCGCCGTGCTGGTGACGGCGCTGGTGGTGATCCCACCGGTGGCCGCCCGCTTCTGGACCGATCGTGTGGGGACCATGGTCGTGCTCTCGGGCCTGATCGGCCTCGCAGCGGCGGCGGTGGGCGTGGCGGTGAGCGCAACCCGGCCGGGCCTTGCCACCGGCCCGCTGGTGGTGATCGCAGCCGCGGTCGCGTTTGGGTTCTCGTTTCTCTGCGCCCCGCAGCGGGGGTGGATCGCGCGGCGGGCCGAGGCTGCGCGGGGCCTGACCGTGCGGCAGGGTGGCGGCGATGGGGAGGCGGGCCGATGACATCCTCGACGCTCGTGGGCGATCCCGCGTTTAGCCTGGTGGGCATCCACGCCTGGGCGATGGCCACTGCGGCCGTCATCGCGGCGTCGTGTGCGCTGGTGGGCACGCTGCTGGTCGTTCGGCGGATGAGCCTCGTCGGCGATGCGATCAGCCACGCCGTGCTGCCGGGGATCGCGGTGGCCGTGCTGGCCGGTGGGCGTCCAGGCGGGCCGCTCGTCTTCCTGGGGGCCGTGGCCGCCGCCATGCTCACCGTCTGGCTGACGCAGGGACTGCGAGCAGCCGGCGGTCTCGCGGAGGATGCCGGGGCGGGCGTCGTGTTTACGACGCTGTTTGCCATCGGCGTGGTGCTCGTCGGCCTCGCTCCCCCCGGCACCCATCTCGATGCCGCCTGTGTGCTGTACGGCGAACTCGCCTTTCTGCCGTTCGACACGATCACCATCGCGGGCCACGCCGTGCCGCGGGCCTTTGTGGCGGGATCGGTCGTACTCGCGGGCCTCGTCGCGGCGGCGGTGGCGACGTGGAAGCTGCAGGTCTTCACGGCGTTTGATCCTGCCGGCGCCCGGATGGCAGGCATTCCGGTGGCCGGTGTGACGACCGGTCTTCTCGCCGCCACGGCGGTGGCCACGGTGGCGAGCTTCGACGCCGTGGGCGCCGTGCTCGTCGTGGCAATGCTCGTGGCGCCGGCAGCAGCCGCAGAACTCCTCACGCGCCGACTCCACCGTATGGTGGTGGTGGCGATGACGCTCGGTGCCGTGGCCGCGTGCGTCGGCTATCTCGCGGCCTGGCGACTCCACACCAGCGCCGCGGGCATGATCGCCGTGGTGCTCGGTCTCGAATACGCTGCCGCGGCGGTGCTTGCCCCGGATGACGGGCTCGTGGCCCGGCTGATCGGCCGCGTGCAGCTCGCATGGCGGGTGGCCCGCGAGGACCGGCTTGCCACCGTCTGGCGGGCGGAAGAGTCGGGTAACCGCGTCGCGGCGCGGCCGCACACGCCCCATGAGGCGGTGGTCGTTCGTTGGCTGGAGTTCACCGGCCACCTTCTCCGCGACGGCTCGTCGTGGCGGCTCTCGCCGACGGGCCGTCGCGAGGCTGAGAACGTGGTGCGGTCGCACCGGCTTTGGGAAGCCTGGCTCGGCCGGCACGCCGACCTCCCGCTCGATCATCTGCATCCGCCGGCTGAATGGGTGGAGCACCACCTCGGCACCGAGATGCGGGAACGGCTGGAGGCCGACATGGACGAGCGGGCCGCCGACCCGCACGGCCGCGAGATTCCACCCGAGGCGTGATGGTCGCGCCGCGAGGGGCTGCCCATGCCCCGTCGCCGGACGTTCGCGTCGGGCCTCCTGCCCGACGCTCACTCAACGATCTGCACAGGTTGACAACCTGTGCTACGTGAGGCGGTGGGT
>JBAXOU010000074.1:0-13805 GCA_037133115.1 Planctomycetota bacterium | reverse complement strand
CATCGACGATCGCCGCCAATCTCTCGGGGCCTGCCGTCTTGAGCCTGGGGAGCGGGTTTACGCCGAATTCTCATGGGTCAATAAGCACGTTCGGGGGCTTTGCCACCGTCGACACTTCTTTCGGATTAGGTTCCGCGATTTCAAACGGAACGTACTGGGAGTTCACGATTTCCCCGGCAGCTGGATACCAGGTGCAAATCGATAGCTTGGTTGTTCCGAGCAATTACGATGGAACTGCAGGGCTTTATGTCTACCAAGGATCTCCCGCATCAACCATCAATCTCGCGAGCAGCGCGGATTCTTATGCCTCTTCTCTCGGCTCTGTCTCTCCAACGACACTCGGCGCGGACGCTGCTGTTTGGACGCTGACTTTGAACGCCCCGCTCACCATCTCGACGGCGGAGACGTTCCGGGTCGCAATCTCAGAGAACTACGCTTACAAAACCGTCGGGCTTTACCGCGATAGATCTTATTGGGACCCAGCACTGCTGCGGAATGCCCTCGAGATCAATGGTACCGTGACGATCGTGCCGGAGCCGTCGTCACTCGTGCTGCTCGGCCTCGGTAGTCTTGGCCTGTGCTTTGTGGCCCGGCGCAGGAATTGCGGCTGATCCACTGACCGCGTCTGATCCTGATCCAAGGAATCGCCTGATGGCGACCGTGATGCTTGCGGTCGTAACGCATGCGTTGTGGCTATCCGCTTCGTGCGGCGCGTTGGCCGTGGTAAATCCTGACGGCCTCGACGCCGTCATCGCTCCCTGGCTGGGGCGGAGGATGCTCGCGGGAGCGGTCGTGCTCGTGACCGATCGCGATGGTGCGGTGATCCACGAGGCGGCGGGATTCGCCGACATCGCTGCCGGCCGAAAAATGGCCCCGGACAGCCTGTTTTGGATCGCGTCGCTTTCGAAGCCGATGACGGCCGCGGCGCTCCTCATCCTCGTGGACGAGGGGCGGGTGCGGCTCGACGAACCGGTCGCGACCTACCTGCCAGAGTTTGGCGATCTCTGGCTCGAGGCGGAAACGGCCGCCGACCGAATGGTGCTCGTGCGGCCCGCGCGGCCGATCACGGTGCGAGACATTCTTTCGCATACGAGCGGCCTCCCCTTCAAGTCGGACGTCGAGGAACCGACGCTCGACCTCCTGCCGCTGGCGACGATGACGCGGAGCTACGCGTCCCTGCCGCTGCTCTTCGAGCCGGGCACGCGCTACGAGTATTCCAACGCCGGCATCAACACGGCTGGCCGGATCATCGAGGTGGTCGCAGGCATGCCGTATGAAGACTTCATGGCCGAGCGGCTGTTCAAGCCCCTCGGCATGAACGACACGACGTTTCGGCCCACGGCAGCGCAGTGCGCCCGTCTGGCGACTTCGTACGTTCGCGACGAATCCCGCAACGCGCTTGTCCCGGTGCACATCTCCCAACTCAGGTATCCGCTCGACGCCCCGGACCGGCGGCCGATGCCGGGAGGGGGCCTCTTTTCCACCGCGGCCGACTGCGGCCGGTTTTGCCGAATGCTGTTGGGGGAGGGCGCGATCGGGCCGACACGAATCCTCTCCGAGGCGTCCGTGCAGGAGATGCGCCGCCGGCAGACGCCGCAGGGCGTGAAGGAAGCCTACGGCTTGGGCTGCCAACTGCACGGCGACGGCACGTATGGACACGGCGGCGCGTTCGCGACCGAATTCACGATCGACGACGCCCGGGGTCGAGCCACGGTCTGGCTCGTGCAGGACGCCGGGGGCCCGAAGCAGACCTCCGGCGGCTGCCGCGACGACGTCCGCCAGTGGCTCGATGATCGCCGGCGGCCCTGACGCGACGTCATACGATCCTGGCCAGCAGCAGTACGATGTCGGGATGCGTGATGAAACGCAGGAGCGGAACCGCGGCGGCCATCTGCGGTGCGGCGATCTCGATGGCCGTCGATCCAAGCAGCACCAATGCCGGCAGGAGCCCGTGGGCGACGCTCAGGGCTGCCAGGGCCGGCACGGCCACCACGACCGCAGGCATGTCGAAGCGACTGCTGATGGCGAACACGATCGGCACGATGAGCACGAAGCCGACGGCGAGAAACGGGTTGACCTTCGCAAACGCTACCAAGGCAACAAGAATCGCGATGGCGGTGAAGACGATCCCGATGGTCATCGGACTGCAACTCCGTACGTCGTTGGGCAGGACTATCGCTCCTTGGCGTTTGCTCGCGGCGGCATTATGCCATGGTGTATCGAGATCGCGGTGCTCGCGCCGCCGGCGGAGTCAACCGGCGGGTAGCCGCCGGCGGAGGTAGCCGGCGGCGAATGCCGCGGCAGCGACGATGAGGCCCGTGGACGGCTCCGGGACGGCGGCGACGCCTCCGGCCAATGAAGAGGCCGCTGCCGGCGGGTTGTAGCGGCCGGCATCGAACAGATTCGTGGCGAAGAAATCAGCCGCGTCGAGGATGTCCACGACGCCGTCGTACGTGAAATCACCCTCGAGCCACGTCGCGGATAGGCCCGTGTCGAACTTGCCGAACGACAGGAAGTTGGCCGCGTCGAGGATATCCACGTTCCAGTCGAGGTTCGTGTCGCCCGGCGCTGCGAAGGCGAACGTTACCGACCCATCGCCGTTGTCGAGCCAGCCAACCGCCCGCAACACGCTTGCTGCCACGTCGGCCGCCACGACGCTCGAGGTGATCCCCCGTGCGCCATTCCACGAGCCGTCGCCGAAGCCGGCGCGGATCGCGGCCACCGTGTCGGTGGGTGAGAGGCCTCCTGCGACGGTGATCATGCCGCTGCCGACATCGATCAGCCCACCGGCTTTCGCCGCCAAGCCGCCGACAGTCGTCTGCAGGAAGGGCGTGACCGCAAGGGTGCCGCCGGCGAGCGGCACGATCGTGCTCGTGGCAAGCGCCGACGGATGCGCCAGCCGCAGCGTGCCCTGCTGGATCGTCATCGAGCCGGTCAGGGTGTTGGCCTGATCGACGAGGAGCGTGCCGGCTCCCGCCTTCACGACTGATGTTACGCCTGAGAGGAGCGGATACCCAGCCTGGCTCTGTGTCTGCGTGCCACTTGAGACCGTGATCGTGATCACGGGGTCGGGAAGGGCGGCCAGCCGCGTGACGCCGTCCTGATACTGCTGCTCGTCTTCGATGCCCCAGTTGAGCACGATCAGAAATGGGGCGCTTGGGGCGGTGGCATTCCCCGGATAGCTTGGCCCGGTCGCCGTGGCCTCGGCCCAGAGGCCGTAGAGGCCGGGGGCATCGGGGTGCGTGAGGTCGTAGGCGGTGAAGTGGTGATGCTCGCCCGGGCGACCAACGAACGTATCGAGGAACAGCGGGTTCGTACCGCCGATTCCGGCCACCGCGATCGTCGCCGTCGCCGCAGCACGATTGACCACGCTGATCGTGCCCGACGCGACGGGGAGCGGGTCGAGCGGGCTTGTCGCGGGGTTCCAGTAGGTGAGCGGCGACGTGAAATGCAGGCTCACCGCCGTGTTCGCCGGTAGCGCATCGGCCCGGCTGAAGCCGGGATAGATCGTCGAGATCGGGAATCCGAAGCCGGGCGTGGCGAGGTTCTCGTCGATGTTGAAGACATCGTAGACGACGGGGTTCACGGTGAGCTGATTGGTGGCCGCCGTGTAGTTGATGACGAACGGATCGCCGTGGCCGCGCGCACGGTGGGCGAGGAGAGGCACGAGGCCGGCGGCTAGGCTCGCGGCGAGGATCGCGCGGTGAAGGATGTGCGAAGCCGATGAGTTGGCGGGCGTCGTCATGGGAGATTCTCGATGAAGATGGTGGTTTCGTGTCGTGCGTGAGGCGACTCAGCGGCGGTCGCGGGGCATGGCGTCGGGCATGGCGAACGTGGGCTGATCGGGTGCGGCGACGGCGGCGGCGACCCAGTCGGCGATGGAGGTTGCAGAAATCGTCTCCACATGCCCGTCGGCGAAGACATAGTTCGCCTGGCCGACGTGCAGTCGGTCGGTGCGGGCCGTGCCGCCACTCGCGGCGGGCACCGCACAGTCGCCAAAGTTGGCCTCGCCTTGCGACGCATACCAGATCCAGCCCGGATAGCGTTTTTCCTGGGCGATGTTGCCGTCGGAGAACCAGTCGTTGGGATGGGCGTGGTCGTTGGCGGCCTTCGGTGCCATCCGCGGCGAGATCTCGAACGTGACGAGCGTCCGCGACGACGCGGTGAGCTTCGACATTCGGTCGACGGCGTCGGGGATCGCCATCGCGACGAAGGAGTTGAGCAGGTAGCTCGTCGCGAGCGCTACTCGCCGTTCCTCGGCGCGGCTGTCGGAGGGGCAGATGCGGATCGCGTCGCAGCTCTCGATCCACGGCGCCATCGTGAAGATCCACGACTGCGAGCGACCCTGGGCGTCTTTCTCGTGGTCGGTCCGGGGAAACCTGCCGCGGTGGGCCTCGGCGTGGCCGAACCAGCCAAGGCCCACCTGGCGGAGGTTGCTCGCGCACTGCGTCCGCCGCCCAGCCTCACGGGATGACTGCACCGCCGGCAGCAGGAGCCCCACGAGCGTCGCGATGATCGCGATCACGACGAGGAGCTCGACGAGCGTAAATCCGCGGGTCTTCATGCGCGGCATCCTCGGCGAGCCGACCGCCGCCGCCACTCGACGACCGCGGCCACGGCCGCGCCGCCGAAGAGGGCTGACGTCGTCGGTTCGGGCACCGACTGGATCTGGTTCAGCGGAATGCCCTGCGACGTGGCAAAAGCCGCTGCCACGGCGTAGGCGTCGGCAAACGACGTGTTCTTGTAGAACACCATGGAGACCGGGTCCGAGGCCCCCACAGCCGCGCCGCCCGCCGTCGTGGCGGTCGTCGTCACCTGCAGGCTCTGCAGGTAGATGCCGTTGGTGCCGACGCCCGCGGCGGACGGGGCGAAGCTCGTGCCGTCACCCAGGAGCCGAAAGCCCGCGTTCGAATGGGCGTTGGTGCTCTGCGTCAACGAACTGACCGCCGTGTAGGCGAGCGATGACCCGCTGGCGGTCGTCACAAACACCGTCGGGATCGTGGTGGCATCGCCGCGGAAGGCCTGAAGTTGCGTCGCTCCCGCCGCCGCCGCGGTGAACTGCGAGCCGTCCCACTTGAGCACGCGATCAGTGAACCGGTAGGTGAACACCGTGCCGGCGAGATTGGGCAGCGACGACGAATCCTTCCACGACCAGTTCGTGCCAGCGAGTTGGCCGCCGGTGAGCGATGCCGTGTCCCACTGGTAGCAGAGGCCGTTGCCCGACGGGTATTCGGTGATGTCGGGCTTGCTGTACCAGGCCGCTTGAGCCGCCGGGTGGAGCAGTGGCGTCGTGCCGTCGGCGACCTCGAAGGGCATCACGTAGATCCGCGTGAGGTCGGTGAGCGTCACTGGACGCGTCTCGGTGGAGACAATCTGCCGCGTCTGGATCTTGCCCCCCACGGGATCGAAGGTGAGCTGGTACTCCACGCCGTGGCCGAACGAGACGGCCGCGACGGTGGGAACGAACAGGCACGCCGCCACGGTGGCGGGCAGGGAGCGGAAACGAAACAGCGAGCGCATGGAAAAAGTCCTTAGGTATGGTGTCCGAACGTGGGCGTACGAAGGCCCAGCCGGGAGGGATGAGCTACCGTCGGGCGGCAAACGCGCGTTTGCACAACCCGGGGAAGCAACCTGAACGACGAAAGGAGAGGGGGCGTTCAGGCCCGAGGAGGCGGAGCGTCGCGGAGCGGATCGACCGAGTGGCCGAACTCGTCGGTGATGGAAAGCACGCCCACGAGACGCATGCACGGCTCGCAGCGCAGGACGGTGGGCGGTGGAAGAGATGTCACCGCTGCGGTCCAGCCGGCAAGGACGCCGCCGCAGGCGAGCATCGCCTTCAGCGAGATCATCCGCGACGGCAAGGGAGCGGAGTCGCTTTCATCGGCGGGCGCCGGCTGGTGAGCCGGGGCGGATGCCGTGGTCGCGCAGCACGAGGCCGCTGTCGCGGCCGACGAGCAGCAGCACGCCGCTGCCGGTGCCTCAGGGACGGTGGCGGCGACTCGCCCGTGAAGCGCAAGCAGCGTGGCCGGGTCGAGGCCGTTGGCCTTGGCCCAGGCCAGGAGTTCGGCCGGCGAGTTGCAGCAGCAACTGGAAAAGCACTGTTCGGCGGTCGCACAGCCGCACGGCTTGTCCATGCAGGGGAATGGCCGCGAGCGATCCTTGTCGGCGAGCCGCTTGGTAGCGGCGGAGCCCGACACGGGTGGCGAACCGGCGATAGGAAGCGGCACTCCCGAGACGACGGCCACATAGGCGGCGAGCATCAGCCAGGTGACCGCCCGCGATGCTGAACTGCCGCGTGCCATGGGTCAGAGACTAGGTTCCATCCGCAGGTGGGTCAAACGTGCGGTGTGGGCGACTCCAATCCCCGCGACTACAGGGCCGCGAGGTGGGAGATCGCGTCGGCCAGTTCCTCCCGGGCGTTCCTTTCATCGACTGGCTCGATGCCGATCCAGCCCCGGTAGCCGCGCTCCTCGAGCGCCGCGAACACAGCCGGGAAATCGACCTGGCCGGTGCCGAGCACCACGGCCCGTCCTCGCCCCGCAAACGCCCCGGCCACCGCATCGGTGGCATGCACGCTCGCGACACGGTGGCCGAGGGCGTCGATCGCGTCGGCAGGATCGTGGCCATGAACCACGAGCGCCCCGGTGACGAGGTCGCAGACGAGCCCCCCTTCGGGCAGCGCGGCGATCAGGCGGGCGAGATCGGTCGGCGCGGCACGGCCCGCTTCCGCGCAGAGCGTGGCGCCGACATGCTCGCCGAAGTTCGCCAGATCGGTGAGCACATCGACGAGCAGTTGCCACTGGGGCCCGGCCTGCTCGGTGGGAATGTCGCCGATGTGATTGAGCACGAGCCCAGCCCCGAGGTCATGGGCGAGTTTGAGCGCGGCCTTCGTGGCGGCGATCCGCCCCTCGAGCCGATCAGGATCGGCGTAGCCGCCGCGGGTACGAAAGGAAATCGCCGAGATCACGACGCCCTCGTCGCCGAGCCACTTGCGAATCTGCCGCAGGCCGGTCTGCGTGACCTGCGCGGGATCGAGCCCGTGCCGCGCGTCGAGTTCCACACCCTGCACGCCCAGGTCGTGGGCCAGACGGAGCGCCCGGCGGAGGTCCTTGGCGAGCATCGACGCGGGCACGGAAATACGAGATGTGTCCATGGGTGCATAGTAGTATCCTTCCCCCATGCCGACGCTCGACATTGTCACTGCCGCCCTGGAACACCTTGCCCCCCTGCGGCTGGCGGCCTCGTGGGACTCAGTCGGCTTGCTCGTGGCACCGCGGCGGGACACGATCTCGCGAGTGATGACCTGCCTGACGCTCACTCCGCAGGTCGCGGCCGAGGCCGTCTGCGAGCGGGCCGATCTGGTTGTCTCGCACCACCCTTTGCCCTTCCGTCCCGTCCCGCGAATCACGCCGGCCACCGGCCCGGGCCGCGTGCTTTTGGATCTGATTGGCGCGGGGGCGGGAATCTGGAGCAGTCATACGGCGTGGGACTCAGCGGCCGGCGGCATCAACGATCAACTCGCCCGCCTGCTCGGGCTTGCCAGCGTGGCACCGATCGAGCCCGACGCCGAGGTGCCGCTCGTGGGGTTCGGCCGCGCCGGCATGGCCGAGCAGGGGTGCAGCGTGGCCGACCTTGCCGCGCGGGCGAGTGCAGCCCTCGGCGTTCAGCACGTGCAGATCGCCGGCGACCCCCGCCGGCCGGCCGGCCGCGTGGGGATCGTCTGCGGATCGGGGGGCGACTGCATCGAGCAGGTGGCCCGGGGTGGATGCGACACACTCTTCACCGGCGAGATCAAACTCCACCAGGCGACCGAGGCCGAGGCGGCCGGCATGGCGGTGGTGGCCGTAGGACACCATTCGAGCGAACGGTTTTCGATGGACATGCTCGCGGAGCGTCTCGCCGCGGCCGTGGCTGGCCTTGCCTGCTGGGCCAGCCGCGACGAACGGGATCCGCTGGGTTGGTTGTGACGGCGGGCGGCCGAAAGGGCCCTGGAACCGGTCCATACCGGCGCGTTGCCCGGCGGCTGTCGCGCGCCAATACTTATGGACGCGTCTGCTGGCATTCCGGCGACCTTCTCTAACCCTTGTGGGTGGCATGGCACGTTTTCTGACCGCACTGCCGGTGTTTAACGAGGTGGCCCACGTCGAGGGCGTGCTCGACGAGGTTCTCAAGCACACCGCCGACGTGCTCGTCGTGGACGATGGCTCGACCGACGGCACGTCCGACATCCTCGCCGCCCGCGTGGCCCGTCGCGGCGACGTTCGTGTGGTGCGGCATGCCGTCAATGCGGGCTACGGCGCGGCGCTGGCCACCGCCTTCCGCGAGACGCTCGTCGGCCGGTGGGACGGTCTTGTCACGATCGACTGCGACGGTCAGCACCAGCCGCAGCTGATTCCCGAGTTCGTGGCTGCGGCGACCGACCCAGCCACGCCGGCCGACATCGTCAGCGGCAGCCGCTATCTCAGGCGGTTTGCCGGCGACAGCCTGCCCCCCGCGGCCCGGCGGCGGATCAACGAGGAGGTCACCGCGGAGATCAACGAGCGGCTCGGCCTCGCGATCACCGATGCCTTCTGCGGGTTCAAGGCCTACTCCCGGCGGGCTCTCGAATGCCTCAGCGTGACGGAAACCGGCTACGCGATGCCGCTGGAGGTCTGGGTGCAGGCGGCAGCGGCGAGTATGGACATCGTGGAACTGCCGGTGCCGCTGGTCTACCTCGACCTGGCGAGGAGTTTTGGAGGCGCTCTGGACGATGCGGCGACCCGTCTGGCCTACTACCGCCGCGTTCTCGATCGGGCTGAGGCGGCCGTCGCCGCTGCGGCTGGAGGCCACGACGCCTCGGCGTGACGCGATCCGCCCATGGCCATGCCTCCGCGCCGCTATTCCGCTCCCGAGCCTTCGGGTGCTCGACTTGTCGACCCGCCGGTCGTTCCCGGCCCGGGGACCGGCTCCATTGAGGCCCTCGTCGACAACAACCGGCTCATCCGCGCGGCCCTCGATGTGCGGATCGGCGACATGCGGCTCTGGGAGTTGGTGGCCGCCACCCGCCGCGAGGTGCTGATGGTGGCCGCGGAATACACCGGCCATTACCGTCACGTTGACCGGCCCGCGGACGTGGCCGACTGGATCGCCCGGCCGATCATCATGGGCGGCCATCAGCCCGAACTCTTCCATCCTGGCGTCTGGCTCAAGAATGCCGCGATCGACGCCTACACCCGGCAGGTCGGCGGCACGGCGCTGAATCTGGTGGTCGATACCGACCGCTGTGGTCGGGTGACTGCGGCGGTGCCGGTGGGTACGCCCGAGTCAGCCCACGTGGAGGAGGTGCCCTTCGACTCGTTCACCGTCGAGGCGGCGTGGGAGGAGCGGCCGGTGATCGACGCGGAGTGCTTCGCATCGTTCGGCGACCGCGCCTGCCGGCTGCTCGCACCGCTGGTGCCGCGACCGATCCTTCGCCCCTGGTGGCCGCTGGTGGTGGAGCGGGCGAAGGCCAGCCACCGGCTCGGCCTCGGCATCGCGCAGGCTCGGCACATGCTCGAAGAACGGTTCGGCATGGAGACGCTCGAGCTGCCGGTGAGCGAGATGATGCGACTGCCGACAGTGATGGTCTTTGTGGGCTGGCTCCTGGCCCACGCGCGGCAGTTGCACGCGGCCTACAACGAGTCGCTCGCCGACTACCGCCGGGCGCGGCGGGTCCGCGGTCAGGGCCGGCCGATGCCCGACCTCGCCGTGCGACACGACTCGGCAGGCGAGTGGATCGAAGTGCCCTGGTGGATGTGGTCGCGGGAGGATCCCCGCCGCCGCCGCGTGTTCGCCAACACGTCAACGCCCGGAATCCTGGCGCTGTCGGACATGGAGACGCTCCGCATCGAACTGCCGATTGGCCTCGACACCTCGCCGTCGAAGTGGGTCGATGCCCTGTCGCGGATGGAGGAGCATGCGATCCGCCTCCGTCCGCGGGCAATCGTGACCACGCTCGTCTCGCGGCTGCTGGTGGCCGACGTCTTCGTGCACGGCATCGGGGGCGCCGCCTATGACACGATCACCGACGACGTGGTTCGGCGGTTGATCGGCTCCGACCCGCCACGGCATGCCGTCGTGTCGGGCACGCTCCGTCTGCCGCTCGCCGCGGCCTTTCCCACGCTCGAGACCGACGACCCAGCCGCAGCCCTGCTGGCGGCCCGGGCCACGCTCCGCGACCTTCGCTACCACCCCGAGCGGCACCTCGAGCCGCATGCGTCGCAGCCCGAGAGCGTCCGCGAACAACTCGCCGCCAAGCACCGCTGGATCGAGACGCATCCCACCGTCACGCTCGCGCGGCGGAGGTGCCAGGAGATCCGCGCGATCAACGAGCGGCTCGCTGCGCGGCTCGAGGGAGAACGGCTGGCGGCGGAGGCGGGCATGACAGGGTGCGCCGCTGCCGCGAAGGCGCGAACTGTCCTGAGATCGCGAGAAGTTCCCTGGTGTTTTTTCCCGGAAAACGAAGTGAAAAGCTTCCTGCTACTGGAAAACGGTGCAGGCCCCGCATAGATTGTCCGCCAACGGACTGGTTTGAGTGCGGCTCCAGGGAAAGGAGGCATCATGCATCGGGTGGATCGTTTCCCGAGAAGGCGGCCCGCGTCGGGGGCACGCAGCAGCGTGTCGTCGGTGGGCCTGTCGATGGGGACTGTTGTCGTGCGTCCTCGGCGGTCATCGCGGCCTGCAGCGCGCGAGCGTGCCGTGGCTGCTTCGGCCCGCCAGGCGAAGAAAAAGAGTGGCCTGAAGATTCGTGCCGCCACCCAGACCGAGGCTCGGCCCGCGGCCAGCAAGCCAGCCTCCACGCCGGCCGCCGCCGTCAAGATCGCCGAGGGAACAGACCGTGAGCCGCAGGCCGCAGCGGCGAATCAGCGTTCCAAACGGCCGTCTCCGGTTGTCGAAACCGTCGAAATCCGTCCTTCGGGCACCGTCGTTTCTCGGCGTCCGATTGCGAAGCGGCCGGCGATTCAGCACGTGCCCCATCACCCGGTCCTGCCGCTCAAGCCCCCGGCTTGGATGCTCGAGGAGTGCCATGTGGCTCCCGCTCGGGCGGGCGATCAGAGCGAGATCCTGCAACTCCTCGCGGGCCTGCCCGCGCCCCCGTCACGAGCCGAGTTTCACGCAGCGGTCGACCATCCCGAGCATGATTCTGCCAACAGGCTGGTGGCCCGGCTCGCCGGTCGCATTGTCGGCCACGTGGAGATTGTGCCCCGTGACTTGATGGTCGGCTCGGCCGTCGTCCGCGGTGCGGTGCTCGACCGCGTCGCCGTGCTGCCCGAGTGCCGCGGTGCCGGCCACGGCCAGCGGCTCGTTCGTGCGGCCGAGGATCGCATTCGGCAATCGGGAGCCGCAGTGGCTTTCTCGAGGACGCGCATCGCACCGTCGTTTCACGAACTCGGCTGGAGCGTGCTGGGCCGTGACTCCGCGACGCCCGGTCGGCCGACCGACATTCTGGCGCGACTCCTCGAGTCGCCACAGCGCGACGGCGAGCCCGTGACGATGCGGCAGTGGCGGCACGTTGAGCTGCCTGCGATCTTGCGGATCTACAAGCAGAATGTCTCGCGGTTCATCGGCCCGCTCGATCGCAGCGAGAACTACTGCCGGTGGCTGGTGAGTCGCAGCGCTTTTGACTCGATCATCGTCGCGCTCGTCGGCCAAGACCGCTATGAGCTGCACGAGTCGAGCGCTCGGATCGTCGGCTACTGCATCCAGGCGGGTAACCGCGTGCTCGAGATCATGGCTGACCCCGAGTTTGCCGGCCTGGAGCGGGAGATCCTCGCCCGCGTCTGCGCCGAGGCGATCGAGAACGACCGCCAGGAGATCGTCTACGAGTCGAGCGCTGCCGATCCGCTCCACGAGGCCGTGGCCGGTGGGGCGAGCCTCGTGCAGGTGGGCGATCGGATGATCGTCGCCAAGGTCTTTCGGCCGCTTGACCTGCTTTCGGCCCAGACGCCGGCAGTGGCGGCCCGCGTGGTCGCCGCCGAGATCAAAGAGACAGTGGAACTCGGTCTCGATGCCCCCTCGTTCCGCGGCTCGATCATCGTGGATGCCAAGGAGCCGCGCGAGGCGACGGTGCATCCGGGGCGGGTGGGCCGCAGCTACCTGCGGCTCTCTGACGATGAGCTGGGGCGGCTGCTGCTTGGCCAGTGTGATCCCGTCGAGGCGGTGGCCGCCGGTCGCATGGAGCCTTCCACGCAGATGGCGCAGAAGCTCGCGGGACAGCTCTTCCCCCGGGTGCCGCTCTGGTGCCCGATGTGGGACGACCTGCCGGCCTGAGTCATAGGCCTCCCCCCGTAGCACGGGTTTTCAACCTGTGCCTGTTCCTGTCGCGACGCTCGGGGCTGCCCATGCCCGTCGCCGGACGTTCGCTGCGCCCATCCTGGGAGTCGCTCACTCGATGCTGACTTCGCTCCGCCATCCATGGCTTCGCTCGTCAGCAACGCCGGCTCTCGGGCACGGGCAGCCCCTCGCTACCCCCCGTAGCACAGGTTGCTAACCTGTGCCGCCTCCATCGCAGACGGTTTTCAACCCGTGCCGTGCTTCCGGGCAACTTGACGGTCAGCCGTGGCCGCGGGCGCCGGCAAGCCACTGGTCGGCCCACGTGCGGACCCCATCGACACCCTTCCGGTGGCAGAAGTCGCCAAGTGTCTCGCCCGCCTTCCGCTCCGCCTTGTAGCAGGCGAGCACGGCCGTGATCTCCTTGGAGAGATCCTCGAAGGGGACGACGTCCTTGTACTGCTCGTTGAGCCGGTCGCCGAGCAGGCGGCCGCCGAGAAAGATCGTGTACTTGCCGAGGGTCCGGCCGACGATGCCGATGTCGGAGTTGTAGGGGCGAGCGCAGGCGTTGGGGCAGCCGGTCATCCGCACCGTGAAGGCGTCGTGGGCGAGGCCGAGCTTCGCGACCTCGGGCTCGAGCGAGTCGATCAGGCCGGGGAGTACCCGCTCGCTCTCCGCCACGGCCAGGCCGCAGGTGGGTAGGGCCACGCAGGCCATGCTCCAGCGGCGCAAGGTGGAGATCTCCTCGGAGGTCTTCACGCCGTGGTCATGAAGAAGTTTTACGATCCGTTCGCGGTCGGTGATGGCGAGGTCGGTGAACAGCAGGCTCTGGTGGGCCGTGATCCGCACGCCGGGCTTGAGGTCGTGGAGAATCCGCCGTAGCGCCGTCTTGAGCCGGAAGTCGCCGCTGTCGTGCACCCGGCCGTTCTCGACGTTGAGCCCATAAAAGAATTTTCCGTCCCCCTGCTCGAACCAGCCGATGTGGTCGTCGAAGCCGTGGACGTCGGCCGGATGGCAGGGTGCCAGCGGCTTGCCGAAGTACTCCTCCACCTTCGTGCGGAAGGCCGCGAGGCCCATCGTGTGGATCGTGTACTTGAGGCGGGCCGTCTTGCGGTCGGAGCGGTTGCCGAAGTCCCGCTGCACCTTGACGATCGCTTCGGCAATCGCGCACACGTCTTCCGGGGGTACGAAGCCGAGCCGCTTGCCGAGGGCGGGAAAGGTCTTGGCGGCGCTTGGCGTCACGCCCATCCCGCCTCCGGCAAGCACGTTGTAGCCGAGGATTTTTCCGTTCTCGTGGACGACGAGGAAGCCGAGGTCGTTGGCGTAGACGTCGGTGCAGTTGTCTTCAGGAAGCGCGAAGGCCGTCTTGAACTTCCGCGGCAGGTAGGTGGGTCCGTAGATCGGCTCTACGTCTTTGTCGGCCGAGGTGCCCCCGGCGAGCGTCTTCTCGCCCGTGTCGGGGTCGGTCAGCCAGATCTCGTAGTAGGCCCGCGTCCGCGGGGCGAGGTGCTTGGCCA
>JBAXOU010000073.1:0-13888 GCA_037133115.1 Planctomycetota bacterium | reverse complement strand
AGGGGCTGCCCGTGCCCGGGAGCCGGCGTATGCCGCCAAGCGAAGCCACGATGGCGAAGCGCCGGCGGCATCCGAGTGAGCGGAGGGCAGGATGCCCGACGTGAACGTCCGGCGATGGGCATGGGCAGCCCCGAGCCCGGTGCGAACCGTGAACACACACAGGTTGACAACCTGTGCTACGAGGAAGCCTGGGCTACGGGAGGCCCGTCAGGCCACGCGGTCGATGACCGGCAACGCCGGCAGGCCGTTGGGCTGGAGGTGCAGGGCGGGGGAGGGGGGCGGCGGCGGTTCGCCCCGGCTGCGGCGTGGCGAACCAAGAAACATCAGCCGGGCCGTGGCGAGCAGGCCACCGAGCGAGCCGAAGGTGGCTTCCACGGCGGCGGGCTCATAGCCGCAGTGCACCATGCAGTCGCCACACTTCGGGTTGCCGCTGGCCCGGCCGTAGCCATCCCAGTCGGTCTCGTCCATCAGTTCGCGAAAGGTCTTCGCATGGCCTTCGTCGAGCAGGTAGCAGGGCCGCTGCCAGCCAAAGAGGTTGTAGGTGGGCGTGCCCCACGGGCGGCACTCGAGATCCCAGTCGCCCTTGAGGAACTCCAGGAACACGGGCGACTGGTTGAACTTCCAGCGGGCGGGGGCAGCGTCGAGGATCCGCTGAAAGAGCGACTGGCTCCGCCGCCGCGAGAGGAAGTGATCCTGGTCGGGCGCCTTCGAATAGGAGTAGCCCGGCGAGATCATCATCCCTTCCACGCCGAGGCCCATGACCTCGTCGAAGAAGCTGCGGTAGCGGACGGGATCGGCGTCGGTGAACAGCGTGGAGTTGGTGGTCACGCGAAACCCGGCCCGGCGGGCCGCGCGGATCGCCGACACCGCCATGTCGTAAATGCCCTCGCGGCAGACGGCGTGGTCGTGCTCCTCGCGAGGGCCGTCAAGGTGCACCGAGAAGGCCAGGTAGGGCGACGGCCGGAACAGCGGCAGCATCTCCTCGAGCTTGATCGCATTGGTGCAGAGGTAGAGATACCGCCGCCGGGCCACGATCCCCTCGACGATCTCGACGATCTGCGGATGGAGCAGGGGCTCACCGCCCGGGATCGAGACCATTGGCGCGCCGCACTCGTCGACGGCCGCGAAGCACTGCTCCGGTGTGAGGTGCGACCGCAGCACCTCGGTGGGGTGCTGGATCTTGCCACAGCCACCGCAGGCGAGGTTGCAGCGAAAGAGCGGTTCGAGCATGAGCACGAGCGGATAGCGGTCGTTGCCGCGGAGTCGCTGGACGGCCACATGCCGCAAGACCGCCATCATCTGGCCGACGGGAACACTCATGCCACCATCTCCCGTCGGGACGCCGCCGCCGCCCGGTGCGCCCGGGAGAGTGCGATCAGCGGAAAGTAGACCGGATACCAGTGATACTTCAGGTAGAAGACCTTCGGAAAGCCCGTGCCGGTGAACTCCCGCTGCTCCCAGCTGCCATCGGCCTCCTGGCGGGCGATGAGCCAGTCGACGCCGCGGCGAACGGCCGCCGCATCGCCCCGGCCGGCGGCGATGAGGCCAGCCACAGCCCACGCTGTCTGGGAGGGCGTCGGCACTCCCGTGCCGGCGAGGCCTCGATCGGCGTAGCTTTCGGCCGTCTCACCCCAGCCACCATCGGCCTGCTGGTGCGTCTCGAGCCACGCCGCCCCGCGGAGCACAGCCGGGTCGTCGAGGGCGATCCCGATGGCCCGCAGGCCTTCCAGCACTTGCCAGGTTCCGTAGACGTAGTTCACACCCCAGCGGCCATACCAGCCGCCGTCGGCCTCCTGCGTCTGGCGAACGTAGGCCAGCCCACGATCGACCGCCGGATGGCCGGGCCGCAGGCCGATCTTGCCAAACGCCTCCAGCACCCGCCCCGCGAGATCGGGCGAACTCGGGTCGATCATCGCGTTGTGGTCCGCGAACGGCACCTTGCAGAGGAACTCGCTGTTGTTGTCGCGGTCGAAGGCGCCCCAGCCGCCGTCGGCGTTCTGCATGGCCGCCAGCCAGGGGACCGCACGTCTGATCGCGGCATCAACGGCCTCGCGACGAACCGACATCGCAGCCGCTGATCGCCAGGTCGCCAGCGCGATCACCACCATCGCGGTGTCGTCGACGTCGGGATAAAACTGGTTGGCGTATTCAAAGCACCAGCCCGCCGGCTCGGCGGCGACCCGGTCGGCCCAGTCGCCGGCGAAACGGATCTCGTTGGCCAGCAGCCAGTCGACGGCGCGGTCGGCCGCTGCCCGCGGTGCGGCGCCGTCGCCGTGACTCGCGGCCGACTCGACCACCGCGATCGTGGTGATGGCGGTGTCCCACACTGGAGAGCGGCAGGGCTCCAGTCGCGTGGTGCCATCGGGCTCCCGCTCGACGAGGCCGTCGAGCCGGCTCCAGGCCTCGGCAACCTCCGGATCCTCGTCCTCGCAGCCCATCGATTTCAGGGCGATGATGCTCCACACCATCGGCGGAAAGATCGCGCCGAGTCCGTCGCTGCCGTCGAACCGGTCGAGCATCCAGCGGCGGCAGGCCTGGATCGCCCGCGGCCGCAGCGGCGTCAGCCTCATCGCCTCGCAGGCCTTCATCATGCGGTCGATGCCGCGAAAAAAGCAGGCCCAAGCACTCGTGTCGGCGGGCGGCGGTGGTCCGCGGCGGTCGCGGTCGCCGAAGAGTTCGGCGATGTCACGACCGGCGGGCACGTGGCGCAGCGGCTTGAAGGCCCACATCAGCGACAGCGGCACGATCATCGTCCGCGACCAGGCCGACACGCGCGAGAGGTTCACTGGGAACCAACGCGGCAACAAAACAGCCTCCGGCGGAACGGCCGGGCAGGCGGAGTATGGCATCTGCCCGAGCAGCGCGAGGTAGAACCGCGTGAAGCTGTTCACGGCCCATGGGCCGCCAGCCTCGGCGATCGCCCGACGGGCCCGCACGAGCGACGGTTCGTCCGCCGCGTGGCCCACGAGTTTGAGCGCGAAATAGGCCTTCACGCTGGCGCTGATGTCGACCGGCCCACCGGGATAGATCGCCCAGCCCCCGCCCGGCTGCTGCTGGGCGAGGATCCGATCGGCGGCGCCTCGGACCCTCGGGTCAGCAAGCCGGCCCGCCCAGGCCAGCAGGAGCAGGTATTCGCTCTCGAGGATCGTGTCGCCCTCCAACGGCGCCCGCCAGTGGCCGTCCGCCGACTGGCGATTCAGCAGCCAACGGGTGGTGCGGGTGACCGCCTCCGCCTCGGCGGCGCCATCGGCACTGCCCCAGGCAGCCTGGAGACGCGGCATCCGCTGCGAGACCGAGCCACGTGGAGACGCGACGGCGACCGTCGCCGACTCCGACTCACCCGAACATGAAGGCAGGCTCTCGGCGACGGGTCCGATGAAAGTCATGCGTCCATCCCTGTTGCGTGCCGTGCGGGCGATCCTTCGCCGCGAAACCGAAAATCTCGCCGGAGAATAGAGAACCTCGAGCCGTCGCGACAAGTGCGGACGGACAGCGAGGACGGGCGATCCAGCAGCAACCGCAGCGACTGAGCCGGACGGGCAACAATCTCGGAACACTGGGGGGACTTTTCCGGGGGCCCGGCCCTACGCCGGCCCCTGGACGACCATCGGGAGATTCACCACGACACGAGTGCCCTCGCCAGGCCGCGACTCGACCACCAGGCCACCGCCATTCGATTCGATCAGCCGCAACGCCTTTGGCAGGCCGAGTCCGATGCCTCGTCCGGCATCGCGGCCGCAGTAGAAAGGATCAAACGCCCGGCGCGCCGCATCGCCGTCCATTCCTGGACCGTCGTCGGCCACCGTCACACGGCAGCGATCGGCGACGGACGCCGCTTCGATCACGACCCGCCCCCCCTCGTTGGCAGCCTCGACCGCGTTGGCAACGACGGCCCGGACGGCCTCTGCAACCTGGGCCGCATCCACCCGTACCGCCACGGACAGCGGGGGCGGACTGTAGTCGAGCCGCACCCGCTTTGCCTCCGCGACGGGCCGTGCCGCCTCCACCACCGGCCGCAGCACGTCGTGGACGTCGACGTCCGCCGGGATTGGCCGCGGCGGCCGCGCAAACACCATCAACCCGCCGATCATGTCCCGCGCCCGAAACGCCTGATCGACGATGGTGGCCAGTTTCCGCCGCCGCTCGGGATCCCGCTCATCGACGAGCAATGCCTGAGCCCGAGCCGCGATGTTGGCCAGCGGGTTGTTGATCTCGTGGCCGGCACCGTAGGCAAAGGATCGCACCGCTTCGAGACGGGCCTCGAACACCGCCGCATCAAACCCGGAATCACCGGGCCGTGAACCATCCATGGCCGCGCCTCCACCAATGCTCGAGGCCGCCCGCGCCCCGAAGGGGACGCGGGCGGCCCGGCAAAAACCAGATAAAACTCGCCGATCAGGAGCCCGAACCAGCGACACCCGACTCGATGTCGAGCAGGCCGCAGATTCGGTCGACCAGCACCTCGGCCTCGAACGGCTTCTGGAGGAACTCGTTGGCGCCCGAGGCCTTGAGATCCTCGATCTTGTCCGGCTCGCACATGCCCGAGATGCAGATGATCCGCACCTCGTCCATGGTGGAATCGCTGCGGACACGCTGGCAAACTTCCTTGCCGTTGATGTCGGGCAGCATCACGTCGAGCACGATCAGGTCGGGACGGTAGTCCTTGACCATCATGCCGGCATCAAAGCCGTTGTTCACGCTCCGCGTCTCGAAGCGGCCATCCCGCTCGAGCACGTCGGTGATCAGCTCCACGAGATCCTGGTCGTCGTCGACGACGAGGATCTTCCGACGCCCGCTCTCGAGGGCGTCGGTCGGGATGCCGTTGTCCCTCATGAACAGGAACAGCTGATCCCGCGGAATCCTGCGGAACCGGCTGCCCGGCACGCGGAACCCCTTCAACTGCCCCGAATCGAAGCAGCGAATGATCGTCTGCTGGCTTACCTTACAAATTTTGGCGGCTTCGCCAGTCGTATAAACGGTCTTTTGCATGTACCACCCTCTCCCTAGCCGTGGTGCAGCTAGTAAAAACGGTGCCCGGGGCCTCCTCACCGGCGACTCAGCCCCGAACGCCTAGGCCTCCTTGCCAAGAACACTCAACCAGTTCAACGGAACCGCCGCCGACGTCGCACTCCGTGATTTCGACGCCGACGAGTGTTTCGAACCAGAGCCCGCGAGGACTCCTGACAGGCGGGGGAAGAAGGGGAAGGAGAAATCCTTTCCTCATCCTGCCTCCGTGCCAGCCATCCTTGCCAGACAACCCAACTCTACAGGTCGCTTCCGCAGCGAGTCAATATCGACCCAGTTGACGCAAACGCCTTGCGCACAAGGGTTTTGCGTGAAGCCGCACAACGCTCCCAACAATCCGATCCCGCCGTGCCTCCGCAGGATCACACGGGCACGACGACCTCGAGCAGTTCGATCGCGGGCTGGCCACCGACGAGAATCTCCGCCACGCGGCCGCTGAGCGGCCCCGGCATCGCAAGGATGCCGCCGAGATGAGGCCCGGGCGTGATCCGCACGAAGCTCACCCGGTGCACATCGCAGAGCAAACCGGCCTCGATCAGGATCCTCCCCAGGGGCGCGGCGGCGCGGCGAATCGCAGCGGCGGTCGCGGGATCAACCGCGGCGAGGTCGATCCGCACGATGCCGTATTGCACGACCTGGCCATCGGGCCGGACCAGCAGGATCTCACGGGCATACCTTGCCCCGCTGCCCTCGGCTGCCTTCTGCTCGGCCACGACCCGCACGTCGAGGCGACACGCATGATGCCGCTCCATCGTCACCGTCATGTGGCTGCGGTGGTCGAGCAGCTGCCGATCGACGGCCGGCAGTTCGCCGGCATCGACCGTGGTGATCGTGCCGAACGACGCGATGCTTGGGCAGAAGAGTCGCGCGAGACATTCGGCGCGGCCCACCGCATCGGCACCGTCCGGCGACGATCGGCCTGGGCTCATCATCCGCCCGTCGCGCCGGCAGGCACCGCGAGGTCGAGGAGGAACTCGAGCACCTCGCGCAGCCGCGGCATCCCGCAGGCGGCCACGACCTCGCCGGCGAGTTGCCGCTGCGTGGCAGCGATCCGCGTTGCCTTGGACGTGACGCCGGCCCGGTCGTAGAGATGCCGAACCTCGGCCAGCGCCGCGGCATCGCCCGCCTGCCGGGCCCGGGCGGCCGCCTCGACGAGCGCAGCGCGGTCGGCCGGCTCCAGGCCCTCGACCGCCAGTGCCCACAAGAGCGTCGGCCGGCCCCCGATCAGGTCGCCAGCCGCGCGGCGATCGTTCTCCAGATCGCCCGCCCAGTCCTTGAGGTCGTTGAGCACCTGAAAGCCCGTGCCGACGTGCAGGGCGTAGCGGCCGACCGCCGCCACTTTCCTCGGATCGGCACCCCCGAGCCTCACGCCGAGCGCCACGGCCGCCTCGAAGGCGGGCGATGTCTTGAGGCCGTAGATCTCCAGAGCCTCGTCCGGCGTCAGCAGGCGAGCCGGCATTCCTGCGGCCGCACCGTCCCGCCACCAGAGTTCCGCCCCCTGGCCGCGGGCCAGCCGGACATGCGCGTCGGCAAGGATTGCCACCGCATCGCGAATGGTGGCTGCATCGAGGCCCGGCAGCGACGCCATGATCGAATAGCCCACGCCGAGCAGGTAGTCGCCGGCATTGACCGCCGAGGGCACGCCCACCTCCTCGTGCAGCGTGGCGCGGCCGTAGCGAATCTGGTCGGAGTCTTCGATGTCGTCGTGGACGAGCGACGACTTGTGGAAGATTTCGATGGCGACGGCCGCCGCCTTCGCCGACGCGCGGGGCGTGCGTTGATCCGGCACGACGCCAGCGGCCGTCGCCGACGGCCGTTCGGCCAGATCGGCGGTCACGGCGTCGAACGCCGCCAGGGTGACGAACGGCCGCAGAAACTTGCCCCCACGCGCAAGAAACGCGCCCGACATGTCGGCAGCGGCCTCGAGCGGCAACCAGTCTGCCGGTGTCGTGGCGGCGCCTCCGAGCATGCCCGACATCCCCAACTGATCCATGAGCGTGTGGATCGCCCCAGCCTCGAACAGGACTGCGGCCTCGCGGAGCAGCGGGAGATAGTCGCCGGCCGGCGCCGCGTCACTGGCGGCGATGCCCAGCAGCCCGAGCACCCAGTCGACGTCGATGGCTGCCTCGCCGAGCGCCGCGGCGCACGTGCCGCTCGGTGCGGCGACGGGCTGGTAGGGCACCGCCGCGATCGGCAGCGCGAAGGCCGGCAGCATGGCAAACGCCTTCTCGAGATCGGAGAGCCGAGCCACACCGAGAACGCCGTCGTACTGCCCGGTGAGCAGCGACCCGATCGCCGACACCGCTTGCGACGTCGACTCGACGACCCATCCCTGGTCGCGAGCGGCAGCCCAGAGCGTGGCGATGCCGCACGATGGCCCGCAGACGTGGGGCACGCCGGTGTCGGCCGATTCGGGCGCCAGCGGACAGTCTGGCAGCAGCAGGAGCCGGCGGCCGGACGACACCGCGGCGAGCCGGTCCCGCCAGTATTCCGAGACGAGCGCCACCATCGTCCAGCCGACTACTTCGGCCGGGGCCCCGACGCCATGCACGATTCGCTCGGCCTGATGGCGGAGCCCGGTGGCCGAGCGGGCGGCCGGGGGCAGCCCCTCCGTCTTCCACAAAGCAACGCTCTCGGCCACGGCTGCCCGAAGCCGTTCGCGGAGTTGACGCGAGTCAGGACAGATGTGAGCGGAGGCCGACCGGGGCGACACCACCGCCGCCCCGGCATTCGCGTCGACGGCCACATGGTGCACGAGAGAACTCGCAGGAGGGATGAAGGAAGGAGCGGTGAACCACTCACAGAAGCCTAGGAGGACCGCTTCAGGGTGTCGAGTGGCCGAATCATCCTGCCCTGTGTTTTTCCCGATCAGACGGCTCGAAAAACGCGGGGAGCAGGGAATCGACCCGCAGCAGGCCCGCACGGGTCAGCACGGGCTGCGGGGCGAGGCTCTCCAGCCAGCCGTCTCGCAACAGGCGCTCCCAGGCGCCCCCCCATTCGACGAGCGGATCGACGCCGTATTTCGCCGCCAGCCGCCGCGTGTCGATGGTGCCCTTCTTGAGGCCGAGGATCAGTTCGCGGATCAGCAGTTCTCGCTGCGTCGGCCGCAGGCCGCGATGAATCGGTAGCCGGCCCGCCTCGACGGCGTCGAGATACGGATCCCAGTGCGGCTCGTTCTGGTAGTGCACGCCCGAGAGGTGGCCGAAGCTCGCGACGCCGAGGGCCACGAGGTCGGCGCCCTCCCAGAGCATGTCGCGGTAGCGGAACGAAACCCGCGCTGCATCCCGCACCAGCGTGTATCCGCTCGACACCGCGTAGCCGCGGCCGAGAAAGCGATCGAAGGCCTCGCTCACCCAGCGGCGCTTCGTGGCCCAGTTGGCGACGGGCACGTCGCGGCCTTCCCCCTTGGCGTCTTTGACAAACACCGTGTTGAAGGGGAGCTCCATCTGGTAGATCGTCACGCTGTCGGGCTCGAGCGCCAGCGTCTTCTCCACCGTGGCCGCCCACGAGTCATCGGTCTCGCCAACCATCCCGGCGATCAGGTCGACGTTGGTGCTGGGGAACTCCGCGGCCTTGATCCAGTCCCAGGCACGCATGATCTCGGCGGAGAGATGGGCCCGGCCGTTGGACTCGAGAATCTGATCGTCGAAGTTTTCCACACCGAGCGAGATCCGCGTCATGCCGAGGGCCTTGAGCGCCTTCACCTTCGGCTCGGAGAGCGTGCCCGGCTCGCACTCGAACGTCACCTCCTCGGCGTCGGCCCAGCCGAAGCTCTCGTGGATGCCCGCCACGAGCCGCTCCAGTTGCTTGACGCTCAGGAACGACGGCGTGCCGCCGCCGAAGTAGACGTAGCGGAGCGGGCGGCCCGCCACCGCCGGCTGCGCCGCCGCGGTCGCCGCCTCGCGGGCCAGCGCCAGCGAATACCGCTCCACGTCGCTCGCGGCCACGTCGGTGTAGACGCGGAAGTAGCAAAACTTGCACCGCTTCCGGCAGAACGGGATGTGCAGGTAAAGACCGAGCGGCACGTCAGACGGCGGCGCCGCGAAGGCGGCGAGCGCGTCGGGCACGACGGCGTCGGTCCACCGCGCGAAGGGCGGATAGTTGGCGACGAAGTAGCTGCCGGGCTCGGTGATGTCGCTCATGCTGCCTGCTCCATCAGTCGCCGCCGCGGACGGCAGCTGTCTCCTCGCGGGGATATTTCGCTCCTCGTCAACCGACGATTCTCCACTCCGGCGAGCGAAATCTCCAACGCTCGTCGAGCAGCCGCCGATCCTCGGCTCGCCACTCGCGTCACAGGCCCCGGGCGGCCAGCAGGTCGTCGAAGTCGCGGAGGTGGTAGGCCACCTTCGCCTTGTCGAGCACGCGGCAGAGGCTGCGGACCGCGATCCCCATGCCGTCGGGACCGCTGGTGCCGCCAAACTGGCCACCGCCGCGAACATGTGGTTCGAGATCGAGAAACACACCCGGGATGCCGCGGCGGGCGAGCTTCTTGGTGAGCGTGGGCAGCATGCCGCGGAGGTCGGCAAGGATCTTCTCGTGGCCGCCGGCGCCGATGTCGGCCGGCACGAAGTGGGCCAGCGCGTCTTCCTCGACGTGCTTCCCGCGGGCGGCGGCCTTCACTGGACGGTAATCCTTGATGTGGACCCAGCCGAGGCCCGGCTTCATCGCCTCCCACTGCTTCCAGACCTCGTTCGTCGAGAAACCCTGCACGATCAGGTTGGCCGCGTCGAACACGAGCACGAGCGCGGGGTGGTTCACCCGGCGGTGGATCTCCGCGAGCAGCTGGCCGGTGCGGCCCACGAGGTTGGCCTCCACCTCCAGGCCGAAGGTGAGGTCGGAGCGGTGGCAGGCCTCGGCGATCTTCCCGATCTGGTCCGCTGCCTGTTCGAGGTGGTCTTCGGGCTTGGCGTCCTTGGGCGGATAGAACGAGAAGCCGCGGATGAGCTTCGTCTCGAAGGCGTGGGCGAGTTCGCAGGCCTTGGCCACGTCCTTGGCGAGATACTGCTTGAAGGGCACGTAGGCATTCTTCGTGCCATCGGCCTTGTCGAGCAGCTTCACCTTGCCGATGGGAGAGGCGATCGAGGCCACGTTGAGGCCGTATTCATCTTCGAGGTGGCGGACCTTCTGGATCTCGGCCATCGAGAGCTTCATGACGTTCTTCACGCCCTTGCCCACGTCGATGTTCCGCAGGCTGTAGTACTCCAGGCCCAGGGCGGCCAGCGCCGAGAACTGCTCGACGGCCGAGAGGTGGAAGGCGGCCTCGTCGGCGAGGGCGGAGAGGAGCACGGCGGGCTGCGGCATGGGGATTCCTGCACAAGCTGGCGGCGGATCGCGATCGCGGAATGCGATTGTGTGCAGCCGCGGTCGGGAAAGATAGCGCCGAGCAAGGGCAGCCCAAAAAAAGCTCCGGGCAGGCCGCCTGGCGACGACCTGCCCGGAGAACGAGCGAGTGACAGAGCCTCAAAAACCCCGCCGGCGTCAGCCGTCGAGATTGCCGGCACGACGGCGGCGACGAATCAGGTCCGCCATGCCCAGAGTCGCCATAGCCGCGATGGCATACGTGGAAGGCTCGGGCACAGCCACCGGAGAGAGATCCACGCCGCGGAACACCTGATTGGTGCCCGCCTGCCCGAGCGTCGTGTAGGTCGAGGGCGTCGCCGTGCCGGTGTCGAGGATCGAGATCAGGCGATTGTTGCTGGTCTCAGTGGTGGTGGCGTAGAGCGAGTAAGCGCCGAGAACGGAGTCATACGTGCCTGCCAGGCCGCGTAGTCCGGCGAAGTTCGTGGCCGTGCCAGACTGCAGCGTGTTCGAGCCCGTCGGCGTCCCGCTCACAAAAAGTGACCACGAGTTACTCCACGTGGTGCCGGAGAGCGTCCACTTCTGCAGGCCGCCTCCCAACGTCGTCGGACGATCATCGGCAATGTAGGCGAGGTCGAGCACGCCGGCCCCTTGGCCGCCGGTGGAAAACATCATGAAGCCGTAGGGGCTGCCCGTGCCGGTGATCGAGGAGTTGAAGAGCAGGGTCGAAGCGTTGCCAGCAGTGGTCGGCAGGCCGGAGCCGATCGCCCAGATGCCGATGCCCGTGGACGCGCCCGACGTGGCGTACAACTGGTTGTTGAAGATGTCAACGTTCCTCAAGTTCGTCGGCTGGCCCGTCGCCGTGCTGCTCACCTGGGTGAACGCCGAGCCGTCGAAATACCAGGCGCCGCCGGTGTTGGGCGATCCACTCGACGCTCCCGTCCCATAGAACGTGCTGCCGCTGGTGGCGATGCTCGAGCGGTAGTTATTGCCAGAGAACGGCGAATACGGCGCGCTGGCGGTGCCATTCGTGGGAAACAGTGTCCGAGTCACGACGGTGCCGCTCGTCCCCAGGAGTGAGTTGACCTTGGTGTTGGAACTCGACGCGCTCGCCGTGCCGGCCGCCAGGTTTTGGCCCGGCACCGACAGATAGCCGTTGTAGGTGTTGATGTAGCCGTTGGACGTGGCGCTGGCGCTGTCGGTCTGCTGATTCGCGCCCGACGAGGGAAACGCAATCGTCTGCACGCTGCTGCCGGACTTGGTGTATTCCAGGATGTTGATCGGGGTGGCATTTCCCGACGTGCCCGTAAGTTGCTCGACAACGAGATTGCCACTGGAGAAGGGGACGGCGTGTGCCGCAGGGGCGACCACGGTGGCGATCGTCGCCAGCGCGGCGATGCCGGCCGTGAACTTGAACCAGTTCGATGCGTTCATGAGTTGTTCCTTTCAGGAGGGTAGGGCGAGAATCAGATCGTCATGCACCGCGTGCACTCACACGCCGTGCGTAGTCAACGGACGCACTCTATCGCCTTCGCCGCCCGCGCACTGTGAGGATTCGATGAAGTGACGAATCGGGCACAGGCAGGGACGAATCGGGCAAAATCTGGGACGAATCGGGCAGGCTGGGACGAATCGGGCGCGGCCGAAACGAGCCAGGCCCGCGCCGCGCCGCGTCAGAACGACGCCAGATGGTCGGCCGCCGGATGCGAGACGGCGATCCGCGAAGAGATTCCGCCCCGCGGCGTGAAGTGGGCCACGAGCGTCATCCGCCGGGGCTGGAGCACGGCCACGAGGTCATCGAGAATGCGGTTGGTCACGTTCTCGTAGAAGATGCCCTCGTTGCGAAAGGCCTGAAGGTAGAACTTCAGACTCTTGAGTTCGACGCACGTCTTGTCTGGAACGTAGCGAAAGGTGAGCGTGCCGAAGTCGGGCTGGCCGGTCTTCGGACAGACCGATGTGAACTCGGGACAGATGATCTCGATCAGGTAATCTCGACCCGGAAACTGGTTGGCGAAGGTTTCCAACTGGTCGCGAGACGGTGCGGCGGTTGTGCTCATAGTGGTCGTAAGTGTGCCATGAAAGACATCGACACGATAGCCACGACGGTGGAAGCAGGGCAGGGGGCCGGCCCGCGGCGGGCCGTGGTGCTCCTCTCGGGGGGCCTCGACTCGGCGACGGCCGCGGCCTGGGCGGTCTCCCGCGGCCTCGCCCTCTCGGCCCTGTCGGTCGACTATGGCCAGCGTCACCGGGTCGAGCTTGACGCCGCCCGCGACGTGGCCCGGGCGCTCGGCATCGCCGACCACGTGGTGGTGAAGGTCGACCTCGCGGCCTTCGGCGGCAGCGCGCTGGTCGACCCCTCGATCGCCGTTCCCCACGGGCGGAGCGACGCCGAGATCAGCCACGGCATCCCGGTCACCTACGTGCCCGCCCGCAACACCGTCTTCCTGTCGCTCGCCCTGGCGATGGCCGAGACCCGCGGCGCCGACGCGATCGTGCTCGGCATCAACGCCATCGACTACAGCGGCTACCCCGACTGCCGGCCGGAATACCTCGACGCCTTCGCGCGGATGGCGACGCTCGCCACGAAGGCGGGCGTCGAGGGGAAGCCGCTCGAGTTTCTCGCGCCGCTCGTCGACCTCTCCAAGGAGGCGATCATCCGGCTCGGGCTTTCGCTCGGCCTCGACTACGGCCTGACCACAAGCTGCTACGACCCGCTCCCGCCCGGTCGCCCCTGCGGCGCGTGCGACTCGTGCTCGATCCGCGCGGCAGGTTTTGCCGCGGCCGGCGCCGCCGACCCGCGATGCGAGTCGGCGCGATGGCACTAGCGCAGGGCGACCGATGAAGATCTCGGAGATCTACGCGTCGCTGCAGGGAGAAGGGCTGCTGGCCGGCACGCCCTCCACGTTTGTCCGCACGAGTGGCTGTAACCTCCGCTGCGTGTGGTGCGACACGCCCTTCACGTCGTGGAAGCCCGAGGGCCGTGAGATGACCGTCGCCGAGGTGCTCGCGGCGGTCGATGCGCTCGCCCCGCGGCATGTCGTGGTGACCGGTGGCGAGCCGCTGCTTCTCCCCGAGGCCGCCGACCTCTGCCGCGAACTCCGCGACCGCGGCCACCATGTGACCGTCGAGACCGCGGGCACCGTGCTGCCCGCCGCCGACGGACCGCTCTTCGACCTCGTTTCGATCAGCCCAAAGCTCGCCTCTTCGACACCGCCGGCCGACACGCCGGGCAACTGGGCTGCGCGGCATGACGCGGCACGGCGGCAAGACGACGTGCTGCGTGCGCTCGCCGCCTCGGCGCCGCACCAGTTCAAGTTCGTGGTCGAGACCGACGCCGATCTTGCGGAGGCCTGCGGCTGGCTCGAGGACCTGGGGCCGGGCGTTGATCGCGGTCGTGTGTTTTTCATGCCGCAGGCGCGGACGGCGGAGGAACTTGCGTCGCGGACGGCGTGGCTGGCGGTCGAGTGCCGCCGGCGCGGCTTCCGGCTCGCGCCGCGGCACCACATCACGTGGTTCGGCAACCGCCGGGGCACGTGATGCCCGCAGGTTGCCAACCTGCGGCTAC
>JBAXOU010000072.1:0-14125 GCA_037133115.1 Planctomycetota bacterium | reverse complement strand
GCTTTCACGTTTTCATCACGACCGGAGCCGCTCCCATGCCCCACACACCCGTCGCTCCCACCGCCGCTAGTCGCAGGGGTTTCCTCGGGGCAGCAGGCGCGGCGATCGCCTCGTCGGCGATTGCGGCCGCCGACGAAGGGCGTGAGACCACGGCGGAGGCAACCCCCGACATTGCCCCCGGCGGGGTGCACGTCGCCGGCAGCGATGAGATCCACGCGGCGCTCGTCGGCTGTGGCGGCCGGGGGGGCAGTGCCATCGTCGACGCCTTCGACGCCCGCGGCGGCCGCGTGAAACTCACGGCGATGGCCGACGTCTTCCCGGAAAGGATCGCGTCGGTGAAGCGGTCGCTGGATGAGCAGTTCCCAGACCGGATCGACGTGCCCGACGACCGCACGTTCATCGGCTTCGACGCCTACAAGCAGGCCATCGACTCGCTGCCCGCCGGTGGGATCGTGCTCCTCACTACGCCACCGGCATTTCGCGCCGCTCACTTCCGGCATGCGATCGAGAAGGGAGTGCACGTCTTCATGGAGAAGCCGGTCTCGATCGACGGCCCGAGCACCAGGCGGATCATCGAACTGGCCGGGCAGGCCGACGCCAAGCGGCTCAAGGTGGCCGTGGGCCTGATGTGCCGCCACTGCGATCGCCGTCAGGAACTCCTCGAGCGGCTGCGAGCGGGCGAGGCGGGCGACCTGATCGCGTTCCGCGGCTACCGGAGCCACACGCCTCCTCACAACCTCGATCTTGCCCCAGGCCCCGAGGGGATGAGCGAGCTGATGTGGCAGATCAAGCGGTTTCACAACTTCCTCTGGGCCAGTGGTGGCGTGTTCAGCGACTACTGCATCCACCACATCGACGAGGTCTGCATGATGAAGGGTGCGTGGCCCGTGACGGCCGACGCCGTGGGGGGGCGGCACTACAAGGGGAAGATCACCGACCAGAACTTCGACGTGTACAGCATTGAATACACGTTTGAGGACGGTGCGAAGTTCTTTTACGAGAACCGCCTGATGCACAACTGCCGGCAGCACTTTGGCGTCTACGGGCAGGGCTCGAAGGGGGCGTTCACGATCTCGACGAGCGGCCACTCGCCGGCCAAGCCGACGATCTACAAGTCGCAGCAGATCGCGAAGGACAACATCCTCTGGACCGCCGAGCAGCCCGAGCCGAATCCGTATCGCCGCGAGTGGGACCACTTCATCGAGGCGATCGTGGCCGACCAGCCCTACAACGAGGCCGTCCGTGGCGCCGAGGCGAGCCTCGTGACGGCGATGGGGCGGTTTTCGGCTCACGTCGGCCGGCCGGTGACGTTCCAGGAAATGCTCGACTGCCCAGAGGACCTCACCGGGGGCGTGGAGTACCTGACAATGGCATCGTTTCCACCGATCGTGGCCGACGAGGAGGGCCGCTATCCGGTGCCGAATCCTGGAAAGTACAAGTTCGAACTCAGCGGCGACGCGTAGACGCTGATGGACATGGCCGCAGGTCGGCAACCTGCGGGAGCCCACCCGCGCCTTCCGCCGCCTGGCTTGTACCATGGCGGGCATGACCCGCCTGCCCGCCGACCTTCCCGTCGCTTCCGTCCTCGCCGAGGCCGTGGCGGCGTCACGAACCGGCGCCGTGGTCGTGACCGCGCCGCCCGGGTCGGGCAAGACGATGCTCGTGCCCGCGGCCATCCTCGATGATCTGCCAGCGAACTCGCAGGTCATCCTGCTCCAGCCCCGTCGGCTCGCGGCCCGGGCGGTCGCCCGGCAGATCGCGCATCTTCGCGGCGGCGAACCGGGTGGTGAAGTCGGCTACCGGGTGCGGTTCGAGTCGTGCGTGCGCCGTGACACCAGGCTCGTCGTCGAAACGACCGGGATCATGCTTCGCCGCCTCGTGGGCGACATGACCATCGAGGGGATCGGGGCAGTCGTGCTCGACGAGTTCCACGAACGATCACTGGAGATGGATCTGATTCTCGGGCTGCTCGTCAGACTCCGGGAGACGCTCCGACCTGATCTGAGGATCGTCGTGATGAGCGCCACGCTCGACGCCGCTCCGGTCGCGGCACTCCTGGGCGTTGACGGCGGCGGTTGCCCGGTGGTGTCGGCGCAGGGCAGGGTGTTCCCCGTGCAGACGCGATATCTCAGGCACGGCGACCGCCGCGACCTGGTCGAACGCGTGGCGACGACGGTGCCCGAGGCCGTCCGCGGCACCGACGGCCACGTGCTCGTGTTTCTGCCCGGTGTCGGCGAGATCATCCGCTGCCAGCAGGAAATCGGAGCGGCGCTGGACCGCCAGGGAATCGCCGTGCTGCCCCTCTACGGCGACCTGCCCCCCGATCAGCAAGACCGCGTGCTGGCTGACATTGGCCGCCGCAAGGTGATCCTTTCGACCAACGTCGCCGAGACGTCGCTCACCATCCCGGGCGTGACGGCCGTGATCGATTCGGGTCTTGCGAGGCAGAGCCTGGTGTCGCACGCCACCGGCCTCCCTCGACTGGAGCTCGTGCCGATCTCGCAGGCCTCGGCCGACCAGCGGGCAGGTCGGGCGGGCCGCACGGCACCTGGCATCTGCTGGCGACTCTGGGACGAGGCGGCGCACCAGCATCGCCCAGCCGCCGACCTGCCCGAAGCCGTCCGCGGAGACCTCGCCGGCCCGCTTCTGCAGCTCATGGCGCTCGGGGAGGCGAATGACTTCCCATGGCTCGATCCGCCACCGCCCGAGGCGATGGCCACCGCCCGGAGCCTGCTCGCGCACCTCGGTGCCGTGGCAACAACCGCCGCGGGCCGCGATGAGGTCACGCCGCCCGGCCACGCTCTCCTGCGGCTGCCCGCGCATCCGCGGCTCGCCCGGCTGCTGCTCGCCGGGGCGCGGCACGGCGTCCTCCGCGAGGCCTCGGTGGCGGCGGCACTGCTGTCCGAACGGGATCCGTTTCGCACGCCGCGTGGCGGCGGCCCCCGCGATCGCCACACCGTCCGCACACGGTCGGACGTCGTCGACCGCGTGGCGGCCCTGCAGGCCTTTCGCGCCGGCATCCCGATCGGCGACCCCAGCCTCGAGCCGCATCCGGGCGGCGCCCACAACGTGCTTCGGGTCGCCGAGCAGCTCTACCATCTCGTCGACGTGCCCCTTGCCGAGCGGGCCGCCGACCCCGCGGCGGCGCTCATGCTCGCACTGCTCGAGGCCTTTCCAGATCGCCTGGCAAAGCTCCGACCGGGCACGCAGGATCGCGCTGCCATGGTTGGTGGTCGGGGTGTGAGGCTCGACTCCTCGCGGCTCCGCGGCGAGCCTCTCTTCCTCGCGATCGACCTCGATGATGCGAGCGGCGAGGCCGACGTCCGGCTAGCCTCCGCCGTCGAGCGGAGCTGGCTCGATCTCGAACCTCTCGCGACGGCGAACCTCACGACCGGCGAGGAGTTGCTCTTTCATCCATCGCGGCGGCAGGTGGAGGCACGCCTGCGGACCTCGTGGATGGATCTGGCACTCGAAGAGACCCCGACGGCAATCCGCGACGAGGCTGCCGCGGCAGCACTCCTCGCCCGCGAGGCTGCGGCCGTGTTTGACCGTGTGATGCCTCCGGTTGATTCCCCGGCGGGCGCGTTCCTGGCCCGACTCCGCTGGCTCGCCGCCACGATGCCCGACCTCGCGCTGCCAACCTTCGACGATGCGGCGCTCAAGAGCCTGCTCCCGGAGCTCTGCTCGGGCCTGAGGTCGCTCGACGAAGTGCGGGCCGCTGATTGGCTCTCGCGGCTCCAGGCGGCGGTCGGTTACGACCGGCTGACCGAGATCGACCGGCTCGCTCCCACGCACCTCGACCTCCCCAACGGAAAGCGGTTCAAGCTGCAGTACGAGCCGTCGGGCCCGCCGATCCTCGCGGTGCGGATCCAGGAACTCTTTGGCGTCACCGAAACACCACGGATTGCGGGAGGACGCATCCCGCTGGTGCTTCATCTGCTGGGGCCAAACCACCGCCCGCAGCAGGTCACGAGCGACCTGGCGAGTTTCTGGAAGAACACCTATCCGACGGTGAAGAAAGAACTCCGCCGCAGGTATCCAAAGCACAAGTGGCCTGACGACCCACTGGCGGTGGCCCCGATCAAGAAGCCCTCAGCCTGACGCGATCCCTCCAGCCGGCCCAGCGGGTGCACGCGATCCCCAACGCGTCAAATTTCGCGACCGCAAAAAAACGGATTTCGTCCACCCTCAACAGGTCTCTGGGACGGGTCGTGTCGCCCATTCCCAACGCTCCGTCAATTCTCTCGATGGCGGTTTTAGCCGCCGTAGTGGGGGCCAAAACCCAAGTGCATTTGGCTGGGCCGCACCGCCGATCCCTCACCTGTGCGACGAGGTCGGTCCATGTCGGACCGCGTCGTGCGGTTGCTCGTGTCCCTCCCCCATCTCAGGATTCCTCCCATGCATCGGATGCTCATCGTCGTCGCCGTGCTCGCGACCATCGTCATCGGTACCTCGGCCTCGCAGGCCCAGTACTCCAGCCAGCAGATTGGTGCCGCCCGGCAGGGCCCGATCGCCAAGCTCATCGAGCTCGAGCGCCGCAAGAACGAGTGGCTCCGCCAGCGTTTCGGCCGCTAGTCTTCCCGGGCCGCTCTCGTCCGCCCGCGGGCGGACCGGCAGCCCGACGGTAGCATTGCAACGGCGGGTCGGCATGTCGAAGAGGCACGCCGGCCCGCCGTTCGGCTTTTCCGCCCCGGGCGATCCTCACGATGACACACGCCAGCAACTGGCTCGACGGGCTGCGGCACTTCGTGCACGACCGACGGCTTTCGAAGCCGCTCCGCGCGTCTGTGGTGTCGTCGGCCGAGTCGGCTGCCGAGCGGTCGATCATCGCAGCATCGCTTGCGACAAGGCTTGCGGAGATCGATGCGGTGCGGGAATCGCGGCGCATGCTGCCCGACGCCGATCCGAATCCCGCCATCGTGATCACGACCTCGGCGGTGGGCATCGCGGCAGTCGAGGAGATGCTGGCGTCGGTGCCCGACCTGGCGACACTTGCTGGCGACCGAGTCGAAGCCGTCACGGAGCTCGAATACCGCCTGTGGTGCATCCGTTCACCGGACGACGAGTTTATTCGCCACGTGAACGCATGGAACTGGATCAAGACTGCGGTGCCGAAGCAGCGTTGGGCCGACTTCTCGGACTATCCGCTCGGCGAGGGCGAGGCCTACTGGCTGCACCGCGAGGGCTGTTCGGGAGCTGCCACGCTCGACCGCCGCGGCTGCCACCTCTGGAAATGGAACGGGCGGCATGCGTCGCTGCTCCGTGCGTTCGTCACCGAGCGGAGCGTCGGACCGCTCGGCCCATCTGCGGACCGGGCGTGACCCGACCCATTGGACCGCGACGGCAGAACTCAGGAATTGTCGATTCCGTGGCGGCGGGGTACCTTCCGGGCTCGAAACCCCGGGGAACTTTGCCATGCCGACCAGAATCCTCGTCACCACCACCTCCTTCCAGGACACGCCCGGCCCTCACCACGAGGCGCTCGCCGCCACGGGCTGGGAGATCATCCGGGCTCGCGGTCCTCTCTCCGAGGCCGACACGCTCGCGCTCGTGGGCGACATTGACGGCTTCATTTGCGGCGACGACGCGATCACGCGGGCGGTGCTCGAAAAAGCCCGGCCACGGCTCAAGGTGCTCTCGAAGTACGGCATCGGTGTCGACAAGATCGACGTGAAGGCATGCACGGAGTTTGGCATCCCGCTGCTCTTCACTCCTGGCGTGAATCACACGACCGTCGCCGAGCACACCTTCCTGCTGCTGCTGGCCCTCGAGAAGAACCTCCTGTTCCACACGGATTCGGTCCGGAGTGGCGGGTGGAAGCGACAGACCGGCCACGAACTGCTCGACAAGACGATCGGCATCGTGGGCATGGGTCGGATCGGCAAGGAAGTGGCGATCCGGGCAAAGGCCTTTGGCATGAAGCCGATCGGCTACGACGTCTACTGGGACGAGGCCTTCGCGAAGGAGCACGGGATTCCGCGAGCCACCACGCGCAACGAGATCTTCGCCGCCTCCGATTACCTCTCGCTCCACACGAACCTCACGCCTGAGACCCGCGACATGGTGCGGGCCGAGACGATCGCGACGATGAAGCCAGGCGTGATCATCCTCAACTGCGCCCGTGGCGAGATCGTCAACACGGCCGACATGGCCGCAGCACTCGCCTCCGGCAAAGTGCGGGGCTATGGCACCGACGTGCTCGATGAGGAACCGCCTGCGGCCAACCACCCGCTCACGAAGCTTCCGAATTGCCTGGTCACGCCCCACGTCGGCTCGCGCACGCACGAGAGCGTGCAGCGCCAGGCGATGGCGGCCGTCACCAACCTGATCCGGGCGATGCACGGCGAGAAGCCGCTCGCCCAAGTAAACCCCGAAGTCCCTGTCACGAAAGTCGTCTGAAGAACGCTGCGGCGGACGCCGGGATCGGTGCGAGGATCCCGAGCGTCGGCCGCCCCGGCCGTTGGCGAGGGAACTCGCACCGTCCCGGCGTCCGCCCACCACAAGCCTGAACTCACGGAGTCTCCTGCCACCGATGTCCGAAACCTTCCACGTCGTCCCGGTTGAAGCCCACGAAACGATCGTCCGCTCCGCCTACCTCCACCGCGGCTTCGACGCGGCCGAGGCCGAGCATGCGGCCAAGCTTGCCACCGCGGCGACGCGTCACGGGATCCGCACCCACAACGCAATCAAGGCCCTCCACCTCGACGAGCTTTTTGGCTCCAAAGCGGGTGGCTGTGTGCCGAAGGCGTCGATCAAGCGTCTGCCGAGCCGGTTCAAGGCGGCCGAGGCCTGGGACGCGCACAAGAAGCTCGGGCAGGCGGTGGCCTGGGAGGCGATCGACACCTGCATGAAGCTCGCCGACACCTACGGCTGCGGCACGGTGTCGATCGACAACGCCTTCCACTATCTCTGGGGCGGCGGCTACGTGATGGAGGCGGCGAAGAAGGGCTACATCGCCTACACCAACTGCACGGCGTCGCTGGCGGAGGTGGTGCCGTTCAAGGGCGTGTTCCCCACGCTTGGCACGAATCCGCACTCCTGGGGTTTTCCCACGACCGAGGCGATCGGCTATCCGATCGTGATCGACTGGGCGACCTCCGTGATCGCGATGGGCCGCGTTCAGCAGCTCAAGCGTGAGGGCAAGCCGCTGCCGCCGAACGCCGCGGTCGACAAGGACGGCCAGCCGACGACCGACCCGGACAAGGCGGTGTCGCTGATCCCGTTCGGTGACCACAAGGGCTACGGGCTGTCGCTGATCAACGAGATCGTGGCCGGGTTCATCGGCGGGTCGCTGCCGACACTCCGCAGCCGGGCCCCCGTGGCTGGCGAAAAGCAGAACTGCGCGTTCTTCTTCCAGGTGATCCACCCGGAGGCCATGAGCGGCGGCGCGTTCGCGAAAGGCCGCTCACAGTCCGACAACGTCAAGGCCGTGCTCGCCGACATCCTCGGCCACGGAAACGAGAAGTGCATGCTTCCCGGGCAGATTGAGGCCGACGCGGCGAAGAAGAGCGACAAGGCCGGAGGCCTGCTGTTCTCGAAGGCCGAGGTCGACGCGCTCAATGAGATTGCCCACGAGGCGGGCCTCGAGCCGCTCGATCCCGCTGCCCTGCCAGTTGCCTGACATCCCGTTCACGGAACAGGTTGACAACCTGTTCTACGAATCACGTAGAGCAGGTTGCCAACCTGCTCCCACACCACGCGACCCCCCAACGAAAGGCCACCCATGTCGCTCCCCATCAAGCCCAAAGACTCCTGCGCCTTCGATGAGGTCTCGCTCGGCGAGGTCATGCTCCGGCTCGACCCGGGCGAGGGGAGAGTCCGCACGGCCCGGCACTTCACCGTCTGGGAGGGGGGTGGCGAGTACAACGTCGCCCGCGGACTGCGGAAGTGTTTTGGCCTGAAGACGGCCGTGGTGACCGCCTTTGTGGACAACGAGGTGGGCCACCTCGTCGAAGACTTCATCATGCAGGGGGGCGTCTGCACCGACTTCATCCAGTGGCGGACCGACGACGGCATCGGCCGCACGGTCAGGAACGGTCTCAATTTCACCGAGCGGGGCTTCGGCATCCGCGGGGCGGTGGGCGTGCCCGACCGGGGCAACACGGCCGCCAGCCAGATGAAGCCGGGCGACGTGGACTGGGATCACCTCTTCGGGAAACTCGGGGTCCGCTGGTTCCATACGGGCGGCATCTTCGCAGCCCTCTCGGAGACGACGGCGGCCCTCACCATCGAGGCCGTCAAGGCGGCGAAGAAGCACGGCACGATCGTGTCGTACGACCTGAACTACCGACCCAGCCTCTGGAAGAGCATCGGCGGCCAGCCGAAGGCCCGGGAGGTGAATCGCGAGATCGCGAAGCACGTGGACGTGATGATCGGCAACGAGGAGGATTTCACGGCGTCGCTGGGCTTCGAGGTGGCGGGGGTCGATCACACCATCAGCGAGATCGAGACCGACGCCTTCCGAAACATGATCGAGACGGCCGTGAAGGAGTTCCCGAACTTCAAGGTGGCGGCCACCACGCTCCGCCGGGTGATCACGGCCACGAAGAACGACTGGAGCGCCATCTGCTGGCACGACGGGAAGTTCTACGACAGCCGGAAGTATCCCGAACTCGAGATCCTCGACCGCGTCGGCGGCGGCGACAGTTTCGCGAGCGGCTTGGCGTTCGGCTTCCTGGAGTTCAACTGCCCGCAGAAGGCGGTGGACTACGGCGCCGCCCACGGCGCCTTGGCGAGCACCACTCCGGGCGACACCTCCATGGCCACCCGCGCCGAGGTGGAGAAGCAGATCAAGGGCGGCGGCGCCCGCGTCGTCCGCTGACGCGATCGTCCACGGCCGACGCGGCATGCCGCGGGCCGGGACGTGCAGCTGGTGGCCGCCTGTGGAAGCCGAAGGCCGTAAGGCCTCGGGCGCGGTCGAGAAGACGCCGCGTCTCTCCTGGCCGCACCCACCGCCTCACGGCGTTGGGAACGATCTCGGCCCCGTCCTGGCCGCACCCCACGTCTCACGGCGTTGGGCTGGGACGGGATCAGGATGCGGCGGCCTGCAGTTCCACCCACGAGCGGCAGCCACCGTAGGACTCGTGCCACGGGAGTTTCATCGGCGAGGGCAGGGGGGCGACGTCCACCACGAGCACGTGCAGTTCGTCCTTCCAGCGGTGAAACCGCTCGGCGATCACTTCGTCGGACCAGACGTGGCGACCCCGGTAGGCGGCGAGGTCGTCGAACTTCAGCACTCGCCGGGCCTCGCGGACGGTGGCCGCGTGCCGGAACACGACCGTGCCCTCCGCCGGCCGGTCGTCGTCGATCCCCACGAGCAGGTCGCGGGCCTCGGGGATCAGACTGTCGGGCGACTGGTGCAGGAATGTCGGGAGCAGAAGAAAGGAGGCGTGATCTGGCCGAAACTCCCCGCCGTCCTCCACGATCCCGCCCTTTCGCAGAATCACGTCCTGCCGGCCCGTCGCCAGCGCCCGGCAGATCGCCGCCCACTCTTTGAACGCCGTTCGCATTGGCGTCACTTCGACGCACGGACATAGAGCCCGTCGGCGTTGATCTGGATCACGGGGATGCCGAGTTTCGGGTCGAAAAACCCGCTGCCCCGCACCACGACATCCTGCCCCTCGGCCACGCCAAAGAGCTTCTGAGCGTCGAGCGGTATCACCTTGCCATCGGCGCCCGCGAAGCTCACAGCTGCGATTGGTGAGTTGGCCGCCCGCTTCTTGCAGAACGGGCAGTCGTCGGGCTTGTGGCCAGGCTTCGCGGCATGATCGTCCGTCGGGATCTCGAGCATCGAGAACGTGGCCTCGTTCTTCCCGAAGGGTGAGGTGCCCCGGCCCCCGATCCGCCCCGCCACCACGACGGCCTGCGGCGTCGTGGTCAGCTTCGCCTTCGCGTCGGCGATCGAGACGGCGCCCGTCGGCTCCTCGGCCAAGACCACCGAGCCACGGATGGCGGCCGTGTCGATTTCCGCCATTGCGGCCGTCGCAAAGACACCAACCACCAGGGCAAGACCAGTGACCACCGCACGACTGAAAGCCGACCTCATCACTTCACCTCCGTAAGCGCCTTGAATGCGGCATCAAGCCGCTCCTTCACCGACTCCAACACCTTCTTGGGGTCAGCGTTTTCTTCCGCCGAGTGGAATGCCTCGTCGACCTTGCCGAAGCACTCCTCCAGCTCATCGAGCGCCTTGGTAGCGGCATCGGTGAGCCCCGCCTTTGTCGCATGCTCGCGGACGGCCTCGAGCAGATGGCCGATGTCGTGGACGGCGTCGTCGGCCGCCTCGCCGGCATTGCTGGCCAGCTTCTCGGCCAGGTCCTCGCCGAGCGCCTTGAGTTTCGCGACGCCGTCGGCAAACGACGTGGGCGCGTCGTGATCGTGATCGTGATCGGCATGACCGTGATCCGCGTGATCGTCGGCGACCTGGGCCGCGGCAGCCGGCGGGCGGACGGTGGCGGCGGGCGGGGGCGCCGAGTCACATCCAATCACACCAGCCAGAAGCATCACGGAGGCAAGACTGACGAGCAGGCGGACCATCGGTATGGCATCCTCGGGGTGGCAGGGATCGCAGCGGCGGCACGGAGGACATCCTACCCGCGGGGGTCTGTTTCGCGGAACCGAGCCCTACCCGGCCGCATCCCCGGTGGACGCCTCGGCCGGGCTCGCCACGAGGCAGGCCAGCGATCGGCCCGGCAGTTCGAGGGGCTTCGTCACGTCGACGAGCGGGCCGAGGCCATCGGCGAAAATGTCGTTCGGAGAGGCCTGCCCAGTGTGCACGAACATCCGCCACGGCAGCGACCGGACGGTCGCCGGCTGGGGGAGGACGATCGACGCCGGCTCCGAACCCGCGTGGGCGACGATCAGTACGTGCCGAGGCACGCCCGCGATGCCGCCCGCCTCGAGGTTGTTGCCGGCCACCAGCCGTTCGCGCGTCGGCGCGGCGAAGAAGCAGGCGATCCCGCCGTCGGCCGCATGCCAGTCGATTGGCTCGCCGCCGGCGCCAAACCACTCCACATCGGGCAGGCTCCCCGCGCCGGTCGTGCCTCCGGTGAGGAACGTCCGGCGACGAAGCGTGGGAGTCCCGAGACGGAAGCGGACGAGTTCGCGCACGAATCGCACCAGGTCCGCGTTCGACTCTACCAGGCTCCAATCGAGCCACGAGACTTCGTTGTCTTGGCACCAGGCGTTGTTGTTGCCCCGCTGCGTCCGTCGGCACTCGTCGCCGAAGAGCAGCATGGGCACCCCCTGGCTGAGCAGCAGCGTGGCGAGCATGTTGCGAATCTGCCGCGCTCGCACCGCCTCGATGTCGGGCTTGCGCGACGGCCCCTCGGCACCGTAGTTCTCGGAAAAGTTGTTGTTGTCGCCGTCGCGATTGCCCTCGCCGTTGGCCTCGTTGTGCTTCTCGCGGTAGCTCACGAGGTCGGAGAGCGTGAAGCCGTCGTGCGAGGTCACGAAGTTGATGCTGTGGCAGGGCTGGCGGCCGTGCTCGGCGTAGAGGTCGCTCGAACCGGCGATCCGGGTGGCGAGGTGGCCGGTCTGGGCCGAGTCGCCCCGCCAGAACCGGCGGACGTCGTCGCGGTAGCGGCCGTTCCACTCGGCCCACCGCATCCGCGCGAACGACCCGACCTGGTAGGCGCCTGCAGCGTCCCAGGCCTCGGCGATCATCTTGGTGTCGGCGAGCGCCGGATCCTCGGTGATCACCTCGACCACGGGTGGATTCGGCTGAATGTCACCGTTGCGGTCGCGGCTCAGCACGCTCGCCAGGTCGAAGCGGAATCCATCCACGTGGTAGTTGTGCACCCAGTTCCGCAGGCAAAGAAAGATCAACTCGCGGACGATCGGGTGATTGCCGTTGATCGTGTTGCCGCAGCCCGTGTAGTTGCGGTAGGTGGAGCCGCCGTCCCCCAGCATGTAGTAGACGCGGTTTTCCAGGCCCTTGAACGAGAGCGTGGGGCCGAGGTGATTGCCCTCGGCGGTGTGGTTGAAGACCACGTCGAGGATCACCTCGATGCCCGCGGCGTGGAGCGCCCGGACCATCTCCTTGAACTCGCGGACCTGCGCCCCTGGCGCGGGATCGGCGGCGTAGCCGCGGTGCGGGGCGAAGAAGGCCAACGGGTCGTAGCCCCAGTAGTTTGGCCGCACGACCCCGCCGGCCGTTGGCATGGCGGCGGCGAACTCGTGCACGGGCATGAGTTCGACCGCCGTCACCCCTAGCGACTTGAGGTACGGAATCTTCTCGATGACGCCGAGATAGGTGCCCGGATTCTCGACGCCGCTCGTCGGGCTCGCGGTAAACCCACGAACGTGCATTTCGTAGATGACGGTGTCGGAGAGACCACGGCGGAGATGGCGGTCGCCCTGCCAGTCGAAGGCGTCGTCGATCACCACGCACCGCGGGGGCACAAGCAGACCGTCTTCGTCGAAGACGAACTCCCCGGCGAGCGCCTTGGCATAGGGGTCGATCAGCCGGGCCCGGCCGTCAAAGCGTTGCCCCCGCTCCGGGTCGAAGGGGCCGTCCGCCTGGAAGTGATACAGCGTGCCCGCCCCGAGGCCAGGCACGAACACGCTCCAGATGTCGCCCCAGCGATCGCGGGAAGGATCGAGGTCGATCGTCTCCGCCGGCGTGGCGTCGCCCGCCGCACCGTAGAACAGGATCCGCAGACCGGTGGCCGAGCGGCTATAGACCACGAACTGCACACCGCCGTCGCGGAGGATCGCCCCGTAGGGGAGCGGTTGCGTGAACTGCAGCGGTGGCAGGGGCTTACGGGAGGTGGTCCGTTTTCGGGCTGGTGGCTTCCGCGGCGGCATCTACGAATGATACCACCGGGCCTTGCGACGCCCCCGGCGGCGGCGATGATACCGGCGTGAGCGGAGCGACCTATTCCAGCGCCGGCGTGAACCTCGAACTCTACCGCGAGGGGATGGCGAGGCTCCCCGCGCACATGCGGCGGACGCAGTGCCCCCGGGTGATGAGCCAGGAGGGGGGATTTGCCGCTCTCTTCGCCCTCGACTTCAAGGGACTCTTCGCCCGCGGCTACGAGGATCCGCTCCTCGTCTCCTGCACTGACGGGGTGGGCACGAAACTGAAGGTGGCCGTTGACACCGGCGTGCACCACACGGTCGGGATCGACCTCGTGGCGATGAGCGTCAACGACGCCCTCTGCACCGGCGCGGAGCCGCTCTTCTTCCTCGACTACGTAGCCCTCGCGAAAGACGATCCGACACTCCTCGAACAAATCGTCCGCGGTATCGCCGACGCCTGTGTGGAGTGCGAGTGCGCTCTCGTCGGCGGCGAGACGGCGATCCTGCCCGACATGTATCACCCCGGCGAATACGACCTTGCGGGCTTCTGCGTGGGCGTGGTGGAGCGGAAGCGACTCGTCGATGGCCGCCAGATCCAGCCTGGCGACGTGGCGATCGGCATCGCCTCGAGCGGATTTCATTCCAACGGCTACAGCCTCGTGCGGAAGGCGGTGTTCGAGATCGGCGGGCTCTCGGTGACCGACGTCGTGCCGGCCCTCGATGGTCGCACGGTGGGCGAAGCCCTGCTCACACCCACGCGACTCTATGCGAAGCCCGTCAAGGCCGTCCTGGGCCACTACCGCGTCAAGCAGGTCGTCCACGGCATCGCCCACATCACAGGCGGCGGTCTGGTGGAAAATCTCGCCCGGATCGTGCCCGAGACGGTGCAGGTGGTACTTGAGCGAGGTTCGTGGAAGGTGCCGCCGGTGTTTCCCTGGGTGCAGTCGCTCGGCGGGATCGCGGCCGACGAGATGGAGCGGGTCTTCAACATGGGCATCGGGATGGTGCTCGTCGTGTCGCCCCACTTCGCCGACAGCATCCAGAAGCAGTTGGCCGACCTGGGCCATGAAAGCTTCCGGCTTGGGAGCGTGAAGGCTTCAACGCTCGACGCCGAGCGGGTCGTGCTGCTCTGAGACGGTTCAGCGTTGGCATGCCCATCGCATCAGACTCCGCGTTGTGCTGGTGCAGGTTGCCAACCCGCACCTACGACGTGTGCCTGGTCACTCAACCGCCTCACGTCGCACAGGTTGCCAACCTGTGCCAGAAGGAAGACAGCGAGGGGCTGCCCATGCCCTCGAGCGGGCTATGGAAGCAAGCGTAGCCA
>JBAXOU010000071.1:0-14132 GCA_037133115.1 Planctomycetota bacterium | reverse complement strand
CGGTCACTTCAGGTCGGCGGGCTTCACGCCCTTCTTGAAGCCGTCGGTCTTGAACGACGACGGCTCGAACGAGCCCACGATCGCCACGTCGGACTTCGCGGGGATCCGGCCCTCGAGGCCCGTCGCCCAGTAGCAGCCGTTCACGAGCAGCCGTCGAAAGCCCTCTGAGAGCATGTCTTGCGAGGCGCCCATCGTGGTGGTGACCACGCGGCCCGAGGGACCACCCTCGATGGAATAGGTCTTCGTCCAGGCGATCGGCATCATCGGGTTGTTCTTGCCGCCCTCCACCGGCGGCGTGTCGGGCGTGAGCCCCGCCACCACCTGCCCGAGCAGGAGCGGCTTCGAATCGCCCGGTAGCGGCAGCCGCACGCCATACACGTCGGTCGGGCCATAGACGTCGCCATCGGCGATGCCCCGCAGAATCGGGTGGCTGGCTGCCTCAGGGGCGACCACACCGCGGGTCCCCTCGACACCGTGGTTGCCGTGGTGGTTGATCCAGGTCTCACCGAGCACCTGGCGACCAAATCCCTCCTTGAAGGCATCGTCTGCATGCTGCCAGTGATACCTCTGGAACGTGCCCCCCTTCGGGAAGTCGAAGCCGTGGGTCGCCGTCCGCAGCCCAATCACGGGCTTTCCCTTGAGAAGGTAGGAGTCGATCTCTCGCATCTGCGCGTCGGGCAGCGTGCGAAACCTCGTGGCGATCACCATGAGATCGGCATCTCGCAGGGCCTCGAGACCGGGGATGTTTGTGCGATTGTTGGGATCGATCTCGCCGGTCGCCGGGTCGATCGCGTAGACCACGCGGCAGTCGAAGCCGTGGTGGGCGGCGAGGATCTTCGCCAGCTGCGTGAGAGCCTCCTCGCTGCGGTACTCCTCGTCACCGCTCACGAGCACGACGTGCTTGCCCTTCCCCGGGCCGTCGCCCCCCGCGACGTCGAGCCACGGATCACCCGCCCGAGCCGCTGCGGCCAGCACCAGAAGTCCAAGCACCACCGACGAAACGACGCGACACACCATGGATTCTCCTCGAAGCAGCAGCGGTGGCGCCGGCCGGCAGGGCCGAATCACGTGTCCGCGGACCAGCATCCTACTCAGGCGAGGATGCCCCTGACCACGTGGCCGTGGACGTCGGTCAGCCGGAAGTCGCGGCCCTGGTAGCGGTAGGTGAGCCGTTCGTGGTCGAGGCCGAGGCAGTGAAGAATCGTGGCCTGCAGGTCGTGGACGTGGACCTCGTCGCGGGCGATGTGAAACCCGAGTTCGTCGGTCTCGCCGTAGGTGACACCCCCCCGGATTCCGCCCCCGGCCAGCCACATCGTGAAGGCGTTGGGATGGTGGTCGCGGCCCTTCGACCGGCCGAGGACGGCGCTCGCCTCCACCATCGGCGTCCGCCCAAACTCGCCCCCCCAGACCACGAGCGTCGAATCGAGCATCCCCCGCCGCTTGAGGTCGGCGACGAGCGCGGCACTCCCCCGGTCGGTCGACTCGCAGTTCGTCTTCACGTTGCCCGCCACGTCGGAGTGGCCGTCCCAGCCCTCGTGATAGATCGTGACGAACCGCACACCCCGCTCCACGAGCCGCCGGGCGATCAGGCAGGCCCGGGCGAAGCTCGCCTCCTCGGGCGTGCAGCCGTAGAGGGCCAGCGTCTCGGGGCTCTCGTCGGCAAGGTTCATCAGTTCCGGTGCCGAGGTCTGCAGACGGTGGGCCATCTCGTAGCTGGCGATCCGCGTGGCGATCTCAGGGTCGCCGTCGAGGCCCAGGCGACGACGGTTGATCGCCGAAACCACGTCGAGCGTATCGGCGGCCAAGCGGCCGTCGGCCCCATCAGGGGAGGCGACGTTGAGGATCGGGGCACCTGCGTTGCGAAACCGCGTGCCCGTATAGACGCTCGGCAGAAAGCCACTCGACCAGTTGGCACTGCCGCCGCTGATCCCGCTGCCGGTGCTCATCACCACGAACGCCGGCAGGTCGTGGCTCTCGCTGCCGATTCCGTAGGTCACCCACGAACCGATGCTCGGCCGGCCGGGCTGCGCGAACCCGCAGTTCATGAAGATCTGCGCGGGGGCATGATTGAACTGATCGGTGCGGCAGCTCTTCACGATCGCGATGTCATCGACCACATCCGCGAGGTGAGGCAGCATCTCGGAGAGTTCCGCCCCGCTCTGCCCATGCCGCGAGAAGCGATACTGCGGCCCCAGCACCGCGGCATCAGGCCGGATGAAGGCATATCGCTGGCCGCCGATCACTTCCGGCGGGATCGGCTTGCCCTCAATCGCCGCGAGTTTCGGCTTGTGGTCGAATAACTCAAGTTGGCTCGGGGCGCCTGCCATGAAGAGCTGGATTACCGCCTTCGCCCGCCCGGGGCTGTGAGGGGGGTTTGGAGCGAGCGGCCCCGCTGGGAGCGTTGCCGCCGCAGCCGGACGGCCGAGCGACTCGGCAAGGAGGCCCGCCAGAGCCATCTTGCCGACGCCAATGCCGCAGTCGTGGAAGAAGTGCCGCCGCGTGAGATCGAGCAGTGGGTTCATCGCTTGACGATCGCCTCATCGAGGTTCATTGCCGCTCGGGCCACAAGCATCCAGGCCGCACGCTCCGCCGCGTCGGGGCCAGCCTCACCCGTGAGTTTCGCGGCGTCGAGTTCGCCGGCCGCCAGCCGCTGCCGCTGGGCGGCAAGGTAGGCGGCGAGAGCAGCCGTCTCGTCGGCGTCGAATCGGCGGGAGAGGAGCCGGCGGCCGAGGTCCGCCAGCCGCGTCGCATCGTCGGGCCCGGCCTGCATCGCGGCCGCCCCCAGCGCCCGGGCCACCTCCACGAACATCGGGTCGTTCAAGAGCGTGAGCGCCTGCAGCGGCGAGTTGGAGACGTCGCGGCGGACGAGGCAGGCTTCGCCCGTCGGACCGTCGAACGTGGTCGCCATCGCAAACGGCGCCGTCCGCTTCTGGAACGTGTAGATGCTGCGACGGTGCCGATCTTCGCCTTCGCTCACCGGCCACTTCGGGCTGCCGTAGGCTACTTCCGTCACTCCCTCAGGCTGCGGTGGCCGCACGCCGGGGCCTCCCATCTTCGTCGTGAGGAGTCCGGCCGCGGCAAGCATCGAGTCGCGGATCACCTCGGCCTCGAGCCTCGCTCGCGGCCCGCGGGCGAGCAGCACGTTGGCGGGGTCGCGGGCCCCCAGGTCAGGCGTGACGGTCGAGGCCTGCCGGTAGGTGGCGCTCGTCACGATCAGACGGTGGAGTTTCTTCTGCGACCAGTTGAGATCGTGCATGAAGGTCACGGCCAGCCAGTCGAGGAGATCCGGATGGCTCGGCGGGTCGCTCTGGTAGCCGAAGTCTTCGAGCGTCTTCACGATTCCCCGGCCGAAGAAGGCCTGCCAGTGGCGATTGACGGTCACGCGGGCGGTGAGTGGGTTATCCGGGGAGACGAGCCACTTCGCGAGTGCCAAGCGGTCAGACGGGGCGTTGTCGGGCAGAGGCGGCAGGAATGCGGGAGCCGCGGGGCGCACCTCTTCCTTGGGCTGCGTGAACTCGCCGCGGTGGCGGCGGTGTGTCACGCGGCGGCTTTGGGCCGGCCGCTCGCGGAGCACGAGCGTCGTCGTGCCGTCGCGGAGGCTGTCCTCGAGTTTGCGAATCTCCTTGACTGATTCGGCGAGTTCCGGCGCCGATGCCAGAAACCGCCGCTGCAGGAGATCCCGTTCGGTGGCCGACCGCGAATCGACGGGCTTCACGAGCGCGGCCTCCTCGGCGGCCGTGTGGCCCCGCGCCTCGGCATCGCCACGGCTCGACACCGATACGCGGAAGCAGCCGATCGGACAGGCGTAGTGCCGCTCGCTTCGGAGCGTGAGCGTGAGCGGTGTTCCCGCGGGCACTGGTTCGACGAGCACATACACCGCCGCATTCGGCCGACCCTGCTGACCGTCGATGCCCCAGCCGCTCGACATATCGCCGTCGATGGTGTTTGCCGCCGAACTCGCCCCACGGCTGCTCGACGGATTTCCGGTATGCGAATCCGTACCCCTCGCGACGGCGATCCGGCGATCGCCCGCCGTCACCTCACACTCCGACAGGAAAAAACCCCCCTTATCGCCCTCGTACCAGGTCATGCCTGGGCCGTGGATGGGCAGGCTCTCGTCGGGCAGCACCTCGAGGCGAATCGCCCGCGTCTCCGTCGTGGCTGGCGGCAGCACGACCTCGTAGACGGTGCTCTTGGCCACGTCGCCCCCTGCGAGCACGGAACCGTCGCTGCGAACGACGAGATGCGGCAGGCTCGACGTCACTGACGCGGGATTGGCCACCGTCCAGTCAACGGCCAGCCGCGACTCCTCTTCGTCCCATGCGGCGAACCGCTCCGGCGGCGCTGCCCATTTTTTCGGCAACTCTGCCCAGGCCTGCTCGATCTGGCGGTGGACGTCGTCCAGCCGGCGATCGCGGTCCGCGGAGGGAATCGTCCACTCGGGCTCGTCGGCGTTGTCGAGGAGCGCCATGAGGGCGAAGTAATCGGTGTGCGTGATCGGATCGAACTTGTGCGTGTGGCACTGGGCGCACGCCGTCGTCAGCCCGAGCCAGGCGGCGCCGGTGGTGCCCACGCGATCGACCATCGCGAGATAGCGGAACTCGAGTGGGTCGATGCCCCCTTCCTCGTTGATCATGGTGTTGCGGTGGAAGCCGGTGGCGATGATGTCGTCGGGCACAGCGTCGGGCAGGAGATCACCGGCGATCTGCCGGATCGTGAATGCGTCGAACGGCATGTCGTCGTTGAGCGATTGAATCACCCAGTCGCGATACGGCCAGATCGACCGCTGGCGATCCTTCTCGTAGCCGTTCGTGTCGGCGTAGCGGGCGAGATCGAGCCAGCGGCGGGCCCACCGCTCGCCATACCGCGGGCTGGCAAGCAGGCGGTCGACGAGGCGTTCGTAGGAGTCAGGCGCGTCGGCGGCGAGGAAGGCGTCGAGTTCGGCCGGCGTGGGCGGCAGGCCGACGAGGTCGAGATGGACACGACGGCAGAGCGTGGCCCGGTCGGCCTCGGGCGACGGGGCAATCCCCTCCTCGTGCAGTCGGATCCGCACGAAGCGATCGATCTCGTTGCGTGCCCAGCCGTCGTTCTCAGCCTCGGGTAAGGCCGGCCGCTCGGGCCTCACGAAGGCCCAGTGCGGCCGGTATTCCGCCCCTGCCGCGATCCACGCCGCGAGGATCCTCTTCTCTTCCTCCGTGAGCGTCACCTTCGTATGCGGCGGGGGCATTACAAGGTCAGGATCGGTGCTCGTGATCCGGGCGATCAGTTCACTGTCGTCTGGGTGCCCTGGCACGATCGCCCGCGTGCCGCTGTCGAGCTCCGCAAGAGCCACCTCGCGGACGTCGAGCCGCAGGCCGGCCTCCTGGTGGTCCTCGTCGGGGCCGTGGCACTTGAAACAGCGGTTGGAGAGGAGCGGCCGCACTTCACGGGCGAAGTCGGGTCCCTCGGCGAGGCAGGCCCGGCCGACTGGCAGGAGGGCGACGGCGGCGAGCAGCATCCGCAGGCGTGACATGCCACTATTTTTGCATGATGAGCCAGCCTCAGCCAGTCGTTTTTCCCCCAATTCGACCCGTACGGTGAGCGAGGGTAAGACTATTTGGTCATGGCCCCGCCCGCACGGAACTGGTTTCCCTGATGACCGACCCTCGTTCACCCTTTTCCATCAATCGTGGTGGTAACCCGCCGAGCTTCGACGTCCGAGGCATCGCCGCCCTGGCCGTCGTCGCGTTTATCGTCGCCGGCCTTGCCCGAGGCGTCTACACGGTCGGCCCCGAGAGCGTGGGGGTCGTGCAGCGGTTCGGGAAGTTCATCGGCACCGTCGGCCCGGGCCTGCGGTTCAAGCTTCCCTTCGGAATCGACACGGTGACGATCCTGCCGGTGAAGCGGCAGTTGAAGATGGAGTTTGGGTTCGGCTCACCGGGTGTGACGAACCCCGATCAGGTCTCCGCCGAACAGAGGCAGGAAAGCGACATCGTCACCGGCGACCTCAATGCGGCTCACGTCGAGTGGGTGGTGCAGTATGAGATCGCTGACCCGGAAGTCTACCTCTTCAACATGCGAGAGCCCGGCCCGACGCTCCGCGACCTCTCGGAGAGCGTGATGCGGGAGGTGGTGGGCGACCGCACGGTGGACGAGGTGCTCACGATCGGCCGCCAGGGGATCGAAACCGACGCGATCGCGAAACTCACCGGGCTCGTGCAGGAGCTGAAGATGGGGCTTCGCGTCCAGCAGGTGCAGCTCAAGAACGTGCATCCACCGACGGCGGTGCAACGATCGTTCGACGAGGTCAACCGCGCCCAGCAGGAGCGCGAGCAGATGATCAACCAGGCCAACGGCGAATACAACAAGGTGGTGCCGCGGGCCAGCGGCGAAGCCGAGCGGAAGCTGCGCGATGCCGAAGGCTACGCCCTCAAGCGAGTCAACGAGGCCGAGGGCGACGTCGCGCGGTTTCGGGCGCTCCTCGAGCAGTATGAAAAAGCCCCCGAGGTGACGCGTCGGCGGCTCTACCTGGAGACGATGACCGACGTGCTCCCGAAACTCGGCGGCAAGATCATTCTCGACGAAGACGCGAAGCAGTTTCTGCCGCTGATGAACCTACCGGCCCCGCGGCCTGAAGACCGAAGGGACGCACGATGAGCCCGCTGCCAATCAATCATCCGCTCGTCCAGTGGTCGCGGCGGCTCGCCGACTGGCTGTTTTCGCCGCTCGGGGCGTTCGCCGCCCTGGCCCTCGGAGTGCTCGTATTTGGCTGTGCCTACACGGTCGACCAGACCGAGCAGTTGGTGCTCACGCAGTTTGGTCGGCCCATCGGGGAGCCGATCAACTCCAACAAGACGGCCGCCGACGGGGCCGGCCTGCATTTCAAGATCCCCTTCGTGCAGCAGGCCAACCGGTTTGACAAGCGGATCCTCGAATGGGACGGCGCCCCCTGCGAGATGACCACCCGCGACAAGCTCTACGTGGTCGTCGACACCTTTGCCCGCTGGCGGATCGTCGATCCGCTCGTCTACTTTCAAAGCCTCCGCGACGAGCGGAGCGCGCTGTCCCGGATCGACGACATCATCGGCAGCGAGACCAGGAACGTGGTGGCCCGCCACGACCTCATCGAACTCGTGCGGTCCGACAAGACGCGGAAGCCCGAGCAGGATGCGACACTCGCCGAGGCCTCAGCGACGGTTGGCACACTGCCGCCGATCCAGTTTGGCCGCAAGGAACTCGAGCGGGAGATCCTTGCTGCCGCCGCCCCGAAGATGGGAATCTGGGGCATCGAACTGCTCGATGTTCGCGTCAAGCGGGTCAACTACAAGGAGGGTGTGATCGAGAAGATTTACGACCGCATGATCTCGGAGCGGATGCAGATCGCCGAGCGGTTTCGTTCGGAGGGAGCCGGCGAGGCGGCGAAGATCGAGGGCCGCCGTGAGAAAGACATGCAACGGATCCAGTCCGACGCCTATCGCAAGGTGCAGGAGATCAAGGGCGACGCCGACGCCAAGGCCTCGGAGGTCTACTCGAGGGCCTACGCATCGAGCCCCGTCGCGGCCGACTTCTACGCCTTCCTGCAAACGCTCGACACCTACTCGAAGACACTCGGAAGCGACTCGACGCTGGTGCTGACCACCGACAGCGACTTCTTTCGCCTCCTCAAGCGAATCGACCCCCCCGCGGCACCTGCCCCTTAAGAAACCAGCCGCGGCGAGCCGATGCCGCCATTGGTGCGGCCGCGCCACTGAGTCTACGATGGACGCTCTTCCGGCCGGCGAGGCCGGGTGTATGGCGCCTGGAGACAGCAACTCACATGACTCGGGTCATGGCTCGATGCGTGCCAATGGTCTCAGCGGCGCTCCTCGCGATCGCTCCGGCCCACGGCGGCGACTGGCCGCAATGGGGCGGCGCCACCCAGCGAAACCTCGTCTCCGCGGAACAGGGGCTCCCGGCGAACTTCTATCCAGGGAAGCGCCGCCGCGATCATCTGGGCCTCGACCCGACGACGGCCAAGAACGTCCGCTGGGTCGCGAGGATCGGCGGCGAGAACTACTCCAGCGCCGTCGTCGCCAACGGCCGCGTCTACATCGGCACCAACGACGAGGAGATCGACGACCCCCGATTCGAAACGACCGAGGGGGGCGTGCTGATGTGCCTCGACGAGAAAACAGGCGGCCTGATCTGGCGGCTCGTGGTGCCGAAGCTTGAGATCGATCGTTCCAAGGTGAGCGAGGATTTCGACGCCATGAAACTCGGCATCTGCTCGACCGCGACGATCGACGGCGATCGTGTGTACATCGTGACCAACCGCTGCGAGGCGATCTGCCTCGACGCCGACGGCATGGCCGACGGCAACGACGGGCCATTCACCGACGAGGCCTCCTTCATGGTGCCGTCGGCGGCCAAGGCGGTCGAACTCGGCCCCGCCGACGCCGACATCGTCTGGCGATTCGACATGCTCCGCGACCTGCCGGTGTTTCCGCACGACGCCACGAACTGCTCGATCCTGATCGCCGGCGACTGTGCCTACGTGGGCACCGGCAACGGCGTGTACGACGGCAAGATTGTGCTCCCAACGGCGGCATCGCTCGTGGCGCTCGACAAGCAGACGGGCCGGCTCCTGGCTCGTGATGACGGCACGATCAGCGCCGGCACGTTCCACGGGCAATGGTCGTCGCCCACGCTCGCCCCGGCGGGCGGACGCGAACTCGTCGTCTACGGTGGCGGTGACGGCGTCTGCTACGGGTTTGAACTCGCCCCGGCCGCGGGCGACGCCGCCGCGGTGTTCCGCCAGGCCTGGAAGTGCGACTGCAATCCGCCGGGCTATCGCGAAAGGGGTGGCACGCCGATCGACTACTGGGCGCTCGTCCGCGGCGGCGCCCGGACGCTCGACGGAGACGGCATGCTCGTGAGCCCGAACGAGATCATCGGCTCGCCCGTCTACCACGACGGTCGGATCTACGTGACGATCGGCCAGGATCCGCTTCATGGCGCCGGTCGAGGAGCGCTCACGTGCCTCAGGGCCGATGGCTCAGGTGATGTGAGCCAGAAGGGGGTCCTCTGGCGATACCTCGGCATCGGGCGGTCACTCTCAACGGTGTCGGTTATCGATGGCTTGGTGTACGCGGCGGACCATGCCGGAAAGATTCACTGCCTTGACGCGACGACCGGAGAACTCGTCTGGGCCTACGACACCCGCGACGAGATTTGGTCCTCGACGCTGGTGGCCGATGGAAAGGTCTACGTGGGCACACGGCGCGGGCTGACGGTGCTTCAGGCTGGCCGCGAGCGGAAGCACCTCGCAGACATCCGGCTCGGCTCGGCCGTCTGGTCGGTGCCAACCGCGGCCAACGGCACGCTCTACGTCGCCTCGCAGAAGCACTTGTTCGCTGTCGAAAACAAGGGCGAGATGCCCTAGGAAGGTTTGATTCATGCGCACCGGTAATCCCGCACTCAACGCCAACACATTCGAGAGCTTCGGCGCTTATCGTCCCGATGCCGCGGCCGTTCCGAGCGGTGCAATGACAATCCTCGGAACGGTCCACAAGACGCTCTTCCTGCTGGCCCTCGCGATTGGCGCCGCGTGCTTCACGTGGTCGCGGGCGACACTGGTGGCCGAGGCGGCCCCCGGCGCAGCGGTGGGCTCGGTCGCCGGGTGGGTGGTCGGTGGGGCACTCGTGGCGCTGGTGACGGGCTTCGTGATCTGTTTCAAGCACACCTGGGCTCCGATGCTGGCTCCGGTCTATGCGATCGCGGAGGGTCTTCTCCTCGGCGGCATATCGGCCGGGTTCGAAGCCCGGTATCCCGGCATCGTCGTACAGGCAGTCGGCTGCACGTTCGGCACGCTCTGTTGTCTGCTGCTCGCCTACCAGTCGGGGATGATCCGGGCCACGGAGAACTTCAAGCTTGGGATCGTGGCAGCCACGGGGGGTATCGCGCTGCTCTACCTGGTGACATTCCTCGCCGGGCTCTTCGGGTTTTCGCTCTTCTCGTCGCTCTACGGCAGCGGGCTGGTTGGCGTGGGTTTCAGCGTGGTGGTGGTGGCGATCGCGGCGCTCAACCTGGTGCTCGACTTCGACTTCATCGAGCAGGCCGCAGATCGTGGCGCGCCGAAGTATCTCGAGTGGTATGGGGCCTTCGCCCTGATGGTCACGCTGGTCTGGCTCTATCTCGAGATCTTGCGGTTGCTTGCGAAGCTCAACGACCGCCGGTAGCGGGGCGACCGACCTCGTCGTACAACGGAAGCGTTTTCGGGCCCGTAGCTCAGCGGTTAGAGCAGGGGACTCATAATCCCTTGGTCGTGTGTTCGAATCACACCGGGCCTAGTTGTTTTTGCTGGCTTGAAAGGTTGTTGTTGCGCGAAGTGTTGCCGAGTCGTGGGGTCCCACACCTCAGTCGTTACACTCATGGGTGACGACCAGGCCGTAGGCATTGGGATTCCTGAGGACCACGAACATGGCCACTGTTTCATACCCCCACATTGAGTTGAGTTCGGACGGTGTGCCGTATATCGAAGGCACGCGCACCAAAGTCGTTGAGATTGCCCTCGACAGCCTTGCCCATCATTGGGACGCCGAGGAGATCCAGCGACAGCATCCGTACCTGGCGATGGGGCAGATTCACGCGGCATTGGCGTATTACCATGATCATCGCGAGGCCCTCGACGCCGTGATCGCCCAGCAACTGGCGGAAGTGGATCGCATCGCCAACGCACAGCAGCCCTCGGTGCTCCGCGAGAAACTGAAGCGTGCGGGTCGGCAGTGAGCCTCCGGCTGTACTTTGATCACCATGTGCCACGAGCGATTGCGGTCGGCGTACGGCAGCAGGGCATCGACGTGCTGACCACGGACGCGGACGGCACGGCCGATCGTGACGACGAGTTCCTCCTGCAACGAGCGACGGACCTCGGTCGCGTCGTATTCCCACAAGATCGGGATTTCCTGGTGCTGGCTGCGGACTGGCAGCAGGCCCGACGGGATCGGCCTTGTCGCCGCACTTGTGTACCGACGAACACTTCTCTCGTCCCTCGGTGCGCCCATGGTCGCCGTCCTGAGGGCCGATCCGGAAGATCCTGACACACTTGGGCGAACCGCTCGAACCACCGCCCGTCTCTCCCGCCCGTGGCCCACCGACCGACTGGGGAGAGCTCGTGCAGGTCCACAACGAATGCGACGTGACTCAGACGTCGCCCGACGAACTGCCCGCGATCGACATCCACAGCCTCTGACGGCATTCCATGCCACGGTGCCGACGGCCCGCGAGAAGAGCGGTTTCAAGGCGGGCTCGAGCCGACGAGACAAATCCGGCCTTGAGCGTGGATAGGACGCTCCTCGGAATCTCCACGATCGGGCCGTAGCCAGCTCGACCGGTCCCGGATGTTGCTTCTCATGATCCGCCCCGCTCGGCCGTCCCTTGCCGAAGTGCCATTGACCGACCTATCCTTGAGTCATGCATCCCTCGATCACGACGCCATCATTCCATGCCGCGAGACACCCGGACCCAACGTGACCTTCACGCCCTCGACGGCGAAGGCATGGTGCTGTGCAATCCGCGGGATCGGGAAGCCGCACACCGGGCTGAGCACGAGGGGATAGCGACCGACGACCAGAGCGCCGTGACCTGCCCGGCCTGCCTCTCGATACTCCATCGGATTGCCCGTGAGGAGCGGGTGGCCACAGACGAGACCAACGCCCCCTCCGAATCGCACAAACCGGCCGCCGCCGCCGAAGGCTTCAAGCGGATCCGCGATGCGGCCAACATGGTGGGCAGCGTCCGGGAGGGCGACGGCGTCGATCCGCGGCTTGCACGGCTACGCAGGCTGAATGTCGGATCGCAGCGCAAGGTTGATCACGGGGCAGAACGGCTCGGACAGCAAATCTTCGACTGCCTGCGGCTTTCGACCGTGCTGTCGGAAGCCGGCCTTGATCAGTTCGCGTTCGTCGGCGTGCTGCCCGGCGGCCGTGGCGGGCATTACCTCGTCGAGGTGGCCTGCCTCGATCCGACTGCGACGTATGACGTCGATGCCGTGCAGCAGGTTCTCGCAGCCCAGAGGCCGCGGTTGCGAGCGGAGATCTCCCGCGGAGTGCACCGCCGCAAAGCACCCGAAGTGTCTTTCCTCGTGAAGCCACCGGGCTTCCGGATCGGATGAATGCGACCGTCCGAAGCTGGCTCTGCGACCGGCTCGAGGAGGGTGTCGCACGGCAGATCGACCGCGTCGCCGGCCAGCCAGACGTATGGCGCATGGCGGTGATGCCCGACGTCCATCAGGGCCGAACGATTCCCAACGGGATTGCCGTCGCTACCCGCCGGCTCGTCTATCCCGACCTGGTCGGCGCCGACATCGGCTGTGGTATCTCGGCGATTCGTTTCCATGCGGCCGCTCATGACCTCGACCGTACGACCTTGGAGGCGGTGCTTGATCGCTTGGGTTCGGCAGTGCCGACGCTCAAGCAACCGCCGGCCCGGGCGGCCGCCAATCTGTCGGCCGTAGCGGCGCTCGGCCCGCTGAGCTGCGATCGCCTGGGCCGAGCGGCGGCACGCGATGGTGTCTACCAACTCGGCACGCTCGGTCGCGGAAATCATTTCGTGGAGCTGGCCAGGGCGGACGACGGCTCACTGTGGGCCGTCGTGCACACCGGCTCTCGAGCCATGGGGCAGGAGATCACCTCGCATCACCTGTCGACGCTGCCTGAGGCCGGAGTCGATGCCGCCGGGCCCGGCGAATCGGCCGCGGCCCCGCTTTTCAGCCTCGATACCTCGACGATGGCCGGACAAGCCTACTTCTCCGATATGCAGTGGGCCTGCCGCTACGCCGCGGCGAATCGCGCCATGATTCTCAACGCGGTGGCCGATCTGCTGGAGGCACGTCGGGGCGTCGCCATCGATGCCGAATCCTTCATCGACTCACCGCACAACATGGCGACGCACGAAGAATGTGAGGGAGAGGTCGTCATCGTCCACCGCAAGAGCGCCAACCACGCTCCGGCGACTGGGCCTGGCATCGTGGCCGGGAGCATGGCGTCCGGAAGCCGGATCACGATCGGGATGGGCAACCCCGGGGCGCTCGCCTCATCCGCCCACGGCGCGGGTCGCGTGATGAGCCGCTCCATAGCCGGCCAGCGGATCCTGGCTCGGGACCTCGAATCGCGGATGGGCGGGATCGTGTTTCGTCGGGAATGGGCGGGCCGTTTCCGTGACGAGGCGCCGCAGGCATACCGGGATCTCCGCGAGGTGATGCAGGCCCAGCGGGAACTCGTGCGGACGACCGCGACACTCCTGCCGATCCTCAACGACAAGCGGCCGTGAATCTTGTGGTGGCTCGGCAACGCGTGCTCGGGCTACGCCGCGTCGGCGGTGGTTGCCCGCGACTCCCGCCATAGGACGCTCCTCGGAACCTCCACGATCGGGGCGTAGGGGGGTGGCATGGAGAGGAGTGTGCGGGGCTCGGTCGCGGGTCCATGTCTGGCGCGGTTCTGGGGCGGCAGCCGAAGCCTTGCGCGCGATTGGGGACGCGCTAGACTTCTCGGATGAAGAACACCTCCCGCGGCCGACACCCTCTGCCACGAGTGGGCGCATGCGCTGGCGTGGAACTACTCACTCGACCGGCTCGCCAAGATACCCGGCCTCGACCCCCGTGGAGGTCGAGCGGGCCTGCCACGACGAGGCTTGGGGCTGCGCCTCCTCGCGGGTGTGGCGGGCGTACCTGGAGGTCACCCGGGAGGCGGCGTGACCGTGCCGCGGTGGTCGCTGGTTGCCGGGCGGGTGGGCATGACTCGTTGGTCAGCCCCGAGATATACTTCGTGAATGACGGCGACAACCCTCCCACGGATTACGAGTGAGCCTGGCAAGTGCGGCGGCAAGCCCTGCATCCGGGGTATGCGTATCCGCGTGTCCGACGTACTCGAACTCCTCGCCAACGGTGCCTCCATCGAGGAGATCCTGGCCGACTATCCCTGCCTCGAGCGGGACGACATCCTCGCCGCCATCGCCTACGCTGCCCAACAGACGAACCACGTCGTCGTTGAGGTCGCATGAGGTTTCTGGTCGATAACCAGTTGCCTCCCTCCCTGGCCCGTTGGCTCCGCGACCGTGGACATGACAAGGTCGTCCGGGCGACCGCCGCCGCATCGGTCTATGATCAAAGGGTGCGG
>JBAXOU010000070.1:0-14159 GCA_037133115.1 Planctomycetota bacterium | reverse complement strand
GGGCGGGCCACTGGCCCCCAAAGGCTGCACGGGCCATGGATGGCCGTGCAGCCGTGAGCTGGACTGCCCGCCTGGAGGGCGGGCCACTGGCCCCCAAAGGCTGCACGGGCCATGGATGGCCGTGCAGCCGTATATTCAGTCAATGAAGCCCGAGAGCTCTTCGCTGCGGGCCGGAGCCTGGAGCTTGCGGACAGCCTTGGCCTCGATCTGCCGGATCCGCTCGCGGGTCACCTTGAAGATGTGGCCCACTTCCTCCAGCGTGTAGCTGTAGCCATCGCCGAGGCCGTAGCGAAGCTTGATGATCTCCCGCTCGCGATACGAAAGGCTCTTCAAGACCTTCGCGATCCGGTTGCGGAGCATTTCCTGGGCGGCGCCGACGGCCGGGTTCTCGGCGCCGGTGTCGGGGAGCAGGTCGCCGAAGTGGCTGTCCTCGCTGTTGCCCACCGGACGGTCAAGGCTGATCGGGTAGCGGCTCATGGCCGTCACGCGACGCGTCTCGTCCACCGGCGTGCCGGCCCGGGCGGCGATCTCCTCGATCGTCGGCTCGCGGCCGTACTCCTGCAGGAGTTGGCGGGCCACGTTCCGCACGCGGCTCATGGTTTCCACCATGTGCACCGGGATGCGGATCGTGCGGCTCTGGTCGGCCACCGCACGGGTGATCGCCTGCCGGATCCACCAGGTGGCATAGGTGCAGAACTTGAAGCCGCGGCGATACTCGAACTTATCGACCGCCCGCATCAGGCCGGCATTGCCCTCTTGGATGAGATCGAGGAAGGAGAGGCCGCGGTTGCGGTACTTCTTCGCGATCGACACCACGAGGCGGAGGTTGCCTTCCGACAGGCCCCGCTTGGCCTGCTGATACTTCGCGAAGATGCCGCGGATCTCGTCGACCCGTCGCTTCAGGCTTCGGGGCGTCTCCTGGCAGCTCTTGAGAATCTGCCGGTACTCCTCGACGAGTTTCTGACGGCCGGACGGCGGCTGCTTCGACTTCTTGTGGGCGTCGATCTTCGACTTGAGTTCGCGAATGCGTTCCACGAACCGCTCCAGCGTTGGGATCACAGCTTCGATTCGCTGGGTCCGCAGGCCGAGTTCCTCGATGAGCCGCACGCAGCGGCTGCGGCGGCAGCCGAGCCGGGCCCAGGCCTCGCGACGCTCCGCCATGCGGTGCTTTTTCGACAGGGCGATCCGGTAATCGGCCTTATTCTGCTTGAGGAGCACCTCGAGCGTCCGCAGGTTGTGCGGCAGTCGGCCGAGAATTTGCTCCTTCTCCAGGCGGTCGGTCACCGAGACCTGCACGGTGCGGTCGAACGGCAGTTCGCCCTTGTGCACGCGAACGAGCACGCGGTAGGCCTGCTGGCATGCATACTCGCACTCGAGCAGTTTGGCGCGGAACTGAGCCCGGGTGGTCTCGATCTGGCGGGCGAGATGGATTTCCTGCGCCCGGGTGAGCAGCGGGATCTCGCCCATCTGCGTCAGGTACATGCGGACCGGATCGTCAGACCAGTTCTCGACCTGCTCGATCAGCGATTCTTCGGCGTCGCCCGAGGCGTCTACCTCCTGTTCGACCTCCGCCTCGATGTCACCGTCGGCAATCCCGGGGACGTCGGCGTCTTCGACGAGAAGTTCGGCGTCGGCCTCTTCGGCATCGACGACCTTCTCCGTCAGTTCCTCGACCTCTTGGGGATTGGAGACAACATCATCCTCGAGTTCATCCAGCAGCGAGTCGTACAAGGCGGAGCTCCTTCGCGAATCGTTCGATCAAGTCCATGGCCGGTTTCCTCCGGCCCGCGGGGTGCCACCGGCACCAAAGCATCATTCGGAGAGCGGTCAGTGTGATTCAAGGGGCAGGCAAGTCCAGTGGCGCGAGCCACGGCCGGGCATCCGCGAGCGGAACCGGTTCGAGACTCCTCCACACACTCGCCATCTGACCGACAACCCCACCAAGGGCGGGGAGAAAGCCCCTTGACCCACATACTGGGCAAGAGGCGCAAAAAAAACAGGGAACCGTCGGCATCATCGATGGTTTCCGGGGGACGAAACATTATGTCGCTCCGGGGCTCCCGGGGCCAGTTTTTTTTCAGGGGAAATTTGGTTTTTCGGTCGATTCTCGGGCCCGAATGGTAAAAGGAATCGGCCGGAGAATCTCTGCCGTCGCCGGGGACGAAAATCGCCGGGCCGGTGGAGGCTGTCTTTCAACCCGCAGTCTCTCTCCTCGAACCACAGATGGCGACAGCCGAACGCACCTTTCTGCTGCCGTGCACATGCTCCGCCATCGTGTCGGTGACGGCCGGCCAGGCCGGCGGCCGGACGGCGTGCGCCGCTTGCGGTCGCGAGATCGACGTGCCGCGACTTCGCGATCTCGCGGCCTATGCCGTGGACCAACCTCGCGGCACAGTGGTGCCCCGTTCGGGGCTGGGGCGGGGACTGGTGGTCGCGGGCTGCGCGGTCGCCATCGGCGCCGCGGTCCTTGCGTCGTCGCTCGTGCCCATCGGCGGGCTCTTCTTTCCCCAGCCGACAACGGTCACGAAAATTCGAGCCGCCGTGAGCGCTGCTCCCCCCGCTGATGTGCACTTGGCGTGGCAGTCGATGGCCAGGTCGGGTGTCGCTCGACCGGCGACGCAGGAAGAACTTCGGCTGCAGCAGTTCGCCGCGCACGCCGCGGGAGTGGCCAAACTGCTCTGGGGAGTTTCGGGCATCGGTCTGGTGATGGCGGTGGCGGGTGCGGCGATCGCTGCCTCGGGGCGGTCGGCCGGCGGTGGAGCGCCGCGATGAAGGCGGCATTCATCGAGCGGCCGGGCCCGACCGAGATGATCGTGCACGGCGACTTGCCCGATCCGGCGTTTGGCCCGCGGGACGTACTGGTTCGGGTGCGGGCCTGCGCGGTCAACCCGATCGATACCTACGTCAGGAGCGGCGCCGTCGCGATGCCGCTGCCACGGCCGTTTGTCGTGGGTTGCGACCTTGCGGGTGAAGTCGTGGCCGTCGGCGATGAGGTCGACCGCTTGCGGCCGGGCATGCGGGTCTGGGGATCCAACCAGGGTCTGCTTGGGCGGCAGGGCACGTTCTCGGAACTCGCCGCCGTCGATGAGCGGTGGCTCTATCCCACGCCCGCTGGCGTTTCCGATCGCGAGGCGGCCGCGGCCGCGCTGGTGTCGATCACCGCGCACCTCGGGCTCGTCGGCCGCGCGGGCGTGCGGCCTGGAGAGACGGTGTTTGTCAACGGTGGCTCCGGTGGCGTCGGCTCGGCGGTGGTGCAGATCGCCAAGGCCCTCGGGGCGACGGTGATCGCCACCGCCGGCGTTCCCGAGAAGCAGGCCCGTGTCCTCGGGTTTGGCGCCGACGTCGTCCTTGATTACCGCGACCCCGAGATCGTCGCGCGGGCGCGGGCTGTGGCGGCCGACGGCGTGAACGTCTACTGGGAGACCCAGCGGGAACCCGACTTCGACCGCGCCGTTTCGATCCTCGCCGAGGGCGGGCGGATGATCCTGATGGCGGGCCGCGATGCCCGGCCCGCGTTTCCCGTGGGTCCGTTCTACGTGAAGGGTTGCTCGCTGCACGGGTTCGCGATGTTCAAGGCGAGCCATGCGGAGCAGGCCGCAGCTGCCGCCGACATCAATCGCTGGCTCGCCGCGGGCCGGCTGCGGGTGCCGATCGACCGGGTGCTGCCCCTGGCCCAGACCGCGGAGGCGCACGCGTTGCAGGAGTCGGCCACGGTGACGCGGTCGGGCGGCCTGATCGGCAAGATCGTGATCGAGCCATGATCGTGACGTCGCGGTGGATCCGCTGCCTCGTCGCCGTGGGCGTCGCGGTCGTGGCCGCGACGGGCCGCTGCGGCGAGGACGGCCGCACCGCGGGGCCACTCTCGCCGGGCCAGTCGCGCGCCGGCATCTTCGGTCTCGAGGCGCCGGGTCAGAAGTTTGTCTACGTCTTCGACCACTCGGCGAGCATGGGCGAACCCTCCGGCCGACCACTCGCCGCCGCCAAGCAAGAGCTCCTCGCGAGCATTGAGGCGCTCGGAGAGTCACGGCAGTTTCACGTCATCTTCTACAACGAGCGGCTCATGGTCTTCGCGCCCCAGGGCCACCGTGGCCGGCCGATCTTCGCTGACGACGAGGCCAAGCGGGCGGTCAGGCGGTTCGTCGACGCTGTCGACGCCGACGGGGGCACGCGGCACTACGAGGCGATCGCCGCGGCCTTGAAGCTCGCCCCGGATGCGATCTTCGTGCTCACGGATGCCGACGAGAACGACGACCTCACCGCAGACGAACAGCGCCGGCTCGTACGGTCGCTCGGGAAGGCGCGGTGCATGGTGGCCCAGTTTGGCGGCGGCGAGGGTCGCCGCTCGCCGCGACTCGCCCGACTCGCCGCCGACTCAGGCGGTGAATATCGAGTCGTCGACTCGCCACAGCCCGAAGGGCCCTGATACGTGTCGCGCTTGATCCAAAAGCTTTCGCGAGGCGAGGGGCTACCCATGCCCGTCGCCGGACGCTCGCTGCGGCCCTCCAGGCCTGCGCTCGCTCGATGCTGACTTCGCTTTGCCATCCATGGCTGCGCTCGTCAGCAACGCCGGCTCCCGGGCATGGGCAGCCCCTCGCTGCCTCACGTAGCACAGGTTTTCAACCTGTGTGTCCTCCCCGTTCGCAGTGGGCTCGGGAGTGCTACCCCTATCCGAGATGCGCTCTAGCGGCGCTTTGGCTGCGTGGTGGGCGTGGCCTGCTCGGCCGTGGGCCGCTGCCACGAGCCGCTCATCGCTTCGATACCCGCGGCCACGTTGGGAAACATGCCGCCCCAGGATTTTTTTTGCGGAACGGCGGCCTGCTTCTGGTCGCGGGCGGCAGACTGCGACTGCGCTTTCTGTTGCTGGGGCTGCTGGCTGCCGGCGGCTTGGGGCCGTGGCTGCGTGCCTCTCCGCGCCGACGACTGGGGTGTCGCGGCGGCCGGGCGGGGCGTAGCGCCCGGCTTGGCAGTCAGTGTGGCAGGCGGCCCGGGCGGCTCCGGCCGCGGTGTGGTAAACGAGGTGTCGGCCTGGAGGGCGATCCGTTCCGGTACGACGAGATACCGTCCGGCGTCACCTTTCGCCGGCCGCGTTGACTGTGCGACCGGCTGGCCGCTGGCCTTCATCACCGAAGGCATCGACTGGACGTCCGTGGCAACCGCCTCGCTCATCTCGTCAAGGTCATTCTCCACTCCGACGGTCGGCTGCGGCCGCGTAGGCGGATCGATGTCGGTGGGCGACGGCGGCATCGGCTGCGCCGCGGACGCGATCGTGGGAGCCAGTTGCGGCTCGACCGGCGTGGGCTCGGCGGCCTCTGGAGCGACGACCGTCTGCTCGGTGTCGGGAGCCGGCGGACTCGTCGTAACAACTTCGGTGGCAGTTGGTTGCGGAGGCTCGACGGTTTTCGTGACGACGGCCGTCTCTTGCACGCCCTGTGACTCGCGATCGTCAGCCTGCGGAACGGTCTCGACCGGAGCGACCTGAGCCACGGCCGGCGCCGGAGTCAGCTGTCCGATCAACTCCGATGGCATCCAGGGGTCGGCCTGCGTCGAGGTCGACGGTGGCGCCGTTGGCACGGCCGATGCGGCCGGCACGGCCGGTGTGAATGTTTCGGTGGCGACGGTGCCCGCTGTGGCGACTCCCGACTTGACGAGTTGCACCGTGAGGAGGGGCTGGCCCTCGCGGACGGGATGCCGCAGCACGTAGCCTTCGAAGGTGTCGCCCGCCCGCAGGGCCGACGAGGGCAGCATCGCCTTGGGCCAGTCCTTGAGCGCCACGTCCCAGACCGTGACTGGCGCGCCTTGGGCGAGCGGCCGCAGGGCCACGAAGATCGGCTCGCATTCGACCTGAGGCCGCCGCTGCGCGAGTTGCACGTCGAGCACGCGGTTCACGCCGACCGCTGCCGCGGCACCCGCGATGAACGCGGCGGCGAACACGGTGAACGACTTCGGGCGGTGACGGACGGGCGCTGCGGTGCTGGTGGTCTCGGCTGACATGCGTGCCTGAATCCTCTGGAGGCGCTCTTCTTCCCGAACATCGGCCACAGCACGCCGCGACGGACAACCAACAGCGGCGAACCGTCCTGCATCCGCCAAGGCACCGCAGAAGCCCATTCCCCGCATCTTCACTCGCCGGAATCGTCGCTTTCGGTGCCGGCGGCGGCGAAGGCTGGGTCGACGCTGCGAGCGAGTGGTCGGATCGCGATCAGTCGCAACGTACCTTGGTCGCCCTCGCCATGCTCTCGGAGCAGGCCGTCGCCGACGGTGGTCGCCGGCTCACCGGCACAGCCGACGAGAAGAAGGCCGCCGGTGGGGAGCGTGACATCAACCGCAAGGTGGTCCATCCGGTGCCGCCGTTGGCCCGCTTCGAGCCGAAACATGCCGTCCTCGCCGGCCCACGACTTCTCGACGGGGCCGTGCTTGATCTCCGGCACGGCGTCGAGCCTCACGCGGCCGTCGGCTGCCGGCGTGGCTTCGAGGGCGAGGAGCGGTGTCGCATCGTGGAAGGTGCCTCCACAGACCTCGCCGGCGCACTGCTCCAAGAGCACGAGGTTCGAAAGCCGCGTCGCCGTCACCAGTTCGCTGCGTCGGCCGGGAAGCAGTTGGAGCAGCCGCCGCGAGCGGGTGGGATCGATGCCGGCGACGTCGCCCACGGACTCATCCACCGGCGAGGTGACCAGTCGGTTGGCAAACTCGGCGGGCAGTTGCCCCGTCACCACGCCGACTCGGAGACCGTTGGCGTTGAGCGCCCGGCGTCGTTCGTCGGAGATCACCTGCTCGTCGACATGTTCCCAGATCGCCTCGCGGAGCTGCCGGTCCTCGGCCGAGCAGCGGACGAAGATCACCTCCAGGGGGATGGTGCGGCGGGCCGGTGTCTCGCGGCTGCCAACAGCCACTGGCTCGTCTCGGAACGGGTCGTGGACAACGGCCGCGAAACCCAACAGCCGACAGCCGGTCGCCGCGAGCAGGCTCGCGAGGATCGGGAGCAGCCAGCGGGCGATCGCCGGAGGAGGCCGCATGGGTGTGGTGGCCGCCACGGGGCGGTGCGCGGGGGTGATGGGAAGATGGGGAAGTAGTGGAAGGCGCCAGCCGGGTCAACGGTGATGGGGGGGAATGGCTGGTTTTCCGGAGTGCACGCTGCCTGCCCCATCGCTCGGGGTTGCCCATGCCCCTGCGCCGGATGTTCGCTACGGCCCATGGGCAATCCCTCGCATCCTCCCGTAGCACAGGTTGGCAACCTGTGTGCCTTCCCAGGTCGCATGAGGCTCGGGGTTGCCCATGCCCCTGCACCGGACGTTCGCTACGGCATCCTGCCTGCGCTCTCTCGATGCTGGCTGCGCTTCGGCATCCTGCCTGCGCTGGCCAGCAACGCCGGCTCCGGGGCACGGGCAACCCCTCGCAGCCTCCCGTAGCACAGCGTCCCGTAGCACAGGTTTTCAACCTGTGTGCCTTCCCGGTTCGCTTCGCGCTCGCGCCCGCCCTACGCCGTGGCCTTCACGGCGTTGATGAACAGCATGAGGCCGGCGCCCGGGGCGGCGGGGTCGAGACGGCCCGGCCACGACGGATGCTGCGTGGCGTCGACGAATCGCTCGGGATGAGGCATCAGTCCGAATACGCGGCCGGTGGGGTCGCAGGCGCCGGCCACGTCGCCCAGCGCCCCGTTTGGGTTTGTCAGTCGGCCTGTTTCGTCGGCCGAATACGTGAGCGGCAACTGCCCCGCTGCACGGAGCGACTCCAGCCGCGCAGGTTCACGGAGGACGAACCGGCCCTCGCCATGGGCCACGGGTAACTCGAGTTCGGAGAGGCCTTTGAGAAACACGCACGGGCTCGGGCTGCACGACAGCCGCACCCAGCGGTCGATGAACCGCCCCGAGGTGTTGTGGGCGAGCGCCGCCTCCGGCAGCCCGGTCGTCGGATCGGCGAGCAGCAGGCCGGTCTGGAGCAGCACCTGGAAGCCGTTGCAGATACCGAGCACCAGGCCTCCCTTGTCACGGAACTTCACGAGCGCGTCACCGAGCCGCGTCTTGAGTTCGAGCGCGAAGATGCGGCCGCTGGCGATGTCGTCTCCATACGAAAACCCGCCGGGGATGCAGAGGATCTGGCAGTCGTCGGCGATCGCTGGCCGCTCGGCGAGGGCCCGCACGTGCACGCGGCGGGCGAGTCCGCCAGCCCGCTCGAAGGCGTGAGCGGTCTCGTGGTCGCAGTTGGTGCCGGGAGCGCGGAGGATCAGGGCTCGTGGCGACAGCATTCAAACGTTCTCCCCATGCCACGCCCGTGCCAGGCGGTCGACGGCGACGCGATCGATCGTGCCCGTCGTCGAGACGATCTCGAGTTCGGGGGTCGCGGCCACCTCGCCGATCCACGACCAGCGGATGCCATCCATGCACTGGGCGAACGCGGCGGCGTGCTTGGGCCGCACCTCGCAGACGAATCGGCCCGGCGTCTCGGCGAAGGCGATGGCGAGATCGTGTTCGGCGGCTCCGGTCGTGGCCGGCACGTCGGCGAGCACGATCCGCGCGCCGAGTTTGCCGGCGATCGCCATTTCGGCGACCGCCGCTGCGAGTCCGCCGTCCGATAGGTCATGGCACGACTGCACGAGCCCACCGCGGCGGGCTGTCGACACGGCACGGATCGCGGCGCGGAAGGCGGCGACGTCGACGGTCGGCACGTCGCCGCCGCTCACGTGGCCCGTGAGCGCCAACTGGCTGCCCGCCATATCGGCCCTTGTCTCGCCCACGACCGCCAGGCGATTGCCCGCGGCCTTGAGGTCGGGCGACACCGCGCGCCGGACGTCGTCCAGCTGTCCCATCGCAGTGATCAGCAGCGTGGGAGGAATCGAGATCTCGCGAGCTGCGCCCGCGGCATCGGTGTAGGTGAACACGTTGTTGAGGCTGTCCTTACCGCTCACGAACGGCGCTGCCAGCGCGATCGCCAGATCGTGGCAGGCGCGGCAGGCCTCGACGAGCGTGCCGAGCGACTCGGTCCGTCGCGTATCGCCCCAGCAGAAGTTGTCGAGCAGGGCGATCCGGTCGGGATCAGCACCGGCGGCAACGGCGTTGGCGATCGCCTCCGCGATCCCGCCGGCGGCCATCTGATAGGGATCGAGCCGGCCGATGTGGTGCCGGAGCCCCACGCCGAGCACGATCCCGCGGTCGCGGCCCAGCACACCGCGGATCACGGTGCCGTCGGCTGGCCCCTCGCCGGGGCCCAGCAATGGCTTGAGCACCGAGCAGCCCTGCACCTCATGGTCGTACTGCCGGACGATCCGCTCCTTGCTCGCGACGTCGGGCAGCGCGAGCACCTCCACGACCGCCGCGGCCACCGAAGCGACGCCCGACCAGGCGAGCGGTTCCGGAGGCACCGGCACGGAGCGAGACACGAGCCGCTGTCGCGGTCGGCCCTCGTGGAGGAAGTGGCAGTCGAGTTCGCCTGCGACCCGCCCCTGCCACTTGAGCACGATCCGGCCCGAGCCGGTGAAGGTGCCGATCGGCGTGGCTTCGACGCCCTCGTCGGCGGCGATTTTCGCGATGGCTGGCCAGTCGGCCGGGCCGACCGCCAGCACCATCCGCTCCTGCGCCTCCGAGATCCAGGCCTCGGTCGCCGACAGTCCCTCGTATTTCAGCGGCACCCGGTCGAGATCGACGTCGGCGCCGAGCGTGGCTCCCATCTCGCCCACCGCGCTCGAGAGACCGCCGGCACCACAGTCGGTGATCGCATGGAAGAGCCGCTGCCGCGAGGCCTCGAGCACGAAGTCGGTGAGCATCTTCTCGTTGATCGCGTGGCCGATCTGCACGGCGCCGCCGCTCTCAGTCTCGCTCTCGCTCGTCAGTTCGATGCTCGAAAAGGTGGCGCCGTGGATGCCGTCGCGGCCGGTGCGGCCACCGGCCACCACGACGAGATCGCCCGGATGCACGGCGGCATCCGCGTGGCCCCGGGGCATGATGCCCACCGTGCCGCAGAACACGAGCGGGTTGCCTATGTAGCCCGGATGGAAGGCGACGGCGCCGGCGATCGTAGGAATGCCCATGCGGTTGCCGTAGTCGCGGACCCCCGCGGCCACGCCCGTGAGCAACCGCTGTGGATGGATGACGCCTGGGGGAATCTCATCGGCTGGCGTGTCAGGCGGGGCCACGCAGAACACGTCGAGGTTGGCGATCGGCTTGGCGCCCAGGCCCGTGCCGAGGACGTCGCGGATCACGCCGCCGAGACCCGTCGCCGCGCCGCCGTAGGGCTCGATCGCCGAGGGATGGTTGTGCGTTTCGACCTTCACGCAGATGTCGTGGTCGCCGTCGAACCGCACCACGCCGGAGTTATCCTTGAACACGCTCACGCACCAGTCGCGGGGCCCGAGCGATTCGCGGATCTGTCGCGTGGCGGCAAACACCGTCTCCTTCAGGAGGTTGTCGTAGCGTGCCGCGCCGGCGGGGCCGACATGATCGACGGCGCTGGTGAGCGTCTTATGGCAGCAGTGCTCGCTCCAGGTCTGCGCGATCGTCTCCAGTTCGATTTCGAAGGGATCGCGGCCAACCGCGACGAAGTGATCGCGAACGGCATGCAGTTCGCGGACAGAGAGGGCCAGGCATCGCTCGCGGCTGAGCTTCTCGAGAGCGGCGTCGTCGAGGCCCACAAGCGGGATCGTTTCCTGGGCGAACGACCACGTGCGGCCGCCGGAGAGCGACGAGATCGCGAGCGGACCGACGACGACATCCTGGATGGCGTCGTTGGCGAGGAGTTTTTCCGCGAGGCGGCCGATGTCGGCGGCGTCGAGGGAGGGCAGCCAGTATTTCCGCAGGCTGCGGACGACGACGCGGTGGCCCAGGGCCGCGGCGGCGGCCTGCGCCGTGAGGCCGGCCGGATCCGTCACGCCCGCCTTGGGAAGCACGTGCACCACCGTCGGCAGGCCGTCGAGGGGCTGTGTCAGACGGGCCGCGCCGATCTCATCCACGACGGCCGATTCGGTCACCGGGTCGGCGAACAGGGTGGTGGCGAGTCGCTCGGCCTCGTCGCGGGACAGATCACCCTCGATCAGCCAGCCCGCCGCGGTGCGGGCCCGCCCGCAGGCCGGGATGCCGAGCGCCGCGGCACCCGCCGTCACCTCGCGGGCGGCATGGTCGCCGGCGGCATCGCGAAGCGAGACGTCAACTACCCAGAGCATCGCGGCGGTCCTTGGCGCGGGTGAGGAGTTCAACAAGCCGGCGGCGGTCGCCGCGTTCGATCGCCGCGAGCAGCTTCTCGGCGGCGGTGGCGAACCGCTTCATCGAGTCGCCGACCTCCCCGGCGTTGTCGAGGAGGATGTCGGCCCACAGCTCAGGATCACCGGCGGCGATCCGCGTGGTGTCGCGCCAGCCGCCGGCGGTGAACGTGCGGGCCGCGGGTGGCGTGGCTGCCGCGAGCGCCGCTGCGATCAGGTGCGGGGCGTGGCTCGTGCTGGCGAGAATCCGGTCGTGCTCGCGGGGCGGCATCATGTAGACGGTCGAGCCGAGCGCTGCCCAGAAGTCGCCGATCTCGTTGGCGTCGATTCCCGGCGTCGCCTTTGCCGGTGTGACCACGGCGACGCGGCCGGCGAACAGGTCGGCATCGGCGGCCACCGAGCCGCGGCGGTGGCTGCCTGCGATCGGGTGGCTGCCGACGAAGCGACCGCGATGGCTCCGTCGCCGCCGCTCCCAGCCCGAGACGATCGAGGCCTTGGTGCTGCCCGCGTCCGTGAGGAGAGTGCCTGGGCGGATCACCGCGTCGACCGCGTCGAGGAGCGCGGGGATCGCCCCCACGCCCGCTGCCACAACGACGAGATCTGCGTCGGTCGCAGCAGCCAGGTCGGTGGTCGTGTCGGTCACGCAGCCGGACTTCTTCGCCGCCGCGAGCGACTCGGCAGAACGACCGATGCCGAGCACGCGGCCTGCGAGCCGGCGGGCCCTGACGGCCTTGCCGATGGAGCCGCCGATCATGCCCACACCGACGATCGCGACAACGGGCCAGTGGGCTCTTGAAGTCATGGCAGAGGTATCAGGAGGCAAGGACGGCGGTTGTACCAGATGGGGGCGGCGTGTGTTAGAACGCCTTCATTCGTGGGCGGAACTCGGGTAACGAGGGCGAGGATGGCAGGCTCGCGACGAATCCCCGACGTGGTGCTCGCGGACATCCTCCACCGGTTGTCTATCGCGGTTGGCGCCGGCATCGATCTGCGGCGTGCCTGGGCGTCTGAGGCGGGTCGGGTGCCCGGTCGGTGGCGGCCGGCGCTCGAACGCGTGGCGGCCCGACTCGGGGCCGGCGACGGGCTCGGTGAGGCGTGTGCGGCCACCGGCGTGATGCCCGACGTCGTCGCCGGCATGCTTCTCGTGGGTGACCGCACTGGCCGGCTTGCCGAAGTGCTTGCAGAAACGGCCAAGACCCTCTCGCGGTCGATCGCCACCCGGCGCACCCTCCGCGCCGCGCTCGTCGGTCCGGCCATCCGGCTCGTCGTGGCGGTGCTCGCGATCGTGGTAATGATCATCGTCTCCGGGTTCGCTCGCGGCCTCGATGGTGCGCCGCTCGACTTTCTCGGCCTCGGGCTCGCGGGCCAACGGGGCGTGACGCTGTTTCTCTCGGGGCTCGCCGCGACGGTCGTCGCGCTCGCCGTCGTGGGAGTGGCGGCTCGAAACAGTTGGCGGCGGCGAGGGTGGGCGTGGAGTGTCGGCCGTCATCTGCCGCTCATCGGCCCGGCGGCGGTCACGGCGGCGGCGGCGGCCTGGTGCCGAGCCGCGTCGCTTGCCGCGCACGCGGGCGTCAGCGTTGGCGAGATGGTGCAACTTGCGACCCTCGCGGCACCCGGTTTTGGCTGCGAGCGGCACCGGGTGGAGGATCTCCTCCGGAGCGGTCGCGATCTCCCAGAGGCGCTTGCGGCCACTGGCCGGCTGCCGAGGCCTGTGATCGAGGCGGTGGCCGTGGGCGAAGCCACGGGCACCACTGCCGAGGCGCTCGACCGCGTCGCCGACCACCTCGATGAGACGGCGGCGCGGGGGTTTGCGGCGGCCGTGCAGGCTGCGGGATTCCTGACGTGGAGCCTCGTGGCCTGCCTGGTGGCTACGCTCGTGATCCGCGTGGCCGCAACCTATGCGAGAATGATTCACGACGCGGCCCGGCTGCCGTGACCGGCACCCGGTCAAGGCCCGACCGGGCTGGAGCCGAGATCACTGCCATGATCACGCGACGAACACACCTCTGCCTGGCGGTTCTCGTGGCCGCCGCCTCGACCCTCGCGGTGACCGCCGACGAGCCGGCGAAGCCCACCCAGCAGGAGTTGATGGCCGAACGTGGATACGTCCGCCACCGCGGCGGCTGGCGAACCGCCCAGGAAATCGAGCTGCTCGAGCGGGCCGAGCGAGCAACGCTCGCCCAGAAGGAATGGAACGGCAGGCTCGAGCGACTGCGGCGACAGGTCGATCAGTCGGCGCGGGCCGACCAGGCGGCTGAGGAGATTCGCGAGATCTCCGATCCGGCGGCGGTGCCGGCAGTCGCTGCGGCGCTGGCCAAGGAGCCCGTCTTTCAGGTGCGGAGTTGGTATGTGGAGGCGCTCTCGCGGATCCGTTCATCCGACGCGGTCGGCGTGCTCGTGGCCGCAACGCTCGACCATCCCGATCCCGAGACGAGGATCGCCGCCGTCGAGCGGCTCATGGTGATCGGCCCGCACATCGCTGTGCCCACGCTGGTGGCGGCGCTCAAGAGTGCCGATAATGCGCAGGTGAACCGCGCCGCGGAGGCCCTCGGCCGCCTCGGCGTTCCCGCGGCGGTGGGACCGCTCGTTGATGCCCTTGAAACACAGCACGTCGTGGTGAGTGGTGACGGTACGATAGCAGGCTCGACGTCGGCGACCTTCACGCCCGCGGGTGGTGGCCTGTCGATGGGGGGCGGCCCGAAGCGGTCCACGGCGACGGTGCGGAACGACCGCGTGCTCGAGGCGCTCGTGGTGCTCACCGGCACAAACTTCGAGTGGGACGCCCGCGGCTGGCGCGTCTGGCTCGCGACCCGCCACGCCCCACCGGCGAGCTTCGATCCCCGCCGCGGGTGACGAAGCGACGCATGCACGGCCTCCTCGTAGCACAGGTTGGCAACCTGTGTGCCTTCCACGTCCGCCACGGGCTCAGGGCTGCCCATGCCCGTCGCCGGACGCTCACTTCGGCCCTCCAGGC
>JBAXOU010000069.1:0-14222 GCA_037133115.1 Planctomycetota bacterium | reverse complement strand
GGGCGTCGGGCCGGCACCGGGATTTGGGGGACGTCGAGGAACTCACCTGATGTTGTTGGTCGGCGGCGGCCCATCAGGGCTCGTCGGCGTACCTGGTGGCCCTGACACTGATCCATCTCCTTTTCCCCCCCGGCTCGAGCCGGCGAAGCTGGACTGAGCGTTCCGGGGTCAGTCCCTCGCTGGCGAGCCAGTCACTTCGGTCAGCGGAAGCTCGCAAACGGGTTTTTCCGCTTCGTAGGCGTCGCCGTGGTGTCGGAAGCCAGCGCTGCGAATGCCGAGTCGATGGCCGATGCCGTCGTGGAGCCGGCGGTGGCGGCGGGCTCCGTAGCCGACATCGCGGCCGGGGTGGATGCCGAGACGAGGTAAATCCCCTGATCTGCACGCCGAACACGTGTCCGCCCTGATGCCAGCGGGGTGGCCCGGTGGTGCAGAACTGCTTTCGCGGCCGGAAGGATGAGGATTTCGACGGTCTGCATGGGGTCGAACCGCGTCAGCGTCCGGTTTTTCAGGCGTTTCCGCCTTTGGATATAGAGCGTTTCGTGAAAGCGACGCGCTTGCCGACATGCGGACACTCGACGGAGAACGACGGGCCATGAAGTCGAAGAAGACAGACGAGCGGGTGTTTGGTCAGGTAAGCACTCCGCCGGCGTCTTGCCGTGCGCGGGGGCGTTCTCGGCGGCAGCAACGCGTTGCACTCAGGCGTGATGGGCTGGGGGCGGAATCGCTCGAGCGGCGTCAGTTCATGGCTGCCGACGTAACGATTTCATTTACCGCGGGTCTTCTGCAGGTCGAGGGCACCGAGGGGACTGACGCGTTTATTCTCCGTCAGGATGGGCCGGCCATCGAGGTCTCCTATGTGTCGGGGAGCGGCACAGCAGGCCTGCGCAGGATCCCAGCGGGCGTCAGTCGCGTCGAGATTCTGGGAGGTGCTGGCCGTGACCTCGTTGTCGTACGGAACGGATCATTTCCGGGGGGCATCAGCGTTTCGGGCGGAGAGGAAGCGGATCTGGTCATCTCTCGGTCTGCGGTGACGCTCCCCGACGCAACGGCAGGCGACGTCTTTCTGCCGTTTCGCGATGCCACGTTACTCGACGACCTCGCCATTACAACGCGGCGCGTGGAGGCCCCAAACTTCGCGAATGAGGCGACCTACGCAGGCAAGTTGCTTCGCAAGTCAGAGACGTGGACGGCGGATGGGCAACGAGTCGAACTCGCCTGGGACGGCGCCGGAGTCATCGCCAGAAGCACGTTTGTTGGCAGTCGCCTCGCGCTCTCAGAGATCTGGGACACCGCGGGGGGGTACCAGCGAACGGTTACGCCTGCGAACGGCAGTTCGCTTCGCGAGACATTCCGCGACGGCGTGCGGCGAATCGAGGAGAAGCAGTCGGGCACGGTGGTGATCCGCACGACTTGGGACGACTCGGGCTTCATCATGCGGCAGTCGATGGACGGCGAGAACCTACTTTTAGAGGAAGCATGGGACGGCAAAGGGGCCTACCGCCGGACTTGGTCCGACGCCAGCGGCCGCGGCTACGAAGAAGCATTTGACGGTGAGTTACCCAAACTGAGGGCGGTCACGGAAGGCGACCGTCAGGTGCGCAATGCCTGGGGCGATGACGGGAACCGCGTCCGCGAGGTCACGGTTGCCGGCGTCCTTCAGCGGCGCGATCAGTGGGATCGCGAGGGGCGGCAGTTGACCACGACCTTTAGCAACGGGCAGGCAGTGCTGCGCGACACGTTCGTCGCCGGACGACAGGTACAACGCGAAGCGTGGACTGGTAACCAGCTCACTCGTACCGCGTGGAATGAGTCGAACGATCGGCTTCGTCAAACCCTCATTGGCGATCGGGTAATCCGGGAGGCTGAGATCAAGGCCACGGGAGAGACGCGTGTCACCGAATGGCTTGCCGACAAGGTGGTTCGCACGTCTACCGACTCATCGGGCAACTGCTCGATCGAGACGCTCGTGAGCGACGTGGTCCAGTCCCGGGAACTGCGGCTTACTGACGGCGGCGTGGTGCTGACGACCTTCGATCCCGCGACGGGCAAGCCGGTTCGGGAGGATCGCACAAGCGGTGACAAGACGCAGTCGCAAACAACGGAGTGGTTCGAGACGAGAGTTGTGCGCCGCACAACGCGTGAAGGGGTGCTCGTCGCACGCGAAGTTTGGAAGGATGGCGGGCTGATCCGCACGACGTGGGACGGCAACGGCAATGTCCAAAGGGAAGCGTTCGCAGGCAGCGACCGGGAGAGCCTCGCCGAAGGCACAAAGGTCTCCGAGGGCGTGATGGCTCCGAACGGAGATCAGATTCAGACTTCCTGGTGGGCTGATGGCACCAAGGAAACCTTGGGTGTACGGGATGGCACCGTCGTGATGGAAGAATACACCAAGGGCGATTATCGCCGGGTGATCTTCCGAGGAACGGGAGGCTTTCAATCAGAAGATTTCTACGGTGGTAGATTGTCCGGACGAGAACTGAAACTCAACGACGGCACGTATCAGAATCAGGGTTTCACCAACGGAGTGCTGACGTATGAGTACTGTGTCGACCGCTCCGGACGCACGCAGAAAACGACATGGTACGACGAGTACACGGGCAATTCGAGCCTCACCGGCTTTGAAACGGTGAAACGACGGCTGATGACGGACGGTAGAAGACGGCTAAGCGAGGTTACGAACGAAACGAGCGTGACACGCACGATGTGGACCGGCGACGGCACGACTCCCGACTCGACTTATTATCGTGAAGTGGAGTACCTTAAAAATGCCTGGTGGATGCCGATGGGCGCAACCGACACGCGACGCGAAATCCAGTTTTACGACAGCGGCACGCTCGTCTATTTTGCCCGGGTGCGAGTTGACGGAAACTCCTCGGAACTGGTCAAAAAACCGAGTGCCGCGTGGGACGCGATGCAAGCGGGTCGATTTGGACTGACCAGTTCCGATGATATCTTCGCGCTGTCGGATACGGGCGGCACCTTCAATCTCGGTGGTGTGGTGGGGTTCATCATTGACACGTGGAAGGGCGAGAATCCTGACAACCCGATCTCGATCGACATCGGCCCCCTCCGCAACATCTACGACGGACTGAAAAACACCTTCGCGGATCTGGGGCATGCGCTCGATGTGAACTTCCGTAATCTTGGCAAGGACCTGCAGGTGGGGCTTGGGGGCATCGATTTCAGCAAACTGAAACTGCCCTCGTTGGAGGGTGTCAACGTCGGTGCTTTCGCTGGAATCGGAAACATCAAGTGGTCCGGCTTGGATTCGCTTCCCGCCTTTGAGAGTAACCCGTTTGCGAAGATCGGCAGCCTCCAGGATATCGGCGGCTTGCAAAACGCGGGATCGTGGTTCAGCGAAAAATGGAAAGGGTTCTCGAAGTGGCTCGCCAAGGTCGATCCCATCAGGGCCGTGGAATCGGTTCTTCCCGGCTCTTCAAACCGTCCGAGGAAGGTTCAGTGGTTGCATGAAAACCTCATGGAACTGCACGGCTATACCCGCGATCAGGCTCTGCTGATCGTCGATCTGGTTTACGCGAAGGAGCCCGGCCTACGTGGACGCTTCCTTGCCGAGTACAACGCGCTGCTGGCGCAGCAAGGTCAGAAGGTCTACCAGATGTACTTCGCCGATGCGACGGCCCCGGCCCTTGACGACGCCGGCCACGCCGCGTTGCAACAGACTGGGAAAACCCGCGCCTTGAACCGACTGCTTAGCCGGTACGGGCTCAATTCTGACGGAACCAAGAAGCCCGTCGCTGTGACGAATCCCGGCATGGGACTTGAGAGTCAGGGCAACGTAACCCGTCCGTACGACGAGAATGACGCTTTTTGGGGTGACATCCCAAAAGATGAGACAGGAGGTGGTGGCGGCAAGGGTTGGAATTTCGACCCGACAACAATTAACGTGCCGCCACCGAAGCAGGATGCACAGCGGCCGCCGCCATCACGCCCCGACAGTGAGGATGAGCGCAAGCAGAGAGAGGCAGATGAAGCCAGAAGTCGGGCCGACGAAAAGACGAGGAAGGATAACGAACGCGTCAGGACCCGCCAGGAGATCACGGAACGATTTCCGACACGGATCGCGGAGAGCGTCAGCAGGGAACTGACGACATATGCGGCCGCGAAGGGCAAGGAGGTTGCCACACTCTACGACGCCGTTGAGCAGACGCTGAGAATCGGTGGCAGTTTTGGCGTGGGCTTCAGCGAAGGTGCGGTGGCGACGGTGGAAGGACTCGGGAAGTCGATCGTCGCCGCGCTTGACGCCGATACCTGGAAATCACTCGGAACAAGTGTCCGAAAAAGTGGCCGGGACTTCATGAACGCGAAGGACAAGTCAAAGTTTGTCACCGATTTCGGCAACTCCGCCTGCTCCGCGCTCGAGGATGGCGCGCTCAAGATGATCGATGAGTGGGAAAAGGCGGGGCCCGAAGACCGGGCGCGGATGATCGGCAAACTGGCCGGACAGGTGGCGACGGACGCCGTGCTCAACAGCCTGGGAAGCAAGATCATGCAGGCGGCCGGCGACGCCGCGCTCATGGGCAGGAAGACAAAGGCGGCCGTTGACAAGGTCGCCGAAGGCGAGGAATTCGTCACCCTCGAGTTGAAGGTGAAGGCCCGCGTGGGAGACAAGATCGACGCCGCCACTGGTGAGACACAGGTCAGGACGGCCTTGGACGACATCTTGTCTGAAAGCATGCGGAAGAATCTTCTGGACGCCGGCATAGACCCCGAGCACGCGCGACGCCTTGCGGAGTTCTCAAGGAAGAATGAGATGGTGATCGTCGTGAGGGGGGCGAACAAGAATAGCCTTCAATACCAAGGCAAGAAGGGTTATGGCGCGAAACCCGTTGACCTCAAGCTCAAAACGAGCGATAGCACGGGCTTGGTCACCGCGAGCCGCAAAGCAGACGGAGCCCTGATCGACGCTCGAGGAAATGTCGTCGACGGCTACTCGGTTCGTAAGGACGGCTGGATCGTCGGTTCAGATGGGGTGAAGAGCAACTATCGCCTCGATCGAGGCCACGTGGTCGATGCCAAGGGAACAAAGTTCTATAGCGACTATGACCTGCTCAGTGTGGACGAGAAATCTAATCGAGGCAGCAATACGTGGACAATGGTCTCGACGGGCGACGCCACCACAGGGCCTGGTCGAATCGTCGATGAGATGAACGCGGCGATCCTCGGACCGAATCGCATGGAAAAGATCATCATGCACGGTGCCAACCGTGAAAACATCGGCAAGACTGCCGGAGGCATCTACCAGATTCAAACACCAGACATCAAAGATACGTTCGTCGTGGCGGATTACGACGGCAGGATCTACCACTTGAATCAAGCCGCGACGAAAGACTTTCTCAAGCAGCGAAACATCCCATGGGAAAACGACGGTCTGTAACAGCCGGAGATCAGGGGGCTACGCTCGCGGCTGGCGACTTCCTCGGCAGTGCTCGGGCTTGCAGGTGAGTCGATGCGGCAATCGTTGGCCTTATTCGGCTGCTCCGTCGGTGCGGGACGAAAGCGACCGGTGCGTCGCGGGGTCGATTGCGTACTCAACGCTCCGCACCGAGCCGTCGGCCATCGCGATCCCGCAGGCATCGGGGTGGGCGCTGCCGTAGGCCAGCGGCACGGGATAGCCGCCGTGTACGTCCTTGGGATCGAACCCCGATCGGTCGCGGTACGGCGGCACGCAGCCGACGCGGACCATGTCGCGGTCGAAGCCCGAATAGAGGCTCTGGTCGTCGTCGTCCGACGTGCCGTCGGCCATCTTCGCCGGGTCGAGGTACTTTTCGCCCACGAGATAGGTTTTTGACGCGCCGTCGGCGATGTCCTTCATTCGCACCTGGCTGCGGCGAAACACGAGGCCGTCGGGTGCAGGCCCGAAACTCGCCAGCCAGTCGGCATCGGTCGCCGCGTCGGCGATCGATGCAGGAGCATAGGAGCCGCCTCCGCGGTAGTGATTCGGCGGCGTGCCGCTGCCCATGTTGGCCGCGTAGTCGCCGCGGGCCAGCGTCTCCATGCGCCGCTTGACCGACGTGGGCACTGCCACCGTCCAGAACTCGAGGCCACTTCGCACGGGGAACACGCCGGGCGGTCGCCGCGACGGACACGTGAAGAGCGGCACGGGCGTGTTCAGCCGGGATCCAGCCGCGTTGGCCTTCGCTTCGGCGTCGGCCATGCCCGCCCCGAGGTCGCGCAGCCCCCCCTGCTCCACCCAGGGCAGGATGTTGAACACCCAGCCGCCCGGCTGCCGTTCGTCGAAGCCGCGGTCGGGATCGCCCGTCCACTGGCCGCCCCACCCGCCCGACGGAAGCGTGCCGCGGGCCTGCTCGTGCGCCAGGCAGGCGAGTGCGATCTGCTTCAGGTGCGAGAAGCACTGCATGCGCCGGGCCGATTCACGTGCCGATTGCACGGCCGGCAGCAGCAGGCCGATCAGCGTGGCGATGATCGCCACCACCACGAGCAGTTCGACAAGCGTCATACCGGCGTGTGGCGGGGTGGACGCGTCGGCTGGCTTTCGGGACGGACGCGTCATCGCGGATCGAGATCGAGGATGGCGAGCCTGCCACGCTCGTCGGGATTCGGGGTCGAAGCGAAGCCACCGATCGCGATGAAACGCCCGTCGGCGGCCACGCACATGGTCTCGATCTGCCAGCCCGGCCGCAGGTCGTCGTAGGTCGAGAGCGTGGCCGCGTCGGAGATCCGCAGGCATTCCGCGTCGGCCGTGACGATCACTCGGCCATCGGGCGACCAGCCGATGTCGAAGATCTGTCGCTCGTGGGGAGCCAGCGTTCCGGTCATACGGCCCGTGGCGGCGTCGAAGACGTGCACGGAACCGTTTCGAAGTCCGCAGGCAAGACTCGCGCCGTCTGGCGACCATGCCAGCGACGAAATCATGTCGTTGACCTCTTGCAGACGAATTGGGGCCGCGGCCGCGCGAACGGTCTTTTCGAGGGGCAGGATGATTCCAGATCGACCGGCCACAGCAATCCGTGACGGGCCGACCGGTGCCGCTTCGACGCGGGTCGACGGCAGTTGGGCATCAGCGACCTTCACAACGTGGGCGAGCGAGGGCGACCATGCAAGAATCCGGCCCTGGTGCGAGTTGGTGATCAAGCTGCCGCTCGGGGTCCAGCAGACGTACGGGCCGACTCGGTCACCGGCCGGAACCGCCGCGAGTGGAACTGATGACCCGCCCTGGAGCGGGAGCACGAGAGGATTCGGGTCAGCCGTTTCGGACATAAACCCGAAGGCCACGCGTTGACGGAGCCGATCGACTGCCGCCGAGTAGATGGAAGGCCGATCCGTGGCGGTGTACGCGCTCGCTTCGCCACCGTCGATCCCCACCACGATTGGCCCTCCGGCCTCACGGACCGCGATCAGGGAGCGAGGCGATGATGACTCGGCGAAGGCGCTCGCCTCGCGGACCATCTTGATTCCAGGCCCCGGCACGGGCACGTCGCGGAGCACGGCTGCCGGTGATGCATCGGCCCGGTTCCAACGCTGGACCGTGCCGTCGGCTCCGGTGGTGAGCAGCCTGCCATCGGGCTCGAAGTCCACGTCCCAGACGCGGCCGGCGTGGCCCACGAGCTTCTCGAGCAGCGACCCAGTGGCGGTATCGAAGACCCGGATTACGCCGTCGCGGCAGGCGGTGGCGACGAGTTTGCCGTCGGGCGAGAACCTGCATGACTGGATCCAGTTTGGGTGGACGGGAAGTGACGCCAGCAGCCTTCCCGACGAAGCCTCCCAGATCATTGGCTCCCGGTCGCTGCCTCCAGCGGCGATGCGATCGCCGGCGGGAGAGGCCGCGAGGGCGTGAAACACGTTGCCCTTGCGGTAAAGTTCGTCACGTTGCCGCGACCAAAGCATCCGGCTCTCTTCGGTGTCGAAGGCTGCCAGCATGCCGCCGCATGCGACCACGACCACATCTCCCGCTCTGACGATCGTCTCGATCTCAGGCGATTCCCCCTCGGGAGCCACGAAACGATGGATCTCCTCTGGCGGCCGATCGGCGGCGAGATCGACGCGGCGGAGCATGCGATCCTCGCCGCCATAATAGAGGGATGCATTGTCGGCCGCGAAGGCGACGCCATAGAGCGGGCATTCAGTAGGCGGGGCCTCGCCCGCGAGCGACGTGGGGGCATCAACTGACCACCAGCGAAGCCGGCCGTCCTGCCCGACCGAGGCGATCAGCCGACCATCGGGCGAGAAGCAGACATCGTTGATCTCGTCATGGGCGGGGATGACGTCGATGCTTGGCTGGCCATCGATGTTTCGCAGCAGCCGCAGACTGCCGTCGGCGGCGCCCACGACCGCCATGCGGCCGTCGGGCGAAACGGCGAGGCAGTAGAGGTCGGCTCGGTTTCCCTCACCGCCGTCAGGTCGTACCGTCAGGAGAATCTCCTGTTCTCCTCGGAGCCGCCGCTCGAGCCAGCGGGCGGCGAGCGAGTCGGCGAGCACTGGATCGATCGACCGGGTCTTCTCGACCTGAGCCAGCGCGCCTGCGACGTTGGCGGCCCGCAGCGAATCGAAACCGCGGCGGAGTTCCGCGGCGGCATTCTGCCGACAAATCTCTTCTTGCTGGGCCGCCCCCTTGAGTTGCTCTCGAGACCGCTCCAGAGCTGCCCAGCCCGCGACGCATGTGGCGAGAAATGCTGCGGCGACGAGGCCCGCCACCACCGGCCGCCGCGCGACGGTTCGCGCCAGTCTGCCAGCGGGCGACAGCGGCCGGGCTCGCGTGAGCCGGCCATCGAGCCAACGGCCCAGATCCTCGGCAACCGCGGCCGCCGATTCGTAGCGGTCGGTGGGTCGCTTGGCGAGGCACGTGAGGCAGATGGCGGCAAGGTCGGGTGAGACGGCCCGGTTGACCCGGTCTGCCGGGGCCGGCTCGTCGAGGAGCACCTCGCGGTAGGTTTCGACGTCGGTTTTGCCGCCGCGGAGCGGCCGGCCGGTGAGCATCCGATCGAGCAGCAGGCCAATGGCATGCACGTCGGTGGCTGGCCCCACGTCGCCGAACGACCGATCGATCTGTTCGGGGGCCATCCAGGCGGGCGTGCCGAGCCGGGCGCCGTCGGTGGTGAGCTGCGTGAGCGGATCCTCTCCCTCGTCGGCCACGTGCTGCCAGCCGAGGCCGAAGTCGCCGAGCTTGACGGTCATGGCGGGTTGCGACGCGGTCGATTCCGTCGCTGCATGCGGGGGAATGATGCAGGCGGCCGCATCGTGGCCATCGACCGGCACCAGCATCACGTTCGCGGGCTTGATGTCGCGATGCACGACGCCCCCGGAGTGGGCATGTGCTGCGGCATGGGCTACAGCCTGCGCGATCCGAGCAGCCACGCGGGGGGGCACCGGCCTCGGGTTTCGTGCGAGCCACTCGGCAAGTGAGCCGCCCTCGCAGAACTCTTCGGTGATGAACTCGAGACCGTCCGCCTCGCCCACTTCGTGGATCGTGACGATGTGGGGATGAACGAGCCGGGAGGCCAGTTCGGCCTCGCGGCGGAACCGGCGTCTGACGGAGGGCGAGACAAGGGCGTCGGGCGTGCACGCCTTGACGGCGACGCGTCGCCGGAGCAGCGGATCAAACGCCTCCCAGACGAACGAGAACCCCCCGCGGCCCGCGAGCCGCAGGATGCGGTAGCGACCGATCGATTCGGGCTGCTTGGCAGGCGGATCGACGCCTCGGGCCGCCGCCTGACGGAGCAGCAGCAGCAGGTCGAGCGAACCGGGAAGCAGGCTGTCGTCAGGGGGAGGGCTGGAAGCCGATTCGGGCAACGTCTCCACGAAGCCGCCGAAGAAGTCGTCGATCGCGGCGGCGCGGTCGACCGCATCCGGCGTCGGAGCGTCGGCTGGCCGCTCGCTGCTGTTTCGGTCTGCAGTCACGGCGGATGCCCTGGCCTACACGCGACCCGGCTCGTTACTGCCCACTTCCGATGAGACGTAGTCTTTTCCCGCATGGGTTGACTCGTTGTTCATCTCTTCCTGGAGCCGCTCGACGGCGCGATACCAGAGTTTGCGAATGGCGTCGGGTGACCGACCGAGCCGCTCGCTGATTTCGGGAAACGTCAGGCCTTCCCAGTATCGCAGGCGGAGCACGGAGCAGTGATCGTTGGAGAGCCGCGTCATCGCCGTCGCCAGCACGTCGGCATCCTCGCGGCGGATCGCGGAGCCATCAGGACGGCCGTTCGGAAGTTGGAGCAGCCCGCCCTCACGGCGGCCGGTCTCGCTTGCCAGACTGATTTCACGGCCGGCCGATCGCTTTTGCGAGAGTTCGTAGCGGCGAACGGCATCGACCACGTTGTTGCGGAGGATCGAACGCAGCCACGCGAAGCACTCTTCGGCCGTCGAGCCGCGGAAGCCGGAGAAGGCGAGTTGGGCATCGACGGCTGTTTCCTGCACGAGGTCGGACGGCCCCACCTTGCCGCGGAGTGCTTGGGGAAGCTCGCGGTGGGCCACCAGCATGAGGTGGCGGCGAAACGACTCGAAGATCCGGCCGAAGGCGTCGTCGCGGCCGTCTCGGGCCCCCTCGAGAAGGCGGTGAACTGCCCGGCTCGCGTCTTGGCTCGATCGGTCAGTGTCGTGTGGCTCGGGCATGATCCCGTCTTTCGATCCCGCGGCGAGCCCAAGGTCGGCGAAACCCTAGCGGATTGAGTCTATCCGGCGGTGGGCCCTTGTCTGTCGGGGCCGTTTTTTGCGGCCGCCGACGGCCCAGCCCTTGCCCTCATCCAGCTTCGTTATACTCCCGAAACAGCGGGCGTCGGACAGCCGGTAAGGGTTTTGTGTCCGATCCCCCGGTGACTTTGTGGAACTGCTCGTGAGCGCGTCGGTCATGCCGGGAGTTTTCCCGGGTGGCCCAGAAACGTCGTGGCCGTGACCTCGCCCGAGGTCGCGATCCCCTGCCCTGCTTTGTGGGGCCGTTTCCTGCCGCTCACCTTTTGCTGGTGATTCCACCGGCCTCCCAAGCCTGACCGACGCGTCACGCCCTTTTTACCCAACGGGTGAATGCATGAACGCGTCTCGTCATAGCATCGGCCTCGCTCGGCTTGCGGCCGCTGGCCTTGTGCCCTGCCTACTCCTCGGCGCGGCGTCCCACGCCGCCGTGGTTGGCAACTGGGATTTTTCGACCGGATCGTTCACGCCAGTGTCTGGCATGCCCGGGATGCAGCTCGCGTGGCTTCCCGACACGCCCTACTACGCCGCCTTCGGTGGCACGCCAAACCCACCGCCGCTTGCCTATGCCACGACGGGATCGTTCGGCGTGGCGTCGCTCGGCAGCAGCACGGGTAACACCGTCCTGCGGGTGCCCGACATGCGCGGCCGAGGGGCCGCGGTGGGGATGCTTGCGTCGTTTCCGCTGCTCGCCAACGGCACGACGAGCGGCGGCGCGCCGCTCACGATGCTCAACCGCTACACCTTCGTAACCGACGTGCTCGTGCCGGAGTCGAGCCTGACGAGCCTGCCCAACTACCTCGATCTCTTCCAGCCGCGCGGCAATGCCGACGGCTCGCTGTTCGTGCGGAAGCCGAGCCAGGAGTATGGCGCGGCGACGGCCTACGGGGGCACGGTGGTGGCCAACACGTGGTATCGATTCGCGATGGTGATGCAGCTCGACGCCGCCACGTCCGCCCCACGGTACGAAACCTACATCAACGGCCAGCCGATCGGTCAGATCATCTGGGATCAGATCGTGGTGGACTCCAACCGCAATGCCCAACTCAAGGACTTCGACCTCGTGCCGGACGGCCTCTGGTCGGTCGCCGCCCTCTCGCAGACGCAGAGTTCGCTGCCGTCGAATGCGTCGGGCTTCTTCGCGTTCAACGACGACAGCGGCGAGGTGGGCGAGCTCTACGTGGCGAACATGCAGTTTCGAAACGACGCCCTGACGGCCGGCGAAGTAGCCGCCCTCGGCGAAGCTGCGCCGGGGCCGATTCCCGTGCCGGAACCTGCGGGCCTGGCATTCGCAGCGGCGGCCGCGGCGAGTGTTGCCGCCGCCAGTCGCGGCCGCCGTCCAAGCCCAACGCCGTGAGGCGTGGGGCGAGCCGCCATGAGACGCCGCATCCAGCGTGCTTCGCCCGGGGCCTTACGGCCTTCGGCTTGTACACGTGTCCCAGCGTGCGGGACGCCCGCGGCCTTACGGCCGGTCGGCTTTCACGTGCCATGCACTCGAGCGCGAGAACAAAGTTTGAACCGTATGAGAGGGCAGGCCAGTCAGACGCGGCTTGCGGATTCAGCGTCGATGCTGTTCGGCTTCGAGCCGATGCACCAGGTCTTCCGCGTTCCAATCGGGAAGAATCTGCCGGCGTTCGGTCGTGTAGTCGAGCGAACTCTTTTCGTATTGCTGCAGAAACCGCACGGCGTTTACCCAGCCGAGCGCTTCGACGAGAGCTTCAAAACCCCTGGTACGGAGTTCGATCGGTTCGAGCAACACCCCACTCATGCCAGCACCTCCTCCGCGAGTACCGCCACACCAAGCATCCTTACCCTGACCTGACCGCAGCGTTGTGCAGCCTTCCGCAGGTGGTCGTCGCAGGTTGCGAACGCGTCCGCCCCGGAGAGTTCCGCACAAGCAATATGCAGGGCGTCGAAACCTGCAAGCCCGCACCCCATCAATTCGCCGGTTCGCGATCGAAGCATGGCAGGGTCAACCGGAGGGGCTGGCTTCTGCTTCAGCCACAGATCTACGCGTGCCGCTCGAAGAAGGATCGGGTTCTGGATGTTCTCGAGGAGCAACGCGGCGGAGCGTATGAACTCCAGCGTGGCGGACTCCGCAGCTAGAAGCGACAGTACAGCCTCCGCCTCCAGCCGAACCCTCGGCTGGGACTGGTCGTCAAACGGCCTCTTCAGGCAGCACATGTCAAGGTACACCCGCATGGAGACATTATATCCGCCGGCAAAGATCGTTCGGCTGCGGGCGCACCTCGCTCCTAATCGAACCTTATCCACGTCGCGGAGATGGTCGGCCGCCCAAGCCCAACGCCGTGAGGCGTGGGGCGAACCGCTACGAGCCGCCGCATCGAGCGTGCTTCGCCCGAGGCCTTACGGCCTTCGGCTTGAACGCGAGTCCCAGCGTGGGGGACGCCCGCGGCCTCACGGCCGGTCGGCTTGACGGAGAACGTCACATCTGTACACTTATGAAGTCAGATCGCGGCGGCGTGTGACGCGCATACCTCATGAACACGTTCCAGATCTTCGAGCAGTTCCGAGGCCCGCTCGGCGAAGAGGCGGCCAAGGCGCTTGCGCAGACGCTCGGCGCGATGTTCGCGGAGCTCAAGGACTCGGTGACCAAGGAGGATTTCCGGATTCTCCGAGAAGCCTCCGATGTGAACTTCGCACGAATCGATTCCGTTCTCGAGAGGTTGGTTGAGGCGCAGGCTCAGACAGAAACAAGGCTCGATTCGCTAGCACAGGCACAGGCTCGCACGGAACAGTCGCTCCAAGAACTAACCGCGGTCGTGAGGGGGCTCGTCATCCGCACCGACCGGCACGAAGGCGACCTGCTCGAACTGAGGTTTCAGCGGCGGCTTCCGTCGTACTTGGGGCTGTACCTCCGCCGAGCCAAGGTGCTGCAACTGGTGGACCTCCTGGATGAAGTTGAGGCGAAGCTGGATCGGCCGGAGGTGGAGGATTACCTCCGCGCCGACGTGCTCGCGCAGGGCCTGGTGGACGACAAGCCGACGTATGTGATTGGCGAGGTGTCGTACACGGCCGACGCCGACGACGTGGAGCGGGCCGCCCGCCGCGCCGCCCTCCTTCGCAAGGCCGACTTGCCGGCCGTTGGTCTCGTCGCCTGCGAGTCGGTTCACCCGCAGACGATCGCCTACGCCCGTGAGCAGGGAGTGCGAGTCTGGGCCAGCGGACGCTTTGTTGACGAAAAAGTGGGCACCTCCGGGGACGCCGACACGACACGCTCGTAGGAACCGCGGGCTCCGAGACGCTAGACTCGGTGCCACGACCAGGAGGTGGCGATCATGGACGACGGTTACGTGTCGCGGCGGGGATTCGTGGCGGGGTGCGCGGGAGGTGCTGTAGCGGCGGTCCTGCCGTATCCGGCGCTGTCTGGTGAGACGGCGACCGTCGCTCTGGCGGACACGCTTGCCGACTACGTCGCCACTCGCGACGCGTCCACGGCGGTCGAGTCGCTCGGCGGCGGCGACATGCCCGGGGGGCGGTGGCGGACCTGCCGGCTCACCAGCCAGACGTGGAAGGGCGTGCCCTGGACGCACGAAGTC
>JBAXOU010000068.1:0-14317 GCA_037133115.1 Planctomycetota bacterium | reverse complement strand
GCAGGTTGAAAACCTGCGCTTCGGGGCCGTCAGGCCTCGGAGCGGTGGCGGACGATGTCGCCCTCCACCATGTAGACCACGTCCTCCGCGATGTTGGTGGCCATGTCGGCGATCCGCTCGATGTGCTTGGAGACCGAGTTGATCCGCAGCAGGTTCTCGACGTTCTCGGGGTGGTCCTTGATGCCTTGGAGCACCCGTCGCTGGATCCGCTGGCGGGCCTCGTCCACGATGTCGTCCTCTTCGCGGACCTGCCGGGCGAGCGTGGGGTCGCGCTTGACCACGGCGTCAAGACACTGGCGCACCATCTCCTGAGCCTGCGTCGCCATGGTGCGGATTTCCGGCGGCAGGTCGTAGGGATCGCCTCCTTCGAGCTGCGTCACCCGCTTGGCGATGTTGCGGGCGAGGTCGCCCATCCGCTCGAGGTCGTTGTTGATTTTGAGCGCCGCCACCACGAACCGCAGGTCGGCCGCCACGGGCTGGTAGAGGGCGAGCATCTTGAGGCACTCCTCCTCGACCTCGACTTCCATCGCGTCGATGTCGGAGTCGTTGACGATCACCCGCTGGGCAAGCGACCTGTCGCGGTTGATCAGCGCGGTGATCGACTTCGAGATCGCCTCCTCCACCAGGGTGCCGAGGCGGAGAATCCGCTCCTTGAGGCTCTCGATCTGGCGTTCGATGTGCTTGGTCATGGGTGCGCAATCGTGGATCAGCCGAACCGGCCGGTCACATACGCCTCCGTCTCGCGAAGGACGGGCTTGGTGAAGATGTCGGTCGTGGCCCCGTATTCGATGAGCCGACCGAGATACATGAAGGCGGTGTAGTCGCTCGAGCGGCTCGCCTGCTGCATGTTGTGGGTGACCATCAGCACCGAATACTGGCCCCGGAGTTCCTGGATCAGGTCCTCGATCTTGCCCGTGGCGATCGGGTCGAGCGCCGAACAGGGCTCATCGAGCAGCAGCACCTCCGGTTCGGCAGCGATCGCTCGGGCGATGCAGAGCCGCTGCTGCTGGCCGCCCGACATGCCCAGGGCGCTCTCTGGGAGCCGATCCTTGACCTCATCCCAGAGGGCCGCGCCCCGCAGGCTTCGCTCGCAGACTTCATCGAGCACGGCCCGGTTTGTCTCGCCGTCGATCCGCAGGGAATAGACGACGTTTTCGTAGATGCTCATCGGGAAGGGATTCGGCTTCTGGAACACCATGCCCATCCGCTTCCGCAGCTCGATCACGTCCATCCGGGGATCGTAGATCGAGTCGCCGTTGATCCGCATGTCGCCGGTGATTCGCACGCTCTGCACGAGGTCGTTGAGCCGGTTCACGCTCCGCAGGAGGGTCGATTTGCCGCAGCCGCTCGGGCCGACCAGGGCCGTCACCTTGTTGAGCGGGACCGGCATCGTGATCCGATGAAGCGCCTGCTTGGTGCCATACCAGAGGTTGAACCGGTCGACCTCCAGGACCGGCGGCTCCGCGAGCACGCTGTCGTGCACTTCCGCCTCGACTTCGCGGCCTGCGGCCACGGCGGCGAGGCGATCCTGGGGCGGCTCGCCGGCCCGCGGCGCCCCAGCTTCCCGAGGCGGTTCGTCGACGGTGGGCATGGCGGGCTCGGCTCCGGTGATGCCCCGGCGGGGCGGAACGAGGAAATCGTACACCACGGTTCTCAGAACTGCTGCGCGACGAACCGCCGCCGCAGCCGCGACCGCAGCCAGATCGCGGCCACATTGAGCAGGGCGATGATGGCCACCAGCAGGAACGTGATCGTGAACACCATCGGCCGGGCCGCCTGACTGTTGGGGCTCTGGAATCCGACGTCGTAGATCAGATACGCGAGATGCATGAACTCGCGCTCGGGATGAATGAACGGAAACGCGCCATCCACCGGGAGTTCGAGGGCGAGCTTCTTCACGCCCACGAGCATCAAGGGTGCCACCTCGCCGGCTCCGCGGGCCATCGCCAGGATCAGGCCCGTCATGATCCCGGGCAGGGCTCGGGGCAGCACGATCCTGCGAATGGTCTGCCACTTGCCGGCGCCACAGGCATACGAACCCTCCCGCATGGAGTTGGGCACGGCGGAGAGCGCCTCCTCGGTGGCCACGATCACCACCGGGAGCGTGAGCAGAGCGAGCGTCAACGAGGCCCAGAGCAGGCCGCCGGTGCCGAATGTCGGCTGGCCGTCGGCCACGAGACTCGCCTTGAAGAACAGGTCGTCGATGCCGGCACCGAGCACGTAGCAGAAGAAGCCGAGGCCGAAGGCGCCGTAGACGATGCTCGGCACGCCGGCGAGGTTATTGATCGCCACGCGAACGGCGGTGGTGATCGGCCCGCGGCCGGCATACTCGCGGAGGTAGAGCGCGGCGAGCACACCGAAGGGCGCCACGAACAACGCCATGATCAGCGTCATCGTCACCGTGCCCCAGATGGCGGGAAACACACCGCCGGCGCTGTTGGCCTCGCGCGGGTCATCGGCCAGAAACTCACCCCAGCGGGAGAAATAGAGACCCAGGCTCTCGCCAAGCGAGAGCCGATTGGGCTGCCAGGCGCGGACGATGCCATCGAGTGGCACGGCCGCGACGCCTCCCGACGGAGTTTCGAACTCGACGACCCAGCCGGCGTTGGCCCCGCGAAGCCGGGCTGTTTCTTCGTCGAGCGATTGCTCGAGCCCGCCAATCGTTTCAGCGAGAGACTTCTCGCGAGCTTCGGCGGCAGCGGTCTCCGTACCCGTCGCACCATGGTCGATGCCCGCCTGCACGACGGCGAGCCGCGCCGCCCGGAGCCGCCGCTGGAGTTCGCCCCGGTCGTGCTTGTCGATCCGCTGGGCGCGAAGGGCACGCGACCGGGCATTGGGATGCTCCTGCCGGTATGCGGCCCAGACGCCCTCCGGACCCTCGGCCACGACCTCTTCGCCGTGGAGCAGTCGCTTCGGCACGCCGTGAAGCCTGCCGGCCTCCGCCCGCTCGACCACCGTCGCCCACTCCGGCTGGGCGATCGCGGTGATCGCGGTGTCGTCGATCCACTCGTAGTGGTTGCCAGTGCCGTCGAAGTCGCCGGTCCGCACGAGTCGCCGCGCGGGGTGGCCCACCGCCTGCTGCGTGGCGGTCACGGCGGCCTCGCGTTCGGTCACCTCGCCGAGCAACGCCCGGCCATCGGCGAGTGTGAATCGCTCCATCGGCACAGGCCAGAACGTGGCGAGGCCACGGACGGCGATGAAGGCGAGCAGCCCGACGATCATCGCGATCGCGATCGCCAGCGACGCGGCGGTGAGCCAGACCCACGGCTCGCCGTGGGCGGTGAGCATGGCATGGCCCGAGCGGATGCGGCGTGCCGGCCGGTCAGAGCTCATACGCCCTCCTCCGGAATCGCTGCCGCACCACCTCGGCCACCGAGTTGACCACGAACGTGATCGCGAAGAGGGTCAGGGCCGCCAGAAAGAGCACGCGGTAGTGGGCCGTGCCGCGGGCCGCCTCGGGAAGTTCCGTGGCGATCGCAGCCGAGAGCGTCTGAAAGCCGTTGAAGAGGTTCCAACTCACCAGCGGCGTGTTGCCCGCAGCCATCAGCACGATCATCGTCTCGCCCACCGCGCGGCCGAGGCCGATCATCACGGCCGAGAAGAGCCCGCTCGCCGCGGCGGGCACGATCACGCGGACCGCCGTCTGCCAGGGCGTGGCCCCGGCGCCGAGCGAGGCGCTGCGGAGGTGATCGGGAACGCTCGACAGCGCGTCGTCGGCGAGCGTGAAGATCAACGGGATGATGGCGAAGCTCATGCCCACCGCGACCACGAGGGCGTTTCGCTGCACGTAGGTGCCGAAGATGCCCCCCCGCGTGTCGAGCCGGAGCGAGTCGAGGAGCACGGCCACGGCCACCGCCATCGCGAGCGTCGCGGCCACGCCGATGAGGAACGACGCGAGCGCCGCCAGCGCCGACCGCCGCTGCGACCATCCGGCCGTGGCCCTCCGCAGCCAGGGGTTTACGACTCGGCCCACAACGGCGAGCGCGGCGAGCGCCGCCAGCGGCAGGCTTGCGACGACCCAGCCGCCAAACCCGCTTCCCCCCCGGCCATCGAGCCAGCCTGCCACGTCTCCGCCGAAGAGCAGCCGCTCGACCACGGGTGCAGTGGCCCTCGACAGCCAGATGCCCGCCGGCACTGCGCCGCCGGCGATGGCCACGAGCCGCCAGCCCGGATGCCGCGTTCGCCAGCCCGAGGGAATCAACTGCCAGAGGTGGGCGGCCAACAGGATCGCGACCGGCATCACGAAGAATCCGGTGATCAGCGGCATCAGGCCGCGTTCGATCACGGGCGAGAACACGAGCCCCGCCATGAACCCGAGCACCACGCTCGGCAGGCTCGCCATCATTTCGATCGTCGGCTTGATCCGCGACTTCCACCGCGGGTGCATGAACTGGCTGGCGTAGATCGCGGCGAGGATCGCGACGGGCGTGGCGAAGAGCATGGAATAGAGCGTGGCCTTGATCGTGCCGAAGATCAGCGGCACGAGGCCAAACTTCGACTCGAATGCCTCATGGCCGGTCGTCTCCCAGGCGTGCGATGCGGCGGCGTAGTTTTCGTACCACACCGGCATGAGGAGCGACGCGGGCGAGACCTCGTGATAGCCGGGATCGATCGACCAGGCGGTCAGACTGCCGCGGCCCGCGGCGACGAGCCTGTTTTCACCCGACGCGATGCAGAGATGGTCGGCGATCAGGGCGGGCGCGGTATCGGCGGCCGCCTTCGGCGCGGGTACCTCCACGACTCTGCGGCCGGTGGTGGACTGCAGCAACCGCACGGCACCAGTGGCGTCGGAAACGGCGAAGAGCCGCGAGCGCGGGGATGCCGCGATCGCCACCACGGCGGCTGGCGGTCCCGACGGCGGTTCGATGTCGCGGGCCTCGGCCATCCTCAGGCCGTCTTCGGCCCCGGATGCCGCGACATCGGCGGCGGCGTCGCCACGGGTCGAGAAAAACACCCGCACGTGACCGGTGGCATCACCCACGGCGAGCGCGACGCCTCCGAAGAGCCGCTCGACGGCAGTGACGCTCGTGCCGGCGGGGGCCACGGAAAACCGCTCCATCTCCACCGGTGCGTCGAGATTCCGGATCAGGTAGCGGCGGGCGGCGCCGTCGGCGGCGATCAGGAAGAGCTGGTCACCGAGCGTCGACACGCGAATGAACCTCGTCGCGAAGCCGTCGGTGGGCTCGATCGACGTGCCACGCGGCGTGGTCGTCATCTTTCCGGTCATCATGTTTCGCTTCGAGGTGATCGTCTCGACGCGAACTCGCCCCGCCTCGTCCACGGCGGCCACGAGCGGGCCGCCCGCAAGCTGGACGACGTCGACATCGACCACCGGAGCAGCGAGCGGCTGCGCCGGTGGGTCGCCGAGTTCGGCGACCAGCGAGACCCGCGAGAACCGATCGCCTGGCAGGCGGATGACGACGGCGCTGTCGACCCTCAGCGCATCGCCCACGCGGGCGGGCAGGGACTCGCGTCCCAGTTCCTCAGCAGGCTGATAGGCGGCATCGAGCCCGATCCGCCCGATCTTGAACGTGCCGTCTGCAAAGCCGACGGCGGCGAGCATGCCGCCAGCCGGCACGCGGACGGCCGTCGCCCCCGCGAGGCCCGTCTCTGCCGGCGTCCGCTCCAGGAGCGTGGCGCCGTCGGCCAGCCCGACGACGGCGATCCGGCCGTGACCGTCGCCCTCGCCGTCGAGCAACCAGGCCACCGACCCCGACTCGTCGGTTCCCACGAACGACGCACTGACGTCGGGCAGCGGTGCGATTCTGTCAAGCGCGGCCGTGGCGGAAGTGAAGAGCGGCGCCGCGACGGCCAGCAGGAACACGCCCACGGCGAGCACGGCGACGATCGTGCCGATGCCGCCGAGCGTGATCACCACCCGCGCGATCGTGTCGGAGCCCCTCACCCATGCATGGGTCGTGCGCCGCCGCGAGCGACCGGTGAAGGAGGGCTTGGGCTGCATGCGATCTGACCGGGGGCGGCGTGGGGACCCGGCGGCAGCCGCCGGGCGACGAGATCACTCGATCCCGGCGTCCTTCACGGACTGCTGGACCACCGTCGCGGGGAGTGGAAGGTAGCCGTCCTTCTTCACGTCACCTTGCCCCGAGGCGCTGAGGACGTAACGGAGGAACTCGCGGCGGAGCGGGTCGAGCGTCGTGCCGGGCTTGCGGTTGACTGAGAGGTAGAGGAACCGGGCGAGCGGGTAGTCGCCGGAGTAGGCGTTGACGGCGACGGGCTCGACTGCGGCGGAATCAGGCTGCGGGGCAAGCGGCAGCGCCCGGACATCGGCGGTCTTGTAGCCGATGCCGCTGTAACCGATCGCATACTTGTCGCTGGCGATCGCCTGCACCACGGCCGAACTGCCAGGCTGCTCCTTCACCGTCGACTTGAAGTCGCCCTTGAAGAGGGCGAACTCCTTGAAGTAGCCGTAGGTGCCGCTGGAGGCATTGCGGCCGTAGAGACTGATCGGCTTGTCCTTCCATTCCCCCTCGAGCCCGAGGTCGCCCCAGGTGCGGATGTCGCCCGTGGCGCCGCCCGTGCGGTTCTTCGAGAAGATCGCGTCGACCTGCTGAAGCGTGAGCGACTTGAGCGGGTTGTCGCGGTGCACGAACACGGCCAGCATGTCGATCGCCACCGGCACCACCGTGGGCGGATAGCCGTGTTTGGCCTTGAAGGAGTCGATCTCCGAGGGCTTCCAGTCGCGGCTCATCGGGCCGAAGGAGCAGGTGCCTTCGACGAGCGCCGGCGGTGCCGAGGCCGAGCCCTTTCCCTCGATCCCCTCGCGGACGCTCGGGTAGACCTTCTTGAAGCCCTCGGCCCAGAGAGCGACGAGGTTGTTCATCGTGTCGGAGCCGACGCACTTGAGCGACCCGGCCACCTCGCCAGCCACCTTGTGATAGGGCTTCAAGGCCGGATCGACGTCTTGTGCGCGGCTGGTCGCGGCCACGGATGAGGCCGCAGCAACCATCAGGGCAACCATCCGGGCAACCAGGAGCAACCGGCGATACAGACTGCCGAAGAGAATCATGCAACCGACTCCGGGGTGGGACGAGCGGGTCGGCGCGAACGACTCGCCGGGGATGAAAACGGTTTTCGACGGCTTGGGTCTAGACGCCGATTGTCAGGGTTTCGTGAGCGGCCGCCAGCCCCCGGAAAACCCGTTGGTTTTCAGCTTTTCCGCCCGTCGCCCGCGGGTTGCACTGGAGCGAACCCCCGCCGCATGGTGTTTTCTGTCACCGTCCGCGGCACCACGAACTGGAGGAGATAGTCGGGGCCGCCCGTTTTGCTGCCGATCCCGGACATCCGGTAGCCGCCGAAGGGCTGGCGATGCACGAGCGCGCCGGTGATGCCGCGGTTGCAATAGATGTTGCCCGCCTCGAGGGTTTCGCGGGCTTTGGCCAGCCGGGCTGGGCTGCGGGAGAAGATGCCGGCGGTGAGGGCGTAGCGCGAGCCATTGGCCAGTTCGAGGGCGTGGTCGAAGTCGCGGGCTTTCACGATGGCGAGCACCGGCCCGAAGATCTCGTCCTGGCCAAGCGGCCCGTCGGGATCGACGTCGGCGAAGACGTGCGGGCCGACGAACCAGCCACGGTCGGCGAGGTCGCCGACATCCACCGCCACGACCTCCCGCGCGGTGCGGCGGCCGATTTCGATGAATCGACGCACGCGGTCGCGGGCCTCTTCGTCTACAAGGGGCCCGAGGCGGCTGCCGGGATCGGCGGCGGGGCCGACGTGCAGGCTTTGCACGGCGCCGGCAAGCCGGGCCACGAAGGCATCGTGCACGTGGTCGAGCACGATCACCCGCGAGCAGGCGGAGCACTTCTGACCCTGGAAGCCGAAGGCACTCTGAGCGACTGCCACCACCGCCTCGTCGAGGTCGGCGTCGTCGTCCACGACGATCGCGTTCTTCCCTCCCATCTCGGCAATCACCCGCTTCACGAGCCGCGCGTCGCCGGCGGCCGACGACTCGGCGGCGAGCCGGTTGATCGCGAGGCCGACGTCGCGGGAGCCTGTGAAGGCGATGAGGGCGGTGTTGGGATGGGCCACGAGCGCGGGGCCGATCACCTCGCCGCGGCCGGGCAGAAACGCGAGCGCGGCCGGAGGCGTGCCCCCTTCGACAAGGATGTCATGGAGCTTTTTCGCGATCAGCGACGACTGCTCGGCCGGCTTCATCACCACCGTATTCCCGGTGACAAGCGCCGCCGTCGTCATGCCAGCGAGGATCGCGAGCGGGAAGTTCCAGGGTGCGATGACGACCACCACGCCCCGCGGTAGAAACGCCGTGACGTTCTCCTCGCCCGGCACATTTACGTGGCGGGCCGCGAAGAGGTCGACTGCCTGACGGGCGTAGTAGTCGCAGAAGTCGATCGCCTCGGCGACATCGGCGTCGGCCTCCCGCCAGGGTTTTCCGACTTCAAGCACCATCGTGGCCGCGAGTTCGTATCGCCGTGCCCGCATGATCGAGGCGGCCGCGTGAAGCACGTCGGCGCGTTGGCGGACATCGATCGCCCGCCAGGCGGGAAGCGCGGCGTGGGCCACCGCGACGGCCCGCTCGGCGTCGGCGACTCCCGCGAGCGACACCTCGGCCACCGCCTGGCGGCGGTCGGAAGGATTTTCACGAACGAGCCGATCAGTCGTCGCAACCTCACCGCCATCGATCACGACCGGCACCCGCGCGGGTCCGGTGGTGAGCGATCCCGTCATGCGATCGATCGCGTGCGCCATCGCCTGCCGGTTGGCGTCGATCGAGAAGTCGGCGAGCGGCTCGTTCGCGAAGGCGGGTGGTTCGTGCGACGCCTCCGCCGCACGCGACTTCGCGTGGCGTCCACCGGCAGGCGGCCGCGGTGGCGCGAGGAGTGTCTCCGCGGGCACGTGCTTGATGAAGCCCGCGCGGAGGAACGAATCGTTCGACGAGTTTTCGAGCAGGCGGCGGACGAGGTAGGCCATCCCGGGCACGAGTTCGCCATAGGGCATGTAGACCCGCATCCGCCAGCCGGCCTTGGTGACCGCTTCCTTCTCGGCGTCGCCCATGCCATAGAGCATCTGCATCTCCACGGCCCGGCGATCGAGGCCGAGGTGTTCGGCCACGGCCATGCCGTGGGCGATCGAGCGGAGGTTGTGGCTACCGAGTGCCGGGCGGAGGGCGTCGGCGTGTTCCATCACGAACGTGGTGGCGGCCTCGTAGCAGGCGTCGGTCTGCCACTTCTCATGCCAGACGGGGATCGGCCAGCCGGCCGCCTCGGCGTGGATCGTCTCGTAATCCCAGTAGGCGCCCTTCACGAGGCGGACCCACACCGGCGCGCCGCGGTTCTTCGCCCAGGCGGCGAGCACCGCGAGATCGCGGGGCGACTCGTGGAGGTAGCACTGCACCACGATGCCGCAGTGCGGCCAGTCGCGAAACTCGTCTTCCATGGCGATCCGCTTGAAGATCTCGAGCGTGAGTTCCTTGGCCGCATGGCTCTCCATGTCGACGTGGACTTGAGCACCCGAGTCACGAGCAAGCCTCCAGAGCGGTCGCAATCGCGAGAGGACACGGTCGGACGTCCCCACGGGGTCGATGGCATCGAAGCGGCTGTCGAGGGCGGAAAGCTTGAGCGACACGTTCACCCGCGGCAGTTCCTGCGGCTGGCCGTTGGCGGTGGGACCGTCGTCGACGAGCGGGTCGTGCGGCCAGTGGGCGGCCTGCGGCGGAAGTTCGGTGAGCAGCCGCGTGTAGGCGGCGGCATAGGCGTCGGCCTCGGCTTCGCTGGTGACCGTCTCACCGAGGAGGTCGAGCGTGAAGCCGCGATGGCGGCGGCGTTCGGCGAGGGCGGCCTTCGCCGCCTCGGCGGGATTGGTGCCGGCGATGAAGCGGCGGGCCTGCGCGAGCATCGCAGCCCGCACCGCGCGAGCGGCGAGCGGCGAGAGGATGCCGGTGCGAGCAGCCTTGAGCGCCAGGCCGATCGCGGAAGGCAGGCGGTCGATGGTGGCGTCGTCGATGTATTCGCGGAGGTGGCGATCGACGGCGGCCGGGTCGTCGAGCATCGGCATGCAATCGACAAGCCGGAAGAGGCGGACCTTGAGGTCGTCATCCGCGGTGGCCCACTCGCCGGCCTGCTCGGCCCAGTAGTCGGGAGAGATCACCGAGGGCCGTGCGGCGAGGGCGGCCGCGAGCAAGTCGCGGCCGATCGCCTGCACGCGGGCCTCGATCCGATCGCGATCGGCGGGCGTGAGCCGGCTGGGAAGGAGCGATCCGGGCCCATCGACCCCATCGACTGCGGGAGGCGTGGATCTGGCGGCCATGGCGATTCCCCTTTGCTGCAAGTCTATCAGGGGTAGGAAGTTAGAACGCGGGGCGGCCTTGGGAACGGCCCCACGGCTTACGCCGTTAGGCTTTCGGGAACCGGTCACTTGGTAGGATCGAGGGCAGCGTTGCGGGCCACCGGAGGCTCGCCGCCCCCCGTATCACGCGACCGTGTCTCACCAGGCTGGCCAGGCCACCGATCGACTCTCGGCGACTCTCGACGCCCATGGTCCCGTCGTGCTGCCCGCATTGCTGCTTTGTGATTACGGGCATCTGGCCCGCGAAGTAGAGCGGCTCGAGGCGGCCGGGGCGAAGGCCCTGCATCTCGACGTCATGGACGGCCGGTTCGTCCCGCAACTCACGTACGGGCCCGTCGTGGTGGAGGCGGTACGACGCGCGGCAAAGGTGCCGATCGAGACGCACCTCATGATCGAGGAGCCCGAGGCGTCGATCGAGACGTACGCGAAGCTCGGCTCCGACATTATCACGGTTCACATCGAAGCTCTGGCCGACCCACGGGCCACGCTCGCGACGATCGCGTCGCTCGGCAGCCGGGCCCATCTGGCGATCAGCCCGAACACACCGGTGGAGGCCCTGGAGCCCTGGCTCGGGTCATGCGACGGCGTGCTCGTGATGGGAGTGGAACCCGGATACGGCGGCCAGAAGTTCATTCCCTCCGCCCTCGACAAACTTGCCTGGCTTGCGGCCGCCCGCAGCCGGCTCAATGCGTCCTTCCGTCTTGGCCTCGACGGTGGGATCGCATCCGACACGATCGGCCCGGTGGCTGCCGCCGGCGCCGAACTGATCGTGGCGGGAAGTGCCGTGATGCGTGCGTCCGACTACGGGCGCGCGATCGCGGATCTCGAGGCCCTGGCCCGCGCTGCGGCCTGATCGTTCCTCCTGGAGACATCTCCTTCCGTGCCTGACCATCTGATCGTGATCCGAGCCGGTGCAACCGACTACGACCTTCAGGAACGCATTCGCGGCACGCTCGACATGCCGCTCTCCATGGAGGGCGTGGCGGCGGCGACACGAGCCGGCCAGCGGCTCGCGGCCGATCCACCGGCGGCGATCTACGCCTCGGCCGACGAGACGGCGGAGGAGACGGCGCGGATCATCGGCAGTGCGTGCCGCATGAAGCCCAAGCATCTGCCGAATCTCGGCAACGTGGACATGGGGCTCTGGCAGGGCCGGCTCGTGGAGGAGATTCACGACACGCAGCCCCGGCTGCACCGGCAGTGGCAAGACAATCCGTGGTCGGTGGCGCCGCCAGAGGGTGAACTGCTCGAGGAAGCCTGCGAGCGGGTCGAAGCTGCGATCGAGAAGATCTTCAAGCGTCATCCCGGGGGCACGGTCGCGGTGGTGGTGCCGCGGCCGCTCGACGCAATCGTGACGTGGCTCGTGTCGGGCCGTTCGATGGGCGACCTGTGGCGGTTCGACGCCGCCGCGGATCTGGTAGACGTGCTTCCGGTGGCCGCGCAGTGGCAGCCGCCGCGGCCGGGGGTCGCGATCGCCCCCGCCAGTCGGATGGAGTCGGCTCCGTCGCAGCCGTTCGTTTCCCGCTGAAAGCGGCGCAGCACCGCCGGCCGTCGCCGCGATAAACTCTGGCATCTTGCACCGGACGGGTGCCGCTCCCGCCGGCCTCGCCCGGCAATCCTTCATTACGCCCTCGCCGCTTCGGTCATCAGCATGGAACGCACCCGCAAGGCGCCAGCGACCGCCACCGACTCCCCCGTGCCGACGGCGTTGCCGGGCGCGCCGGCGAAGCCGGCGGCCGGCGAGCCCACGACCCGCGGGCCGCGGCCCAAGCGGGGGGTGCCCGAGGGGCTGTGGCTGAAGTGCGACGGCTGCGGCGCCACGATCTACCGTAAGGAAGCCGAAGAACGCCTCAACGTCTGCCCGCAGTGCGGGTTTCACTGGTATGTGTCGGCGGCGAAGCGGATCGAGCAGCTGCTCGACGCGGGCACCTTCGAGGAGTGGGATGCCGACCTCAAGCCCGCCGACCCGCTCGGATTTCGCGACAAGAAGCCCTATGCGGAGCGGATCGTCGCGGAGCAGAAGCGGACGGGACTCAAAGACGCGGCCCTCACCGGCACCGGTATGATCCGGGCCCGGCGGGTGGCCTGTGGCGTGACCGACTCATCGTTCATCATGGGCAGCATGGGGAGCGTGGTGGGCGAACGGCTCACGCGGCTCGTGGAGCGGGCGACGGCCGGCAAGCTGCCGCTGATCATCATCAGTGCCTCGGGCGGCGGCGCCCGGATGCACGAGGGCATCCTCTCGCTGATGCAGATGGCGAAGGTGTCGGCGGCTTTGGCCCGCTATTCGCAGGCCGGAGGCCTTTTCATCTCGGTGCTCACGAACCCCACGATGGGCGGCGTGGCGGCGAGTTTCGCGTCGCTCGGCGACCTCTGCTTTGCGGAGCCGCGTGCCCTGATCGGGTTCGCGGGCCCGCGGACGATCAAGGCGACCATCCGCGTGGAACTGCCGAAGGGCTTTCAAACGAGCGAGTTTCTGCTGGAACACGGCTTCATCGACCGGATCGTGCCCCGCAAGGATCTCAAGAGCGAGATCGCCCGGGCGATCGACTACTGCGGCGGCTGAGGGCCCGCGGCGTCAGGCCGCGACTGCGTTTTTGCCCCTCGCCAGCGTTGCGCTCGCCATTTGAATTAGCGGCGTGCATGAGCGTCGCGGCTTCGTAACGGCACCTCGAGCGCGAGGAAACCAGCGATGGCTCCCGATCCCCCTGAGCCTGCACCACGGCCTGTTTCACGCGATCGTCCCGCATCCGGCGAGCCGCGGCTTCTGGACCGGGTACGAAACGTGGCTCGCGTCCGCAGGCTGTCGGCAAACACGGAGCGAGCCTACACCCACTGGATCCGGCGATACATCGTCCACCATGATCGGACGCATCCACGCGACCTGGCCGAGCCGCACGTCGCCGAGTTCCTCACCCATCTCGCCGCCCGGGAGCATGTCGCTGCCTCGACCCAGAACCAGGCGCTCTCCGCGTTGCTCTTTCTGTATGAGCATGTTCTCTCCCGGCCGCTGAACCGCATGGAGGGAATCGTGCGGGCCCGTCGGCCCACGCGGCTGCCGTCGGTGCTGACGCCGGAGGAGGTCGAGCGGGTGTTGGCGCTCCTGACCGGCGATCGATGGCTCGTGGCGATGCTCCTCTACGGGGCGGGCCTCCGCTTGCTCGAGGCCTTACGACTGCGGGTGAAGGACGTGGACCTCGAGCGCGGCGAACTGGTGATCCGGCAGGCGAAGGGCGACAAGGACCGGATCTCGATGCTGCCGGATTGCCTGCGTGGGCCGATCGGCGAGCTTCTTCATCGGGGTCGGCGTCTTCATGAGGCGGAAGTGGAGGCGGGGCGGGGAAGGGTTATGCTCCCCGGCGCGTTCGCTCGCAAGCATCCTGCGGCGGAGCAGGCGTGGCCGTGGCAGTGGGTGTTTCCTGCGTCCACCGACTATCGCGATCGTGACACGGGCCGGATGTATCGACACCATCTTCACGAGACGGTCATCCAGAAGGCGATCCGGGAGGCCGTTGTCCGTGCCGGGATCGCGAAGCGTGCAACCTGCCACACCTTCCGGCATTCCTTCGCCACGCACCTGCTCCAGGCCGGCTACGACATCCGCACGGTCCAGGAACTGTTGGGCCATAGCGATGTGAAGACGACGATGATCTACACCCACGTCCTGAACCGCGGGGGCCGTGGGGTGCGAAGCCCGGCAGACCTTCTGGGCAGGCCACGATAACGCACGTCGTGCGGGCTCCCGTTGCCCACCCAGGCCCGGGCCCCGGGCGACCGGGGAAACCGCGCTGGTCAGCCTAGAATCAAGAAAGCGACCGTGTCGCCCACCCGTTTTGACGGGGGGATTATCCAGTCGATAAAATGCGTAACGTCCGTTCGGGGGCCCGGCGACCAACCCAAACCCGTTGCGGCTGAGCTACTTGGCAAAAAACGGCAGCAAAGCCCCTGTCGAATACCAAGCCTCATTCACCGGCTATACGGGTCCGTAGAATTACGAGTT
>JBAXOU010000067.1:0-14913 GCA_037133115.1 Planctomycetota bacterium | reverse complement strand
CGCTTGTTGGCCACGGCCACGTCGGGCTTGCCGTCGCCGTTCAGGTCGGCCACGGTCACCTGCGTGCCCACGCCGCTGTCGTCGTCGATCTTCTCGGCCACATAGCGGGCACCACCCGAGCCGTCCCGCTCCAGCCGAAACCAATAGAGAACGGGCGGGGCGTTGGGGTCGATGTCGCCGGTGATCCCATGCGCCCAGCGGCGTTTGCCGGTGACGACGTCCTGGAGGCCGTCGCCATCGATGTCGGCGAGCGCCAGGGCGTGGAGCTGGCTGAACGTCACACCCTGCTCATTCTCCTCCGGCGCCGCCCCCATGATCCGATGCTCGGCAAACGACCCGTCGGGCCGCTGCTCGAACCAGCCCAGCCCGCAGCCGTGGGCGTTGTAGCTGGTGACGATGTCATTCCGCCCGTCGCCATTGGCGTCAGTGACGAGCATCTGCGCGCCGCCTTGGGCGTCGGGCGGGCCGAAGGGTCCCGGATGGAAGGGCCAGATCGCAGCCGTCGCGTCGGCCGGCTGCTCGAACCAGCCTTCCCTCGTCAGCAAGTCCATCCGACCGTCGCCGTTCACGTCGCCGGCACCATAGCCGTGGGTATAGCGGAAGTACTTCTGGTCGTTTTCGGGCGAGCGAGGCGTGATCGGGTGGAACCGGGCCTTCGCCAGCGGATGGTTCCAGTCGATCTCCGCAAACCCGAGCTGACCGCCTCGCATGCCGTTCGCCTCCGGCGGCTTGACGAGGTCACTGGAGTGCGCGAGCAGTTCGGGCTTCCCGTCACCCGTCATGTCAACGAGGCCGGGCGACTCACCATCCGCGACGTCGAAGATGACGTGCTTCTCCCAGTGGCTTGCCCGCCCCTGCGGGTTCACGAACACGTGCGCCGGCTCGCCCGGTAGACCATAGACGAGGATCTCGGGCCAGCCGTCGCCTGTGAAGTCGTGGGCATAGGCGAGAAAGGAGTCGGAGTAGCCGCGGGCCGGGTCGTAGGGCGTCTTCGAAGGGCCCGAAGGATTGTTGGCTGGCGGCGTGAACTCGGTCGTCCGCGAGAAGTCGGGGCCATGCCAGATCGTGTTGCCCGCGGTGATGTCGGCGTGGCCGTCCTTGTCGAAGTCGGCCACGGCACAGCCCTCGGCCACGAACCGCTCGGTGAGGGTCTGCTTCTCGAAGGTCACCTCGGCAAACGCAATCGTGCCGCAGAACCAGATCATCAAGGAGCAGCATCCGCGGATCATCGGGCAATCTCCAGGGCTCTGAATCCGCACGCCCAATCCGGCTGCGGGACGGTGCGAGTTGGCTCGCCAACGGTAGGATATCCGACGCTCGAAATCCTCGCCCCGATCCCTCCGCCTACCGAGGAGTGAGTCGCTCCTCGAACATCGGCTACTTTCCGCCGGCGGGCTGCGCGAGCTTGCCTTCGATCGTAGTCACCGCGGCCTTTGCTTCGTCGCTGATATCGGGCATCGCGATCGCGTCTTTGGCGACGGCGAGCGTGGCGGGATGCGGGTAGCGGACGAGGATCTCGACGACCGACTTTCGGTCGGCGGGGTCCTTGGCGGCGGCAAGGGCCTTTTGGCACATCTCCGCCCGCTCAGGCTCCGGCAGGGCAAACTGCCGTGCGATCCGCAGATAGCCCTTCATCGCTCGGCCGCGGTAAGGGCCCGCGGCGTCGGTCGTCGCGAGTTCGAGCAGCACCGGCGCCGCGTCGGCCGTCATCCACTTGCCGAGCACGCGCGTCGAGACATCCGCGAGCGACTGGTCGCCAGACTTCGCCGCCGTGGCAACCGCCGCGAGGGCCTTGGTGCCCCCGACGTCAGCAAGGGTCTCGATGAGCACGCCGGCCCGCGGACCCGCGGCCGCGATGGCCGCTGCGATCCGCGCGGCGCAGGCGTCGCGGTCGGGCATCCGCACCGCTGCCTCCTTGAGCGCCGTCGCCGCTGCGGCGGCTTCCGCGTCGTCCCGCGGCGATGCAGCCTTTTTGATCAGCACATCGATGTCGCCGAGGTCGACGATCGAGCCAAGCGCCGCCAGGGCCGCCGACCGCACCGCCGGATCGGCGTGATCGACGAGCGGCAGAACCTTCGCCGTAGCCGCTCCGATGCGGCGGTCACCGACGAGCCCGATGACCAGCGGCAGCACGGAGGCGTCGGCATCGGTCAGCCGCGAGGTAATCCGCTCGTCCACGCCGTCGGCGGTCATCGTCGCGATCGCCTCTCGGATAGCCGGAACGACGGCGGGGTCGGCTCCGACGGCGATCCCAAGCAGGCCATCGGCCGAGGACGCATCGCCGCAGCGCCCGATCGCGCGGATCGACGCTCGCCGCAGCGCGGGCTCGCCGCTCGCCGCTGCCTCCAGGATCGCCTGCTGCACGGCCGTCGCCGCGCCTCCCGCATTGCGGTCGGCCAGGAGGTCGATCACCAGCGGCTTCCGCTGAGCCGCGAGCGTGGCCTCGCCGGTCCCAGCCAATGACTTCAGGAGCGCTACATCGACCTCGTAGGCGAGCGCGGCATCGCGGTCGGGGCCGGCGGCCAGTTGCCGGGCAGTGAACAGGCCCATGTTGAACAGCCGCTGCGAGGGCGATCGCAGGAGTTCCACGAGCAAGGGAATCCCGTCCTTGCCCCGGGCCAGAATCACCGCCCGCGTGGCCTCCGCCTGCCGCTGCTCCGACACGTCGGCCCGGCGAACCGCATCGAAGAGCTTCACCGCCGCGGGCGAGTCGCCGGCGGTCAGCAGCTGCTCTCCGCAGACCACGCAGGCCTCGGCCACCGCATCGCGGGCAGGCTTCCCGGCGTCGAAGGCCTTCGAGAGGGCCGTGGCGGCTGCGGGCGTGCCGATCTTGCCGAGTGCCGCGGCCGCGGCCGCGGCGATGGTGGCATCGGGATCGCCGAGTCGCTTCTCCAGGAGCGGCACGGCAGCTGTATCCCGCCGCACACCAAGCGAGTTGATTGCCCCCACGAGCAGGCGACCCGAAAGCGTTTCACTCGCCGACCGCAGCGCGGCCGATGCCTCGCCGCCCGGAATCGCCTCGAGCGTGATCCGCGCCCACGACGCAAGCCGCTCGTTGCCCAGATACGTGGCAACCGCTTCGACGCAGGCCGGCGACCCGTGAATCGCCAGGTTCTTGAAGGCGAGCGCCTTTTCAGACTCTGGCGTCTCCGAGCGAAGCACCGCGATGAGTTCCTGCTCCTGCGACGGCGCCACCGCCGTCTCGCCGCGCGCATGGCCCAGCCCCGCGACCGCGGCGGCCATCAGCGCCACGCACCACCCCGACCAGTTTGTACCTACCCTCGTCATCACAGCCTCCACGGTTCGCGGAGCGATTCCGACCGCAGCCGGTTCGCCGCCTCGTCATTCACAAACTGCCACGACTCGGTGTCGAGCTTCACTGGCCGACCGAGAAACAGCGCGATGTTCGCGGCATGGCAGGCGATATGCGCGTTGCAGGCGGCATCGGCGTTGCCCTTCGGCTTGCCCCGCGTCTTACAGCAATCGAGGAAATCGCGGACGTGGAACGTGGCGGGGTAGCCACCGATCTCCTCGACCTTGCGGCCCGCCATCAGTTCGGGCGACGAGAGCACGATTTTGCCGCTGTCGCCCGCCTCGACCCAGCCTGTTTCCCCCTCGAAGCGGACGGGGCACGAGCCGAGCGGGATCCAGTCCTTTTCGCGAAACACGAGTTCGGCGCCGCCTGCGTAGCGGCAGACGATCTGATCGTCGACCGGCGGCGCATAGTCGGTCGGTGGCAGGCAGTCGTTCACCGCCCACTGGCAGAGATCGACACAGTGCGAGCCCCACTCCAGCACGCCACCACCGACGAGCCCGCCCCCCTTTTCGAAGTTGAAGCCGTCGGCGAGCGTCTTCGAGTTGAACGGCCGCCAGGCCGCCGGGCCGAGATACATGTCCCAGTCGGCCACTGCAGGATCGGGCGTTGGTTCCTCCGGCAACCAGCCACTGGAGAAGGCCTTCATGCCGGCTGGATGAGCGTAGACGCGGGTGATGCGGCCGAGCCGGCCGGTCCGCGCCAGTTCGCAGGCGAAGGCGAAGTGGGGGAGGTTTCGCCGCTGCGTGCCCGCCTGAAAGACAGTGCCACACCGCCGCATCGTGTCGCGAAGCAGGAGACTCTCGGCGATGTTCTTCGTGCAGGGCTTCTCGCAGTAGACATCTTTACCAGCCTTGGCGGCGAGCATCGCCATCAGGCCGTGCCAGTTGGGGCCGGTGGCGATCAGCACCGCGTCCACGTCCTTCTGGTCGAGGAGTTCACGATAGTCGCGGTAGGTGCGGCACTCGGCGGTGCCGTGGTGCTTGTCGGCGATCCCCTTCACGGCCTGCCGACGGGCTTCCTTCACGTCGCAGATCGCCACGAACTGCACGTCGGGTTGCTGGAGGAAGCAGCCGAGGTCGTATTCGCCGCGGCGACCGATACCGATGCCCGCCACGCGAACCCGCTCGCTCGGTGGCGTCGCGCCGTCGAGGCCCAGCGCCGACGACGGAATCACCATCGGGGCAGCGACCGCTGCACCGGCGGCGAGGCCTCCACGGAGAAAGGTTCGCCTGGGAAGTCGTCGGGAAGCATCCATGAGACTGCGGCTCCGTGCTGTGACCATCGTCCACCCGATGGGCATGATACGGTTTTCCGACCGATGTTCACACCTCGTCCGACCGAAAGTTCGTCCAAGCCGAAGGCCGTAAGGCCTCGGGCGAATCACGCTGGACTCCGCCCCACGCCTCACCCCGCGCCACGCCTCACGGCGTTGGGCTTGGACGGGCGGGAGTCCTCTTACAACTCGCCCTTCACGGCCAGTTCGTGGAAGTAGTGCGGCACTTTCGTCTGGTTGGCGAGCAGCCAGTCGATCGACGGCTCGTGCCGCATCGCCTTGCCGATCGCCTTGGCTGTGGCCTCGCGGTTGGTCCGAAAGAGGATCTCGGGGTCGTACTCGGCCTCCACGATCGACGGGTCGAGCCAGACCGAGACGATGATCCCGAGGTCGTTGGCCTTCTTCTTGGGGATGTCGCCGGCCCGCACCGCGTCGAGCACGCCGTGGGCGATCGCCGCCTGCACGGTTCCCATCAGGATGTTGGTGTATTTCTCGCTCTTCACGGTCACCTTGCTGACCATCAGCGTGGCCGGCCGCACCTGGACGTCGGAGTTGAGGATCGCAAACACCCGCGAGTGCCCTTTGGTCTGGTCGCCGAGCAGGTTGGCGATCGCGTAGCCGACCGGCCCGTCGAGTTCGCCGATCACCACCTCGGGCTCGGCCGCGCTCCAGGCGGCCTCGTCTTCAACGAGCGCCTCGCCCGTTCGCATCACGATCCGTCCCGTCGCCACCGGGCGGCGGGCTGGTTGCTTCTTCGCCATCGGAATACCTCCCTGGGGGCGACCGGGCAGATTCAGCCCGCCCGCTCAGGCGGCATGGTACCCGATCGCCAAACGGCGGTCGGCCACGTCGTGAAAGCCGACCATTTCCATCCGGCCATCCACGTGCTCGACGACCGCCGTGCAGTGCTCGACCCAGTCGCCGCAGTTGTAGTACTCGATCCCCTCGAGGGTCCGGATCGCGGGCACGTGGATATGGCCGCAGATCACGCCCGTGCACTCCTGCTCCCTGGTGTAGCGGGCCACGAACCGCTCGAAGTCGTTGATGAAGTTGACCGCCGTCTTCACCCGCCCCTTGAGCGCGGCGCTCAGCGACCAGTGGGGGTAGCCGAGCCGGCGGCGGACGGCGTTGCTCCAGGCATTGGCATGCAGGGCTGCGGTGTAGGCCCGGTCGCCAAGCCGATAGATCCAGCGGGCGTGCTTTGTCACCTGATCGAAGAGATCGCCGTGGATCACGAGCAGCCGGCGACCGTCGCGGGTGTGATGAATGAACTGGTCGGCAAGTTCCACGTGGCCGAAGGTCTGCGGCGACCACGCCCTGAGAAACTCGTCGTGGTTGCCCGTGGCGTAGAACACCCGGGTACCCCGCTTCAGCATCCCGAGCACCCGCCGGACGACGAAACTCGCCGTGTCGTCCCAGACGAAGTTCCGCCGCAGCTTCCATCCGTCGACGATGTCACCCACGAGGTAGAGGTTTTCGGGTTCGTAGCGGCCGAGGAACTCGAACAGTTCAGTGGACCGCGAGAAGCGGCAGCCGAGATGCACGTCGGAAATGAATAGCGACTCGACCTTCATGGGTGTTGCTCCAGTGGGGATCGTCTGCGGCATACGGCCCTCAGGCGGCCGTGCGAATCTCCTCGCGACGGAGGCCGGCGTCCGGAGCGATCGCGGTGGCGATGGCCCGGGCCGCCGCGGGAAAACCATCCATCCCGCCCTGCCGGGTGGCGAGCGGCGCCGCAAACTTCTCGCGACGGTCGAGAAAGCCGCGCACCGCCGCGGTGTCCACCCGCTCCAGCGGCAGGAACTCGCCGCAGCCTTCGGCGGCAAGAAAGTGGGCGTTGATCGTCTGCTCGGCGTGGGCTCGCTCGGGCAGGACGAGCAGCGGCTTGCCGAGGTGAATCGCCTCGCCGATCAACTGGTTGCCCGCCGCGGCAACCACGCCGCGACAGCCGGCGAGGTCGGCGATGAACCGCCGCTCGTCGACATCGTGAAACGAAACGCCACTGACGGGATCGCGGCGGCCGAGGCCGTAGACCCGCACCGGCACACCGGTGGCCGCGAGCGCATCGAGCACCGCTGGCGACGTGTGCTGGCGGAGGTAACTCACCAGATGGCGGCCGTCGTGGGGCACCGCTGCCAGGAGCGAACGGCGGAGCAGCGGACCAATCTGCGTGGCATGCTCCCAGCCTGCGACAAGCGGAGGCCGAAAGAACGCCGACACCACCGTCGCGGCAGCCCGCGGCACGAACAGCCTCACGGCGATCCCCATCAGGCGGGCGGTGCACTGCAGGTGCCACGGCAGCACTCCCACGTCGTACGCGACGAGGAAGTGCTGGTGGTCGAGACTGACGAGAGGAATCCCCAGCCGGGATGCAGCGCGAGGCAGCACCGGCTCGAAGTCGGTGATCGCGAGATCGGGAGCGAAGCGGTCGAGTTCGCCGACCATTCGCTCAACGAGCGCCGGCAGCTCGAGCGCCCGAAACCGAAGTCCGTCGAGGACCGTCCGCGACACATCGAGCCGATCGCCGACATAGCGAAACCGGATGCCGGGGAGTTCGATGAACCGCACGTCGCCGCGACCACCGCAGCGACCGCGGAGAAACTCGAGTGCCTCGGTCGTAGTCGCGATCAGAAAGTCGTTGCCGCCACCGAGCCGCTCCACGAGCGTGCAGATCCGCGCCGCGTGTCCGCGGCCCTCGCCACAGAGGCTGATCGCGATCCTGGCCATGACGCTCGTCCCGCCGGGTCACGCTCGAGGCCGCTCGGCCTCACCGACACCTTTTTCGGCCGTCCGCATGGAGAACGGCAACTGTGAAAAACGCGTGAGTGAAGCTGGGGGATCAGAGGTATTTGCGCCGGTTGACGGTCGCCTGCCAGCGGCCCGATTCGGCGATCTCGACGAGCTGAGCCTGCGTGAAGCGATCGCCGTGCTCGAGCACCGCCCGGCGGATCACTTCCTTCACGTCGGCGCCCGTCGCCCCCTCGAGCAACTCGGCGAGTGCGTGGAGGTCGAGGTCGAGGCGGAGCGGTCCGAGGTGCCGCTCCAGAATCCGCGCCCGGCTGGTGGCGTCGGGCATCGGTAGCGCGATCACCATGTCGAACCGGTTCGACCGCTGGGCGGCCGGGTCAAGCGACTTGGGGTCGTTGGTGGTGGCGATCGTGAGGATGTCGTCCCGCTGGCGAACGCCGTCGAGCGTCGAAAGAAAATCGGCGAGCGAGGTGTTGGTGCCGCTGGAGTCGCGGTGGCCGAGCACGAGGTCGATGTCGTCGAGCACCACGAGCGTGGGCCCGAAGGTGTCGCTCTCAGCGTAGAGGTCGGCGATCGTGTGCCGCATCGCGTTGGCGTCGGCGAGGATCGTGGTGTAGCGGCCGGCAAGTTCGCTGGCGATCACGCGGACGAGGTGCGTCTTGCCCACGCCCGGCGGACCGGCGATCAGCATGCCCCGGTTGGTGCCGAGGCCGAGCGACTTGAGCAGGTCGCGGCGGCTCGTCGCCGAAGCGAGAAACACGTCCACCTCCTGCCAGACGTCTGCCGGCAGGATCAGCCCGCCCCGCTCGCTCGTGATCGACGCGCTGACGCTGATCCGCACGCAGCCGTCGTTGACGCAGGCCTCGAGCACGCGGCCGCGAAGCGGGTTCTCCGGTGTCTTGAGCCGGGCCCGAAACGACTCGAGCGTCTTCTCGGCCGTCTCCTTAGCCGTCTGCGACGAGAGGATCGCAAACTCCCGCTGCCAGTGGCGGTCGTCGATGGCCACGCAGAGCGGCTCCGCGGCCAGCGTGCCCCCCGGAAAGAAGGCGACCAGCCGCCCAGGCACCGCCACCTTCTCGTCGGGCCCGACGTCGAGCTGCGACCAGGTCGGCGGCAGGCCGTCGCCGGGGGAGCCGACTACGACCCTCGCGGCGTGCCGCTCCATCTCGAGCCGGAGGAGGTTGCCGAGCACCGCCAGCGACGTGCTCGGGCCGGTGAACTTCGTGCTCGCGATGTCGAGTTGGTCTACACCGAGATGACGGACGGCAAACTGCGTGGGCGAGAGGACCGTCGTCGGCTCGTTGCCCACCAGTTCGCCGAGCGTGCGGAGCGCCGCCCGCGTCTCGTCGGTGGCCGCCGAGAGGATGGCGTCGATCGTGTGGCCGCCGGTCGCGGAAGCGCCGTCTTTCATGCGTGGATTCGACTCTCTCGGGAGAACGTGGCAGACCGCATATCACGGCCTGAGTGCGGGCTACACTCTAACAGACACAGGGGCCGCGCTCGCGGCTCGGCCTTGATCTGGAGGAGGCTGGCGGCATGCACTGGATCTATCTCGCGATCGCGATCGTCGCCGAGGTCGTCGGCACGAGTTTCCTGAAAGCGTCGGCGGGGTTTACGAAGCCTGGCCCCAGCCTGATGGTTCTCGCTGGCTACGGCGTGGCCTTCCTCTTTCTGTCGTTCACGCTGGAGCGGATCCCGGTGGGCGTGGGCTACGCGATCTGGTCGGGTGCGGGCGTCACGCTGATCGCCCTGATCGGCTGGCTCGCCTTTGGCGAGAAGCTCGACCCGCCGGCGATTCTCGGGATGTCGCTGATCGTGGCCGGCGTGGTGGTGCTGAACCTGTTTTCGAAGGTGGCATCCCACTGAGGCGGCGCAGTCGACCGCCCGCCGGCCCGATGGGAGGAAGGTGCGCACCGACGGCGAAAAACGGCTCGATGAACGCCCGTTTCCGTGCTATCCATCGTTGCCGGAAAATCTACATTTTCGTAGGATGGATTTTCGCGTTCGTTTTTCGACGTGCACCTTCGGCCGCAGGAGTGAGTCATGGCAACGGGCGTATCGCAGGTTTCCGCCGTCATCGCCGACACAACGAGGGAGCGACTGGAGCGGTTTGCGCGGCAGCACGGCGTCAAAAAATCACACCTCATCGAAACTGCCATTCTTCATCACCTCGCCGCGCTTGAGGAGTTGCCGGCCGACGTCGTTGTGCCCCCTGTGATCGAGCTTTCTCGCGCCGTAGGCGAGGACGTGGTGCGCCGCATTGAGCGAGCGGAGCCACCAACGCCCGCCATGAAGGCACTCTTCGATGGAGATTGAAATCCGGCCCCTGCGGCCGGATGACGATCGGTCGTCATTTTTGTCGGGAGATGTGGAACTCGACCGTTTCTTTCGCAAGTACGCGGGGCAAAACCAGTTCCGGCTCCACGTCGGTGTGACCTACGTGGCGTCGTCCGCTGGCCGTGTCGTTGGCTATGTCACGATCGCACCCGGATCAATGGTGATCAACCACCTGCCACGTCGTGAGCGACAGCAGCTGCCGGCCTATCCGCTACCAGTTCTTCGTCTGGCAAGGCTGGCCGTCGCCACAACCCACCAGGGACATGGAATCGGCTCACGGCTCGTGCGGTTCGCACTGGAAATGGCCCGGGAGATGGCAAGCCGGTTTGGGTGCGTTGGCGTAGTGGTGGATGCGCTCCCGGAGGCGATGGAGTTCTACGCGCGCCTCGGGTTTTTCGAGTTGGTCGTTGAGGCTGGGGCGCTGCTCAGCCGTCCGGCGCCGCGTCCGATGTTTCTGCCGATCGGGTCGATTCCCGGAGCAGGCCAAGAGCCTGCGCGGTAGCCCTCGGGTCTCCATCTGCAAGGCGTGCGGCCTCACGTTGGCTGGTGCGCGTCAGGCCTGCTTGCGACGGCGGAACATCGAGTAGCCGCCGCACGCCAGACCGGCGAGCAGCGATGCACACGTCGAGGGCTCCGGCACGACCGTGATGAAGCCCGTCGTCGGGTTGAACGTGGCCGACTGCCCTGCCGCGAGGCCGGTGAAGTTCACCGCCGAGAAGGCGCCCGAGCGGCCACCCGTGTTGGCGAAGATCTGCAACACGTTCGTGCCGTCGGCGTACGAGCCGCCACTGAAGGCGAGGTTGAGGATCCCGCCGAACACCACACTGCCGTCGCCGCTCACGAGGTCGTAGGTGCCCGCCGTGTAGGCAGGGTCAGTGATCTCAAACGCGCTGCTGCCCGACTGCGAGAGGTCGAGCGAGAGGCCGGTGCCAACGGTGATCGTGCCGGCGCTGTTTCCCGGCGCCAGCGACCCGAGCACGGCGAGCGACTTGCCGTTGCCGGAGAGCGTGCCCACGCCGGTGAGGCTGGCCGACGAAGGCAGCGAGTAACTGCCTGCAGTGAGGCCCAAGAGGTCGAACACGCCGGGGCTGCCGGAGGTGCCGAGGTTGAGGCCGCCCGTGCCGATGCTTCCGACGCCCGAGAGGGCGAGCGTGCCGCCGGAGATCGTGGTGAGGCCCGAATAGGTGTTGGCTCCGGCGAGCGTGAAGGTGCCGTTGCCGGCCTTCGTGAGGCCGCCCGAGCCGCTGAGGATGCCCGAATAGGTCGTACTCGTGTTGGCGTTGCCCGTGGTGAGCGTGCCGGAGCCGAGGGCGAAGTTGAATCCGCCGGCGAGCGAGCCGACCGATTCGCTGCCGCCGAGGCTGATGCTCGCCCCCGAGGAGCCGGTGAGGGCGACCTGATTGCTCGTGAACCGGCCGGCTGAGCCGAGCGCGAGTGTGCCGGCGTTCAGACTCACCGAAGTCACCTCGGCCGTGCCGTTCAGGTTCGAGTTGGCGGTGACGGTCATCGAGCCAGCGCCAAGGTTACCGGTCACGGTGCCGCCGCCCAGGGAATAGGTCGCGGCGGTGAGTTTGCCCGAGCCAACGAGCGAGCCGCTCGTGATCGCGAAACTGGCGACCGTGTCGGTGTAGGAGCCGAGGTCGAGGCCGCCGCCTGCCACCGTCACCGCAGCCGAGTCGGACAGGGCGTTTGAGGCGCCGTACGCGAGCCCGCCGCCGGTGACCGTCGTCGCGCCGGTGTAGGCGTTGCTGGCAGAGAGCGTGAGGGTGCCGAGGCCCGACTTCGTGAGGCCGCCTGAGTTGCTCGCGGCCAAGCCGGTTGCGAACGTGACGTTTTGGCCGTTGGTGTCGATCGCGATAGCGCTGCCACTGTTCAGGATCGTGGCCGAGTAGTCGCGGGTGTTGCTGCCGGAGTATTGCAGCGAGCCGCCGCCGAAGGCGATCGTACCGGTGCCGGCGAGGGCGCTCGTGTGTCCAAGCGCGAGCCTGCCGCCGTTGATGCTGGTGACGCCGGTGTAGCCGTTGCTGCCGCCGAGCGTGAGGGTGCCGCCGCCAAGTTTCGTGACGGCTCCCGAGCCGCTGAGGCCGCCCGAGTAGGTGGAGTCGTTAGAGCGGTTGAAGATGAGGGTGCCGTTATTGGTGAGGCTGCCCGTACCGCCGAGAAGGACGCCGCCGGTGCTTCCGATGCCGATCTGGAGCGTGCCACCGGCGTTCAGGTTGATCGTGCTGGCAGCCGTTTTGGAGAGCGTGCCGCCGACGACAACGAGGCCGCCGTTCATGGTCAGGCTGCCTCTGCCGATGGTTCCGAGGGCGAGGTTGCCACTGTTGGCCCATGTACCGCTCGACACCGTGGCCGTGCCGACGCCGGTGCTATTCTGGCCGAGAATGCCGTTCGTGTTGGTGACGCTGCCACCGTTCACGGTGAGCGTGCCGGAGCCCTTGTTGCCGACGGTGAGAGTGCTACTATTCGCCCACGTACCGCTCGCCACCGTGACTGTGCCGACTTTGTTGGTGTTTTGGCCGATAATGCAGTTCGCGCTGCTGACGTAGCCGCCGTTCACGGTGAGCGTGCCGGTGGCGCTGCCGCCAACGGTGAGATAGCCACTGTTAGCCCACTTGCCGCTCGATACCTCGGCCGTGCCGACGGCGTTGTCGCCAATAAAGCCGTTCGTGTTGGTGACGCTGCCACCGTTCACGGTGAGCGTGCCGCTACCGCCTTCGCCGACGTAGAGAGTGCTACTATTCGCCCACGTACCGCTCGACACCGTGGCCGTGCCCGCGCTGCCGTTTTGATTGCCGAGTATGCCAGTCCTGTTGCTGACATAGCCGCCAGTGACGTTGAGTGTGCCGGTGCCGCTGTCGCCTACGGTGAGGTCGCTGCTGTTGGCCCACGTGCCGCTCGACACCGTGGCCGTGCCGACGCTGTTAGCAGCTTTGCCGAGAAAGCCGACCGTGTTGCTGACGTTGCCACCGTTCAGGTTGAGCGTGCCGGTGCCGGCGCCGCCGACCCAGAGGTCACCAGTTCCCGAACGAATCTGAAGCAACCCCGACGACGCGGAGGTGGTCATGTCCAGAAGGATGGTATTCGCGGCTCCCGACGTGCCGGTCAGGTTGAGCGTGCCTGTGTTCGTCAGCGAGAGCGTGCCGGTGCCCGAGATCGTGTTGCTGATCGTGAGGGTGTTGCCGGCGGACTGATTGAACTGCAGCGTGCCATTGGCGGTGATGTTGCCTGTGACGGCCGCGCCATCGTTGAGCAGCACGGTGTCGCCGGGACTGATCGTGCCGCCGGTGTAGGGCGTGTTGTTGGTGTCGTACGTGGTCGTGGCGGCATGAGCGGGAACGGCGAGCGAACCAAGCAGGGCCGCCACGCCAACGGAAAAGACGACGCGGGAAATGTGGGCGATCGAAACCGTGGACCTTGTCATGAGCTTGTCTCCGCGTGTGTGCGTGTGTGTCTGTGGCTTACGAACCACGCACCTCACGACCGTGGTTTTTATGAGGCAGACAGAACTCCGCAAGCGACAAAAACCCACGAAATGCCGAATCAACACCGGCGCGCACCAATCAACACGGGCTGGGACGAATCGGGCAAATCTAGGGACGAATCGGGCGCGCTGGCTGGGACGAATCGGGCAAATCCAGGGACGAATCGGCGGCGCGCACGAAACGACACGTGCCGGAAACGAATTGGCGAGGGGAGCAGGCCCGTGATGGCAACCTGCTCCCCTCGCGTTGGAATCAGATTGGCTTCGCTGTGTCAGGCCCGCGTGCGACGGCGGACCCGCCAGTAGCCGCCGCAGGCCAGACCGGCGAGCAGCGATGCACACGTGGAGGGCTCGGGGACGGCAACCGGACTTGCGAGACGAAAACCGAGCGAATCGTTCTCGGTCGACGGGATGGGCGTGCTCCTGTTGGAGGACGACAAGATGGACGAGTTGGCGTTCCAAGCGCCGCCCCGGATTCCACGAGTCGTGCCGGCAGAGCCCGTGAGGTCGTTCCACTCCCGGGCGTTGCCGCTCATGTCAAAGGCGCCGTAGGCGCTCGCCCCGCCATTCGTGCCCACCGTTGTCACGTTGCCGGTTTGGCCGTTCCACGATGCGGAACTGCTGTAGTTCGCGAAGTTGCCCGCGCTCCCGGACGAACCAATACCGGTCGAACCCGCCGTCACCGCCGTCGGAACTGTGTCACTCTGCGTGGCGTAGTCCCAGTAGCCCGCGTTCGTGCCCCCCCCCTTGTAGAACGCCGCCTTGTACCACTGATCTTCCATCGGGACGTAGAACGTCGCCCCCGGGTTCACCGCCGGAGCATTACCGCTGGTCGCATCATTGAGGGTGTAGGCACCCGTCTCCATGCTTGATGTGCCCGTCGCGCCATTCATCAACCAGTTGGAAACTCTTGCCGCATCAAACCAACTCACATAGTTCACCGGCTTGTCGCCCATGTTCGTCTTCACGGCGTACTTGCTGCCGGAGGCCGCACCAGATGTGAAACTGATCCCGCCACGGGCGTTGCTGCCCATGCTCGTGTTGTAGACGGAGTTCGGATTGGTGCCGCCCGCATCCACGGAGTTCAGGAAGTCGGTGTACTGCTGGTTCGTGAACTCGTACTTCATGATCTGAAAAGCATCGGCCACGGCACCGTAGCCTGCGGGAGCGGTGTCGGCCGTGTTCCCCGGATCGCCCACCGTCCGCCAGTCGATCGTGACGGCATGAGCAGAACCAGCCAGCGAACCAAGCAGGGCCGCCACGCCGACGGAAAAGACGGCGCGAGAAATGCGGGCGATCGAAACCGTGGACCTTGTCATGAGCTTGTCTCCGCGTGTGTGCGTGTGTGTCTGTGGCTTACGAACCACGCACCTCACGACCGTGGTTTTTATGAGGCAGACAGAACTCCGCAAGCGACAAAAACCCACGAAATGCCGAATCAACACCGGCGCGCACCAATCAACACGGGCTGGGACGAATCGGGCAAATCTAGGGACGAATCGGGCGCGCTGGCTGGGACGAATCGGGCAAATCCAGGGACGAATCGGCGGCGCGCACGAAACGACACGTGCCGGAAACGAATTGGCGAGGGGAGCAGGCCCGTGATGGCAACCTGCTCCCCTCGCGTTGGAATCACGTTGGCTGGTGCGCGTCAGGCCTGCTTGCGACGGCGGAATCGCAGGTAGCCGCCGCAGGCCAGGCCGGCGAGGGCCATGGCGTAGGTGGAGGGTTCGGGGACGGGGGCGACCGTCAGCG
>JBAXOU010000066.1:0-14929 GCA_037133115.1 Planctomycetota bacterium | reverse complement strand
GCGACGGGGCATGGGTAGCCCCTCGCGTCGCGATGAAGATCCACAGGTTGAAAACCTGTGCTACGGGAGAGCCCCGAGCGGCGCGATGGACAGACACAGGTTGAAAACCTGTGCTACGGGGGAGCGGCGAGCGGCGCGGCCCGCCACGCTCGTCAGCGGTCGCCCCAGCGCTCGATCACGAGCGGGTCGTGCGACTTGATGTCGCCGATGCGGAGCGCGGCGCGGCCAGCGAGCAGGTCGTCCACGAGGTCGCCCACCACCCGCGCCCGCCAGCCGGTGGCGAGCAGCGGAGGCCGCTCGTCGTCGTAGTAGCCGAGCTTGTAGGAGAGGAGGTCGCGCATGTCCGACGACGTGCCGACGAGAGCCGGCGCGAGGTGCTCGCTGCGGCACATGCCCGCCACGGCGGTGGCGAGAAACTGGCCGAGCATCGCCAGCTGCGGCGGTGGGGCACGGTGCCGCTCGCCGCCCGGGCATTCCTCCTCGGGGAGTTCGAGGCCGCGGGCGATCGCCTCGGAGAGCCCCTTGACGATGTACCGCAGGTCGGACCGCTGCATGCCGCGGATCGCCGAGATCTGCCGCTCGTCGGCGCTCTTCCGCTTGCAGAGCTCCACCAAGAGGTCGTCGCGGAGCACCCGCTTGGGCGGCATGTCGCGCTCTTCGGCCACCGAGTCGCGCCAGTGCCAGAGCTCGCGGGCCACGGCCAGTTCGCGGCGGGAGAGGCCGTTGAGCCCCGACACCCTCCGCCACCGCTTGCGGCTGAACGACTCCTCGACGTCGTCCTGCCAGGCCACCATCTCGTCTTGCATCCAGTCGACGCGGCCGAGTGACTCGAGCTTCCGCTCGAGCTTCCGCCAGAGCTGCTCCAGGTGGCGGACGTCGTCGACGGCGTATTCGAGCTGCGCCTGGGTGAGCGGCCGCTGCCGCCAGTCGGTCCGCGTCTCGCCCTTGTTGGTCGGGAGGTTCAGGAAGCGGCGAACGATCGAGGCGTAGCCGGCGGGAAAGTCGTGGTCCACGAGGCCCGCGGCGACTTGCACGTCGAACAGATGCGAGGGCCGCGTTTGGATCGCGTGGAGGATGAAGCCAAACTCCTCGCGGCCGGCGTGGACGACCGTCGTGCGGCCAGGCTCGGCGAGGAGCCTCCAGAACGGCTCGAGATCGCGGGCCTTGAGCGTGTCGATGACGGCGAGGATGCCGGGCGCGGCCACCTGCACGAGGCAGAGCTGGCTGCGGTAGGTGTGCTCCGAGACGAACTCGGTGTCGAAGCAGAGGTGCGGGTGGGGGGCGAGGCGGTCCACGAGGTCGCGAACCTGGGAGTCGGTTTCGACGACCTCGAAGTCGGAGTCGGAGCGGGCGTTCATGCGTGGGGGCCGGGGGTTCGCCGTCGGCCCGAAAAAGGAAGGCTCGTCTGCTACACGAAGAGCCACGCCATCACGGCGAACACCGGCAGCAGCACTCCCATACTGTACATCACGTAGCCGAAGAAACTCGGCATCTTCACGCCCGACTGCTCGGCGATCGCCTTGACCATGAAGTTGGGGCCGTTGCCGATGTAGGTCATGGCCCCCAGAAACACCGCCCCGAGGCTGATCGCCGCGAGGAGCCGGGCCTCTTCGCCGCTCAGGCCGTCGGTCGGGTCGATGCCCGCCGCCTCGAAAAACACGAGGTAGGTCGGGGCGTTGTCGAGCACCGCGGAGAGCGACCCCGTGGCCCAGAAATACGACTGCGGCGACGAGAGGCCGAGGCTGGCGCCGTGGACGTGGAGCAGGGCCAGGGCGGGCTGCATGCAGATGAAGATGCCGATGAAGAGCGCCGCCACCTCGAGGATCGCCCCGTACGTGAAGGCATTCTTGCGGCGGACCTCGCCCGACCCGAGGAGTAGCGAAAGCCCGACGAGGCCGAGGAGCACCGTCTCGCGCAGGTAGATCCACGGATGCCAGGAGGTGCCCGGAAACGGCTTCGACGGATCGAGGAACGCCACCGCCGCGATCACGCCCGCCATCAGCGGCAGGTTGGGCCAGAGGCCGCTGAAGCGGAGGCTGCGGGTGAGAAGCCGATCGCGGACGACGTCGGCCCGGGTCTCGCGGGGGTGGGCGATGAGCGTGTCCCAGAGCCAGTAGATGACCAGCAGCGAGCCGTTGGTGAACAGCCATTCGTTCCAGAGCGACATCGTCCAGAGGAAATCGACACCCTGGAGGTAGCCCAGGAACAGCGGCGGGTCGCCGATCGGCAGGAGCAGCCCGCCGCAGTTGCAGACCACGAAGATGAAGAACACCAGCGTGTGGGCCACGTGCCGCCGCTCGCGGTTGGTTTCCAGGAGCGGCCGCACCAGCAGCATCGCGGCGCCTGTCGTGCCGATGAAGCTCGCGAGCACAGCGCCGACCGCCAGGAACGCCGCGTTGGTCGTGGGCGTGGCCTCGAGGTCGCCCTCGATCCGCACGCCGCCGGTGATCACATAAAGCGCGAAGAGCAGCGCAATGAAGGGGATGTATTCGGAGAGGATCGCGTTGACGAGCACCGTGCCGACGGTGCTCCACGAAAGCCCTGCTGCCGCCGGCTGTACCACCGCGTGGGCTGGGAAGTGGAGGTCGATCGGATGGCGGTGGCCGAGGAGGTAGTAGCCGAGCGTGACGGCCGCGAGCAGGCCCGCGACGAGGAGTTTGCTGGAGTTGTGCTCCCACCAGTGCGATGCACCCGGAGTGAGCGGCAGGATCGCGATCGCCACCAGCAGGAGCGCAAACGGGAGGACCGTCGCCAGCGGCGGCGCTGCGACGACGTGACCCGCCGGGGCGGCGGCGTCGCCGTGCGGGGCCGCCGCATGGTCGCCAGCGTGGGCCGCTTGTGAGCGGACCAGCAAATCGCGACCATGTTGCGGCAGTCCCAGCGCCGCCGCGGCGAGGTAGGCGGCGATCGCGACGGCGATGCCCCAGAGCGGCAGGCGACCAGCGTTGGCGGGAGCTGCATCGTGCATGGCCGGGAACCTCCATCGTGACATGGGATTGACGGCAGATCGTATGCAAGCTCCGGCAGCAGCGAAAGCGGAACCGAGCGGAGTGCCTCATGGCGAGGCCGAGGTCTGGCTGCGAGCCAACCCGCGGCCGGCGGCCGTGCTGTTCGCCGTGACTGCGGCTGTCGTGGCGGCCGCCGCCGCCGTGCTGATCGCGGTCCGCCCGCCCGCATGGAGCGTCGCCGTCATGGTGATCGCCTGCCTCATCGGCCTGATGGTCGCGGCAGCCTTCCTCTGGGCTGCTTCCCGGCCGAGGCTCGCACGTCGCGGCGGCACGCTCGAAGTGCGGCTTTCGCCGTTGGGCGTGCAGCGGGTGCCGCTGGAAGTCGTCGAGTGCATCTTTCCGGGCTCACAGCCGCTCGGCGCCGGCGACGAGACGGCCAACCGCCGCGTGAGCACCCTCGTGATGCGGCTCGCCGAACGGGCGGTCGAATGGCGGTCGCGGCCGGTGGCGTCGGCGTGGGGGTCGTGGGAGGATGGCAACGTGGTGTTCGACGGTCGCTGGTGCGAGCCGCTCTCGCAGGTGATCGCCCGCGACATCTCAGCGCGGCTGCTCGAGGCGAAGAGGCTGGTCACGCCCGTGTCGCAGCGATGAACACCATGAGAAGCCGGCTGGTGCCTGGACTGCTGGTGAGCGTGCGGTCGGTCACCGAAGCGCAGGAGGCCGTGGCTGGCGGTGCTGCGATCATCGACGTGAAGGAGCCGTCGCGGGGGCCCCTCGGACGGGCCGATGCCGACGTTACCGCCGCGATCGCCGAGGCGGTCGCCGGTCGGGCGCCGTTGACGGTCGCCTGCGGTGAGCTCGTCACCGGCGCGAGCGAGATCGCGGCCCACGTCGAGGCGATCGCCAACCAACTCGTGGCTGCGGGCCTTTCCTTTCCGGAGGCCGTGAAGGTGGGGCCTTCGAGACTGTCGCTCGACCACTGGCGATCGGCCTATGAACGGCTTGCGGCGATCGTCGTGGAGCCGATCGAACTCGTGGCCGTCGCCTATGCCGACTGGCAGTTCGCGAAGGCTCCGGATCCCGCCCGGCTGATCGAGGCAGCTGCGGATGGCCGGGCCTCGACCATCCTCATCGACACCTTCGACAAGTCTGCCGACGGGCTGCTGGATGTCGCCGGGCTTGGCCGCCTTCGCGACTGGGTAGCGGCCGCCCGGTCGCGCGGCCTGGGAGTGGCCCTGGCGGGCCGGTTGTCGGCCAACGACCTGCCGCTGGTTGCGTCACTTGGGGCCCAAATTGTGGGAGTACGGTCGGCGGCCTGTGAGGGGGGCCGCATGGGCCGGGTCAACCGCGGGAACGTGACCGAACTCGTGGGTACACTCGCGGAGGTGGGCGCAGCCGCCGGCGGCAGCCCGCCACCGCCACGCCTGTCCCCGAAGGAGTTGAACCCGTGAAATCGATGGAAGTTCGCATTCCGCACAGCCTCGACGAGAGCGAGGTCCGTCGCCGCCTCGAAGCGGCCGTCGGTCGCGCCCGTGACGACTTTGCCGGCAAGGTCGGCGCCATCGATTCAAAGTGGCACGAGGACGGTCGCCTGCAACTGTCGCTCGACGTGATGGGCATGCCCATCGAGAGTGACGTCGAGATCCTACCGGCGGAACTGGTCGTTCGGCTGGAGGTGCCCGGGATGGCCGGCCTTTTTGCCGGAAAGATCAAGAGCGGCATCCAGGAGCGGCTCGGCGGGCTCTTGGAGGCGGGCCCGGCCTGACGGCCGCCAGCCGCGGCCGTCGAGGTTCCGGGACCACGATGGGTTGCGAGGATTGCACGGGTGATGACCGATCGCCCTCCCGGAGCAGCGTTTCCAGCTTTTGATTTGCCGATCTTCCGAAGGAATACTTTCACACCATGACCCAGCGCTCCCCCTCCACGATGTTGCTTCGCATGCGGCCCCTGTTTGCGGTCGCCTGTTGTGCCGCCTGCTTCGCGGTTGTCGCGGCCTCTCCTGTGGCACACGCCCAGGTCGGAGCAGAACCCGGCGGAGTGCCTGAGGATGACCCGTTCGCCGACGAACTGAACCCGTTTGGCCGCGGCAACGGCGCCAAGCCGGCCGAGCAGCGAGCCGCGCCGCGGCAGGCTGCTCCCACGATGCCGACGGAGCGGTCGTCTACCGGACCGAAATCCAGTCCCCGTCTGCCCGTGCCGTTTCCCGATACGACGGTCTCGGGCGATCCTGCTGAACGATCAGAGCGGTCTCGTCCTTCGATGCGCGACAGCCGGAGCGACGACTGGGAGCCGACACCGGCCGAAAAACTGCTCGGAGAGGCGGAGAAACTCGATAAGGCCGGGAAGCTCGAGGAGGCCCGCGCAAAAATCCGCGAGGTGATCAAACTCGACCCGAAGATGACGATCGCCTACCTCGCGCTCGGCGTCACGTCGCGGCGGCTCGGCGACTTCGAAGGCTGCGTCGATGCCTGCTCGAAGGGCTTGGCGATCGACCCGCAGGACTCCGAACTCTACCTGCGTCGTGGCATCGCCTGGTTCCACCTCGGCCTCTACGGCATCGCCCTCGAGGATTTCGAAGATGCCGCTGGGATCGCCTACGACGATCCGCGGCCGGAACTCTGGCGTGGGCTGACCCTCGTGGAGCTCAACCGTCCGCTGGAAGCGATCAACGCGTATGCGTCGAGCATCCGCCGTGACCGCACGTACATGCTCGCCTACCTCAACCGCGGCCTGGCCTACTTGCAGACATCCCAGCCCCGGAAGGCGGAGTTTGACTTCGATCAGGCGATCCGCCACGACCCGAAGGACGTCCGCGCCTGGTTCAACCGCGGCGTCGCGCAGTCCTATCAGGGACGGTATTCCGATGCGGTCGGCTCGTACGCGGAAGCGCTGAAGCGCGACCCGCAGCACCAGCCGTCACGGCAAAACATCGAAGTCGCCCGCGGGAAGTCCGGCAATCGGCCGGCCACGCGGCCGTAAGGCGTCACGGCGGATCGGCGCTGTGGACGGCTGGACGAGCTGGTGCGGCGAACACCCGCAGCGTTCCATTCTCGACCGTCCACGCGAGGTCGAGCGGGGCGACGATCGCGTCGAGCAAGTCGTCCCGCGACAGGTCTCGGGCATCCACCCGAACGATCTCTCCGGGGGCGATGCCGCGGGCTGCGAGCGATGCCTCGTCGAGCGACACCTCCAGCCCCAGGCTCTTCGCCACGGCTGACACCGCCTGGTTGAGCGGGGCCTCGAGGCGGAGGGAGTAGACCTCGATACCGGCGGGTTTCTGCTTCTGCCGCAGCGGCCTGGGGCGGCCGGGCACTTGGCGGACAGCTGTGCGGTCGCGTGGATCGACGCCCGCATCGATCGGCACGATCGTGCCACCGGCGGGTGACCAGTCGATGCGGAGGTCGAAGTTCGCCAGCATCAGATCGAGACGTTCTGCAAGTTGAAGCGGGGGTAGCGACGTGGCTGGCAGGTGATCGTGTGGCACGCGGTCGAGTCCGGCGATCGTGATCCCCGCGTCGTCGGCCGCAGCTGCGACGAGGTCTCGTGGCCGCGCGGCGGCGGGCCAGTGCCAGGCCGCTTGACGCTCGGCGATGCGCCGGATCTCCGCGGGGAGCTGGCGGAGACTGCGGTCTCTCGCTGCTTCGGCGGCGGCGGCGCGGCCCGCGAGTTCGCGGGGGATGAGCCGTGTCGTCGAGGCGAGCGGCTCCACTGCTGCGCCCGCGGAAGCGGCCACGCGATCGAGCAGCGCACGGAGCGTGTCGCCGTCGCTCGCCAGAGTCACGCTGACGTCTGGATCGAGCCGCCGGTCGACGATGACCGTCGCGCCTGTGATCTCCGAGACGCGGCGGGCCCAGTCGCGGAGTGGCACGCTCGTCCACGTGGCCCGAACCGGGGCGTCGAGTCCGGCCGGCCCCGGTGCGGAGTGGCTTGACCCGCCAACGGCGAAGAGCAGCAGCAGAGTCGTGACCAGCACTGCTGAGCGGGCGACGGACCGGCCGCGGCCGGTACGATGTTTCCTCAGGGTGGGGAGCGACGGCGGCATGGCTCGTGTCCAGGGGCATCGTCGAGGATACTCCGCCCCACGCCCCTCGCCCATCACGGAGTCCCCCACCATGCCATCCCGGCCCTCGGCCACCTGCGTGCTCGCGCTCGACCAAGGCACCACCTCGAGCCGCGCGATCCTCTTCGATCGGCGGGGCACGCCGGTCGCGGTGGCCCAGGAGGAGTTTCCGCAGCACGCCTGCAGCGCGGCGGGGCCAGATGGCGCCGATCTCGGGATCGTCGAGCACGACCCCGAGGACATCTGGCGGACGCAGCTCTCGTGCGCGCGGCGGGTCCTCGAGTCGGCCGGCGTTGCCGCCGACCGGGTGGCGGCGATCGGGATCACCAACCAGCGGGAGACGACGATCCTCTGGGAAAAGGAGACGGGTCGACCGATCGCGCCGGCGATCGTCTGGCAAAGCCGCGTGTCGGCGCCGACGTGCACGCGGCTGAAGGCGGCTGGCGTCGAGCCGGAGGTGCGGCGGCGGACAGGCCTCGTGCTCGACCCCTACTTCTCCGCGACGAAGATCGTGCACCTGCTGGAAACGATTCCCGGTCTTCGCGGGCGGTGTGAGCGGGGGGAGGTGCTCTTCGGCACCGTCGACTCGTTCCTGATCTGGCGGCTCACGGGCGGCCGAGTGCACGCCACCGACGTCACCAACGCCAGCCGCACGCTCCTCTTCGACATCGGCACGCTTGCCTGGAGCGACGACCTCTGCCGCATCTTCGGCGTGCCGCGGTGCATGCTGCCCGAGGTCCGCCCGTCGAGCGGTTCATTCGGGGAGACCGAGCCGGCACTCCTGGGTGTGGCCGTGCCGATTCTGGGCTGCGCCGGCGACCAGCAGGCCGCGGCCTTCGGGCAGGGGGTCGAGCGGCCCGGCGACGCGAAGAATACCTACGGAACGGGATCGTTCCTGATGTTTTCGACCGGTAGCCTGCCGGTGGCGAGCGGCAACGGACTGTTGACGACCCCCGGATGCGGGGCAACGCCCGGGCCGCATTACTGCCTCGAGGGATCGGTGTTCATCGCGGGGGCGCTCGTGGGCTGGCTTCGCGACGGCCTCGGCCTGATCGAGAAGGCCTCCGACGTGGAGCCGCTCGCCAGGAGCGTGTCCGACAACGGCGGCGTGATGATCGTGCCGGCGCTCACCGGACTTGGCGCACCCCACTGGGATCCCGCCGCGCGAGGCTTGATCATCGGCCTCTCTCGGGGCACGCACCGCGGCCACGTCGCCCGGGCGGCGCTCGAGGCCATCGCGCTGTCGGTGGCCGATGTGGTGGAGTGCATGCAGCGCGACTCAGGGGTCGAACTCCGCCATCTCCGAGTGGACGGGGGGGCGAGCGGCAACGACCTGCTCATGCAGATCCAGGCGGATGTGCTCGGGCTCACGGTGGAGCGTCCGGCGGTGGTGGAGACAACGGCGCTCGGCGCGGCGCTGCTGGCGGGCCTGGCGGCGGGATTCTTCGCCGACGCGACGGCCGTGGCCGATGCCCGGCGCATGGAGCGGCGGTTCGAGCCGCGGATCACCGCCGAGGAGCGACGGCGGATGCTTGCCACCTGGCGTGACGCGGTGGAGCGGAGCAAGGGCTGGGCGCGAGTTCGCTGACCGCGGCGTGCGTCGCCGCAGGTTGGAAACCTGCTGCGGGAACGTAGAGCAGGTTGATACCCTGCGCGGGAACGGCACAGGTTGACAACCTGTGCTACGGGGAGACGTAGAGCAGGTTGGTAACCTGCGCGGGAAGGGCACAGGTTGAAAACCTGCTGCGGGAACGTAGAGCAGGTTGGTAACCTGCGCGGGAATGGCACAGGTTGCGAACCTGTGCTACGGGAGGGAACGCCCTGCGGTGAAGTCAGTACCGTCGGGTGGCGTCGACGGGTGCCGGCCGCTCGGCGAGCGTCACAGGGGCGGTGTATCGCTCGGGATTGGCGGCGAACTGGGCCCGCGTCTCCGAAGAAGAGAAGAGATACATCCGCGACTGATAGGTGACGCCGTACGCCCGCCGGCCCGGAAGGCTCTTACCCTGATCCACGACGGTCACGGGGTCGTCGCCGGAAAGGGCCGGAGCGTAGCGATCGGGCGCGGCCAGAAACGCCTGCTGCTGTTCAGGGCCGGCGAACAGGTACGTGCGGCCGCGGTGCCTGACGCCCCACTGGGCGCGGCCTTCCGTCCAGACGCCCTTCTCGGCAAGTGTCACGGGGCAGTAGCCCTCGAGCCCCAACGGCATCGAGCCATGCTGGTCGGGGACCGCTGGAGCGGCGTCAGCGAGCGGGGTGGTGGGCGAAGCCGTTGTGGGGGGCGTCGCGGCGAGCGGTGACGTGGGCCGCGCGGGCGGCATCGTCGTTGGCTCGGCGGGCTTGGCCGGCTTCGAAAAGATGCTGAACGGCTTCTGGAACGCCGTCACGAACGACGACCATGTGCTTGTCGACTTTGATTTTTCGGGTGAATCTGAGGCGACGGCCGACGAGGCGGGGCCCGACGGCGGCAGGGCGCCGGCCGACGTAGAGCCTGAGAGCCACGGCCGTGTCGCTGCATGCGGTTCGATCACCTGGGCAGGCGCAGCCTGCTGTGCGGGGGCGTTGGTGAAGGCGGAGTCCCGGCTGGCCGGCTCGGCGGGCCACGACGAAGGCGCGGACTGCGGGAGCGTCGGCGGATCCGTGGGAGTGGACGACACGAAGCGGCTCGGCGGCGGCTCGCTCGTGGCGATGGCGGCCGGCAAGGGCGAGGGCGAGGGCGGCGTGCCGCTGCCGAGGTCGTGAGGCGTTGCTGTTCCTAGCTTGGAGAGTTGCTGAACCTTCGCCTTGACCAGCGAAATCGAGCCTCGGCCGGAGTCCGGCGGAGCGGTCGGGTCGGTCAGCGATCTGCCATCACCCGGCTCCGCGGGAAAGCCGGCGGCAGCCTGCTCAGGAGCAGAGAGATCATCGGTGGCCAAGCTCTGTGCGACGGTCGGACTATTGCTCGTCGGTTGCTTGCTGGCGGTGCGCGAAGCTGCGTCTTGGGCTGCGCGTGCCGTCGTTGCCACGAATCCAGTCGATGTCGACGGGCAGTCGAAACGGACGACGACCGCGTCATCGTGGCCAAGAACGCATGCCGACGGCACGTGTGATATTTCGAGTCGCTTGGCGAGGCCGGGCCGCTGATCGACGTCGATCCGGACCGGCTCGAAGCAGGCCGCCAGCACGGCCTCGACCTCTTTGGCGACCAGAACGTTCTGCTCAAACGAGGTTGATTCCGGGCTCCACGACGCTACGAACACGGCGACGACGGGTTTGCGGCTCGCGGCGGATGCAGCCCTCGCCGCGGCGAGATCCGCGTGCCACGGCGTCTCTGCCGATGCGGCAACGGAGGAGAGTGCAACGATCAGCACGCCGATCGAGCACGTTGTTGCCGTGCGCCACACGCCGGCCCATCGTTCTGTGGTTGTTGCCCCACCCATGGCTCTGGCCCCGTACTCGAGAATCCGGTCGCGGCGTCACCCCTGGCTCCGGCCACCGTTGCCCGGAGGCTTTGGCGACCTGCCGATCGGGAAAACCCTGCGTCTGGTATCGGTTGATCCGGATGCAGGAATCGCATCGAAATCGCCTGCGGCAGCCGGCACGCGAACACAAGGCTTGTCACGGGCCTCCCAGGCCCCCCAGCCTTCCGGGGCGAAAATGCCTATAAATGCTTGTTTTACCGGGTTTTTCGCGACGCCCCGGCGGGTGTTCTTTTGGTCGCCCTGCTTGACAGATATGCAGCTCGCACGGATACTCTGAGCCGTCGTCGTGACTGACGATTCCGGAACGAGCTTTGAGCCTTCCGGAGGCTTTGTCGCAGGGCTTCGTCTCAGCAACTTGTGGGACGGGTCGCGGCCAGGGAGTCAGGACTCCGCGAGGGGTCTTCCCATTGGGGTTTTTTAAGAGCCCCGGGTCCAGAGGTCGCGGCCTCGTTTCGGATGCCGTCGTTATGACGGCATCGTTTTCGAGGGTTTTCTTCGGTATTCCGTGGGAGACCCGCGCAGGATTCGGGCGTTGGCGCCTCCGTCCGCGCGAACGCGGCCAGGTTGAACCAGACGGTGTTCACGCTTTCCGAGTGACCAGCATTTCACGGCGGTTTTAGGTTCGGATTCCAGATCAGGGGTTTTCAGCATCCATGTCGAAGCGCAGGCGTTCGCGGCGTCCCGGTGGGTACGGTGGTCAGGGTGGTCAGGGCGGTCAGGGGCCTGGTCCCGGGCAGGGGCCTGGTCCCGGGCAGGGCCCAGGGCAGGGATATCAAGGCGGTGGCTATGGCCGTCGTCGTCGATTTCGCCGTGGCGGTGGTGGCGGTGGCGGTGGTCCCACGCCGGCCGGAGCCGGGGCTGTGGATATGGACAGCGAGGGAATGAGGCCACCGGAGTTGGAGCCTGAGGTCGCTGAAAACGGCGAGCCGATTCCGCTGGAGCCAGGTGTGGGTGTGCTGGAAATGCACCCCAACGGCTATGGATTCCTCCGCAGCGTGGAGACCAACTACACGCGGGAACGAACCGATCCCTTCGTGCCGGCCACGATGATCGACCGCTACCGTCTCCGGGAGGGCGTGTACCTCAAGGCGCTCGTCCAGCCCGGCCGGCGGCAGCAGGGGCCGCGGGTTCGCGAGATCGAGTCGGTCGAGGGTATGCCCCCCGACGACTACATCAACGTCAAGACGTTTGACCAGCTCACGCCGATCAATCCCGAGACGTGGCTGCGGCTCGAGACGGGACAGCAGCCAATCACCACGCGGGTGATGGACATCCTCACGCCCCTCGGCAAAGGGCAGCGGGCGTTGATCGTCGCGCCGCCGCGGACGGGCAAGACCGTGCTTCTCCAGCAGGTCTCGCAGGCCATATCGACGAACCACCCGGAGCTCAGCCTCGTGATGCTGCTCGTTGACGAGCGGCCCGAGGAGGTCACCGACATGAAGCGGTCGGTGAAGGGTGATGTGCTCGCCAGCAGCCTCGACTGCGACGTGGAGAGTCACGTTCGGCTTTCGCAGCTCGTCGTCGAGCGTTGCAAGCGGATGGCCGAGACCGGCAAGGACGTGTTCCTATTGATGGACTCGATCACCCGCATGGCCCGGGCCTTCAACAAGTGGGTCGGCAACACCGGCCGGACGATGTCGGGCGGCGTTGACATCAAGGCCCTCGACATCCCCAAGAAGCTCTTCGCCACGGCCCGCGTGTTTGAGGAGGGAGGTTCGCTGACGATCGTGGCAACCGCCCTCATCGATACCGGCAGCCGCATGGACGAGTTGATTTTTCAGGAGTTCAAGGGCACCGGCAACATGGAACTCGTGCTCGACCGGAAACTCTCCGACCGCCGTGTCTGGCCCGCCATCGATATCTCGCAGTCAGGCACACGTCGCGAGGAGAAACTGCTCGATGCCAACACGCTCCACGCGGTCAACATGCTGCGGCGAACGCTCTCGAGCATGCACCACGTGGATGCGATGGAGCAGCTCACGAAGCAGCTTGCGAAGTTCAAGAGCAACCGCGAGTTCATCTCGCTGATCGCCAGCTCGCGGGACGACTGATCGCCGTTCAGCAGTCGCGTGGCGCCGCCTTGAGGCGGGAGAGCCAGTAGGAATACTGCGGATCGCCGCAGCGAAACGAAAACACGGCATCCGGCAGGCGGGAGCCTTCGGTGCCCTCCGACTTGACGCGGACCAGAATGGCGCCGTCACGGCGCTGTTCGATAGACAGCCGCTCGTCGGGGATACTGGCTGCTTCGGAATTCGAAGCCATGGCTGGGCGCTCTCGCACGCTGCGTGGAGCGCGCAAGGACGGAAGGTCCTTCCGAACTCCCCCGTCGGATCGGATTATGACGATCGTCCGGAAAGGTTTCCAGTCATGGGCATCCGGGCCCTGCTTCTGGCGGCTGCTCCGGGAGGAGAAGCCAGCCCGTCTTGCTATACTTCCGGGGCTTCGCCCTCGCCGTCTCCCTTTGGAGCCACTCCAGGACATGACGCCCTACGCGTCGCTCGCCGACGACTTCTACGTCAACATGAACCTGGCCACGGAGATCGAACTCCCGGCCCAGCGGGAGACGATTCTCCAGTACTTCGAGCGGGTGCAGAAGCGTTTTCCGTCGATGCGGAAGTTCTACTGCCGTGACAAGCGCGACTTCGTGCTGGAGGAAGACAAGGACCAGGGACGCTACCGGTGGGCCGCGGTCGAGGCCAAACGGCTCTGCTCCGGCCAGGTCAACCCGTCGTCGATCGACGACGCCCTCGATCAGCACCGGCTCGTCCTCGACCTTGCTCCGGCCTTCCTTTCGGTGAGCCCGCTGGAGTGCGAGGCGCTCGACGTGCTCTTCGGCTTTGATTTTGCCTACCGCGGCAACCACAACTCGTTGCTGGCCGAAGCCCTTGGGGTGGGGCCGGCCATGGAACGCCTCGGCGACGCTCCCGGGGCACGGGTGATCAACTACGAACCGTCGCTCACGATCGCCATCGACGAGGACTGCCGCATTCAGGTGCGGGTCAGCACTGAGACACGGACGAACGCCTTTCAGGTTCGGACCGGTGAGTTCAACGAGGAGCAGCTGAGTGTGTATGTGACCGCGCGTCAGTACGGCAGCCTCGATCCCGACACGAGCTACGTCGAGGCGATGGACCGGCTGGCGCAACTCGCCCGCGAGGTCGTCGAAACCTGCGTCGTCGAGCAGATTCTCCGCCCTCTGGCCCGCACGATCTCGCTCAAGTAGCCGACGTGCCGCAGAGTGCCAATCTGCGGCTCCGGTCGGGAGTGTCGTTGCTCGTGGGTGCAGGTCGGTAACCTGCGCTGCAACAGTCGCTCTAGCGGCTCCGGTCGCCGCTGCGAGCTTTGTTGCGGGCGTCGAGGTTGCCGGCGATCACGATGCCGATCGCCTCGACCCAACTCGGCACGTCGAGCACCGAGTTGAGGCCGCTCTCGACGAGGATGTCTTCGTCCTCGGCGGCCCGCTGCCGCCGAGACGACTCCTGACCAGCCTCCTCGACACCGAGGAACTCGAGGCCCTCATCGTCGTCGTCGTGACGGCCGGCGACCGGTGCGAAGTCGTCGCGGCGGCCGCGTGAGAAGGAGGACGACCGAGATTCGCCAGTCGATCGGCGGCCACTGCGGCTTCGCGGGCGTGACTGGCCCGAATCGCGGTTTGACGCGGATGACGAAGACGCGGATGACGAGGACGAGGATTCTCGGTCGCTGCGCGAGCGTCCCTCGCCACCACGGCGTCGGCGGCGTCGGCGGCCACGGCCTTCGCTGCCCGCTGCCTCCTCGCCTTCCTTGGGCTCCGCGGGCCTGTCGGTCCGCGAGCCTTCGCCACGGGCGGGCCCGGGGGAACGGGGCCGCATGCCATAGGAGGTCGGAAGCGGTTCGTCGTCGCCTTCGCCGGCGGTGGACGGGCCGCGGGCCGGTGCGTCGCCGGAGGCGGCTTCTCCGCGGGCGCCATCCTCCGTGTCCCGGCGGCGTCCGCGGCCGCCACGGCGTCCACGGCGGCGGCGGCGCGGACGCGAATCGTCGTCACCCTGAGCGCTCTTCTCCCCTTGGCGCTCGCCGCTCTCCCCGGCGTCGCTGCGACTCTCCGACGATCCCTCGTCGTTGGTATGGTCGGTGCGACGCGAGTCGCGAATGTCGTCGGTGCGACGCGAGTCGCGAATCTCCCACGCATCGTCGGAGTGGACGGATGAGCCTCGGAAGCCGTCGCTCGGCGCAGCGTCCCGGCGATCGGCGGAGGCCTCATTGGGCCGCTCGACCTGGTCATCTTCGCGGCGTACTCGTCCCCGGCCACCGCGGCGGCCACGACGACGCCGACGGCCGCTACGATCGCCGTCCACCTCGCCTCCGCGCTCACCTTCGCGGGATTCGCCGGACTCGCTCCGGAGTTCGCCAGCCGGCTCACCAACAGGAGCGGGCCGCTCTTCATCGCGGCTGCGCGGCGGCCGCTCTTCATCGCGGCTGCGCGG
>JBAXOU010000065.1:0-14968 GCA_037133115.1 Planctomycetota bacterium | reverse complement strand
GTGGATGGCAGCGGGCACACTGTGGCCCTGATCACTGTCAACGCGGATGATGTACGCCCGATCGCGGCGGGCGAGTTGCTCCATGCTCGGCGGACTGCGTAGCGGGCAGAACCAGGCGCTGATCAGACGGCGGCCTGCGTCCAGCGGTGAATCTGAGTCCGTGGTCTGCCGCTGAACAGCTTCATCGTTCTGCGGCAAGTACGCCGCGGCTCGGCCGTGAGGCCTAGGCTGGCCTTCTACGCAAACATCGCGGTAGACTTGAGGCGTCGGTGATCTCCGTCACGACGTTTGGCGAGGTGTTCCATGCATTCGGTTAAGTACGTCCACTGGCAAGAAGGCGACTGGTGGCTCGGCTACCTGGAGGAATATCCGGATTACTGGACGCAAGGCGAGACCTTGCAAGATTTGGTCGAGCACTTGAAGGATCTCTATCTCGATCTGTCTAGCGGACATATTCCAAGCGCTCGCAAGGTTGGTGAGCTCGTCATGCCATGAAGCGTGTCGATCTGATCAAGGCAATCGAGGCGAGCGGTTGCGTGTTGGTGAGGCATGGTGGCAGGCATGATTGGTATCGCAACCCAGTCACAGGTGTCTCCCAGCCAGTGCCTCGCCATCGCGAGGTCAAGGAGCCTCTTGCGCGGCGAATAATCCGAATGCTCACAGAGGAGTCAAAAGAGCAACGGAGCGACGACGGCAGTTCAGGGGACGCAGAACCAGGCGACGCAGCGGACTCGCGATGAAGTCGGTCGGCACGAATGCTGCCTTGTCCGCGAGCCGCTGATCACCGCCGTTCTGCCACGGAGAAGATTCGGAGACGAAACCATGCGACTACTGGCGACGGCTTGTTTGGCGCTCCTGCTCCTCGTTGGATGCAATGCGGGGGGAAAGTCGTCAAGGCCTCTTTCGAAGAGTGCAACGCTGGAGGTTCACTACGTTTCCGTAGAAAACATCCCCGGCTCTCAAGAGACCACTGACCCCAGCACTGGCGACCCTGTGTTCTTGACCATGCCCGCGATCATCACGGCGGCAGATGTTGCTTCCGTTCGCCAGATGGATGAGCAGAGCCCGACTTCCTCCCTCGTGGTGAACCTTACGGAGGACGGGGCCAAGAAGCTTGCAGCTGCTACGGCCAAACATGACGACTTGCGACTGGCTCTTGTTGTGAACGGAACCTGTGCCGCCGTGCCCAAGGTTGTTGCCACAGTCTCCGGACCTTTTGCGGTCACCCTCTCACCCAAGAAGTGCGAGGCGGTTTATACGTCGCTTACGGGTGAGTAGCCGTCGCGGCTCCTCCGCTTGCCTGGTCTTTTGCATAACCACACGCTGGGTCAGCCGGTGGATAGAATCCAGCGGTAGAGCAGAGTCGATGATCCGCCGCTGATCAGCTTTGGCGCTGCACTAGACTGAGTTCGCTTCGCTCACTCGGCTAGTGAGCTTCATTCGTTCGATTGGGAACCTGTGGAATGAATCACCGCGATCTGAACGATGCTGAGTGGGCGAACCCCAGCAATTGGTCTGCGGCGCTGTACTTCAGCAAAAAAGACACCCGCGTATGGGTCCCGAAGTCGATCCCTTGGATGGGGTGGACGCTTAACCTCGGAACGCGAGCAGGCTCGTGCTCGCTGATTGGTTTGCTGATCGGCCTTCCATTGTTGATGATCCTACTGATGAGTCTCGTGATCCGCAGATCGTGAGTGAACCCTCCGCAGTTTCTGTGCCAGTGCTTCCGCCGGACGCGAGCCTTTGATCGAGACCGTTATCCGATTCAATAATCCCGGACTGTAGGCCAACACAGCAGACTTACCGTGCCTGACATCACCATCAAGATTGAGCGGCCCCGTATTGAAGAGCTGTTCGCACCGTACCGAGCTCTGATTGGCCAAGACTTTGATGGCTATCGGAACCACGTGTACCGTTGCATCACATACGCGATGCACTTTCTGGACAACGCGACTGAACACGAGCAGATTGTGGAAACCGCGTTCGTTTACCACGACATCGGGCTGTGGACAGATCAGGAACTGGCTTATTTGGAGCCGTCAGAAGCTGTCGCTCTCCAGGATAATGAAAAATATGGCTGGGGATTGGATCCAGTCGTTTTGCGCGGCGCAATCCATTGGCACCACAAGGTGTTCGAGTACAAAGGAATGCACGCGGATGTCATTGAGGCGTGTCGTAAAGCAGACTGGATAGACGCAACGCAAGGTTGGTGCCGCAAGGGAATACCCCGATCTGCCATAGCAAAAGTCGAATCCACATTCCCCAACTGCGGCTTTCACAAAGCCCTCCTGCGTCTTGCAAAGGAATATGGAGGGTCAACGCTTGTCGGTGGCCTCAGAGTGATGCGGGGAATCGTAAAATGGTGACGCGATTGCGAGTTCGACCGGTGTTGGAGTCGAGGCGGCCTTGGAGTGCGCATCATGCGGCTGATGGTGGTCCTTTCGCTCCTCATCAACGTGGCCGTACTCCTGCCAGTGTGCGCCGGCCTGCTGACGAATGCTTCGTGGACCACATCGGCGTATGGCGAGGGGACACCAGCCCGCGCCATTCTGCTTTCCGTCTACCTGGCGATCGGGCTGGTCTCGATCCTGCTGCTGGTTCGCCGTGAGCCTAAAGCGGTCGCAGCGTTGCTGTTTGTGCAGGTTCTGTACAAGGTCATCACGCCGCTGACGGTCGGGACGCTCGCGAACCCGGTGGTGGTGAGTAACCTCGTGATCGCGGGGTTTCACACGGCCACCCTGATTTGCCTCTGGCGGGGCCACGATGTCGATTAAGCCGCCTGCCATGCTTCCTTCGCTCTCACGGTAACCATGTCGAAACTCCATACGCTCTGTGTCTTCTGTGGCTCCAACCCTGGGATTGACCACGCCTTCCTGGCGGCGGCCGAGGAAGTCGGTCGATTGCTCGCGTCTCAGGGAACACGACTCGTCTACGGTGGAGGCCGCATCGGCCTCATGGGCGCGGTCGCCGACGCGGCACTCGCCCACGGCGGCGACGTGATCGGCGTCATCCCCAAATCGCTTCTCGAAAAGGAGGTGGCTCACTGCGGCCTCACCGAACTCCGCGTGGTCACGTCGATGCACGAGCGGAAGGCGATGATGGCAGAACTCGCCGACGGGTTCGTGGCGCTCCCCGGAGGCATCGGGACGCTGGAGGAGTTCTTTGAAATCTGGACGTGGGGCCAACTGGGACTCCACCACAAGCCGTTCGGGCTGCTCAACGTGGCGGGCTTCTTCGATCCGCTGCTCGCCTTCCTCGACCGGCTTGCCGATCAGCGGTTCCTCCGCCCCGAACACCGCGGAATGCTCTGCACCCGCTCGGTGGCTGGCGACCTCCTCCACGAAATGGCGGAGTATCAGCCGATCGATGTCTGGAAGTGGCTATCCTCGGCCGAATCCTGATCACCGCGGGGTGATGGCGTCGATCTTGGCGGCGAGAATGAAGTCGTTCTCTGACAGCCCGCCGACCGCATGGGTGAAGATCTCGATCCAGACCTTGCGGTAGCCCTCGAGATGGAGGTCGGGGTGATGCTGTTCCCGCTCCGCGAGGGCGGCCACGTTGTTGATCATCTTGATGGCCGAACGAAAGTCAGCCAGTTTCCAGTCGCGGCGAATCCGCGTGGCGTCGTGCGTGAGTCGCCAGTCGGGAATCGCCGCCATCTGCGACTCCGCCTCAACGGTGGAGTATCGCGGCACGCCCCCCTCGCAGGGAACGCACTTCTTCGCGGCGAGATCAACGGCACACTGCGGCGGTTTCGGCTCGATCATGCCCGTTAGTATCGCCCCTCGAAGCCCGCAAATCCACCGTGCACGATCGTGCTCGATCCTGCCGCAATCCCGGACAGCGACTCAGGGGACGTGATCGCCGTGGGCCACTGGCCGTCAGCCTGGGCGATGTTGCCCACCCCGACGACGCGGTAGCCGAGGCTGAGGGTCCAGTGATCCGTCACGTCCCAGGCGAGGCCCGTATCCACGGAGCCAAGCCACGAGAACACGCCGAGCGTTGAGTGGACCTTCGCTGGACTACCGTCGGCGGTGAACGTGCCGTACGCGCCATCGGGTTGCATCAGAACGCTGGTGTTGGTGATCGCGTTGCCGCCAATCATGAACTTCGGGACGATATTCAGTCGCAGAGCGGGAAGAAACCGCCAGTCAAACTTGGCACCCACCTGGGCGCCGTAGATGTTGTTGTTGGTGGCCACGTTGAAGTCGAGGTCGCCGAGTGATGAGTTGCTCGGGGTGTTCTGGAGCGAGAGGTTATCGCCCACTTGAAAGAAGCGAAACCCTGCCAGCCACATCAGATTCACGGCCCGCTCGCGGGGCAGGAACTCCGGGCGATCCCAGAGCGAATAGACCCAGTTGATCTCGATGTCGTTGATCACGTCTGAGCGGGAGATCTGCTGCCCCGCGACGTTCGTCAGAAACGCCGTCGCCGGCTGCCCGGCCACTGTCACGCCGGGTGCTTGCGGAATCGCGTCAATCGCGTCGGAAGACGTCACCCCTGCTGAGCCGCCTAACTGATAGACGCCCCAGTAGATGAACTCGACCGCGTGCTGTTGCCGCATACCAAACCAGCGGCCCAGATGGAGGTCCACGCCCCCGGGCCAGTTCGCGCCGGTGTCGCCTGTGGCGAGCTGCACGCCGCCGAGAGGCTGCATCGTGGCTGTCCCTGCCGGCAGCGTGCGGGTCATCACGAGGCCGCTGGCACCCGCGAACCACCGTGGCCATGTTTTGGCGAGGCCGTCGCCCACTCCGACCGGCATCGCAGCGAACGTGTTGCCCGCGAGCGGATCAGCGACATACATGGGCGGCGGCTCGATGACGGCGGGGCCGACATCGGTGACGGACGCCACGTGGAAGTCAGGGTCTTGTGCGACGCCCCGGCCGCCAGCGCCACCGACCGCCCAGAGGAGCAGCGCCACGCTCGCGACGGTCCAGCGGATGTGAAATCGTGGGTGCATGGCACAGCGTGAGAAACCCGGCCGGGCCTTCGCCGCGACGGTCGCGGCCTGGTCTCGGCCAGGGCTGCGGAGGGTCAAGTACCGCGGTGATACCGTCAATCCCTGTTTCCCGCCCACCGCGACGACCTCCCGACTAGACTCTCCACTCTTCCACCGTCATCGCCCCCAAACCCTCGCCACACCCCAGGCACGAGTCCCTCGGGTAACCTGCGCAAGATGCGAAAGCCACCGTCGCAGCACCGCCGTACCGCCGACCGCGACCGCGTGCTCGCTTGGCTCGACTCCCGGATCAACTACGAACGGGTTCCGGCCGCCGGCAACACGCCCGCGGCTTTCGGTCTGGCACGGATGCGGCGACTGCTCCGCGACCTCGGCAATCCGCACCTGCGGTATGCCGTTGCCCACGTGGCTGGCACCAAGGGCAAGGGCTCCACGGTGACGATGCTGGGCTCGATCCTGGAGGAGTCGGGCCACCGTGTGGGGCGATATCTCTCGCCCCACGTGCACACGGTCGAGGAACGGATCGCCGTGAACGGCACGCCGATCTCTCCGGAGGCATTCGTGGCCGCCCTCGAGGCGGTCATCCCGAAGGTCGAGGCGATCGATCGCACCACCGCCCGGAGCGGTCGCTGCGGGCCGACCTGGTTCGAAGTGATGACCGCCGCCGCCTTCGTGTACTTCGCCGACGCCGGGGTCGGCGTCGCCGTGCTGGAGACTGGCCTTGGCGGTCGGCTCGACGCCACGAACGTGTGTCAGCCACTCGTCACGGTGATTACGAGCATCAGCCTCGATCACATGAAGCTTCTGGGCTCGACGATCCCGAAAATCGCGACGGAGAAAGCGGGAATCATCAAGCGGGGCTGCCCGATCGTGTGCGGTGCCACGCAACCGTCCGCCCGCCGCACGATCGCCGCAATCGCCAGCCGGCGCCGGGCGCCGCTCCTCCAACTCGGTCGCGACTTCACTGTGCTTCATCACTCCGATCCACCGCATGGCCACGAGCTCGCGGGCACTGAGTTCGACCTCGAAACACCGGGGAACGGCCCGACCAGCCGCTACCAGATCGCACTCGCCGGCCGCCATCAGGCGGAGAATGCCGCGCTCGCCATCGTCGCGGCCAAGCAACTTCGGGACCGCGGCATTCGCGTGACCGAGACCGCGGTCACACGCGGCCTCGCGAGGGCCACGCTTCCGGCGCGGATCGAGACCGTGGCCCACAATCCGCGCGTCATCGTCGATGCGGCCCACAACGTGGCCTCGATGAAGTCGCTCGTCGAAACGATTCGTCCCGCGCTTGCAAGCCATCCGTTGCGGGTGCTCGTGTTTGCGGCGAGCGCCGACAAACAGGTGGAACGAATGCTCGGGACCGTTCGTGGACTATTCGATCGCGTGATCATCACCCGCTACCTCAAAAACCCCCGCGCTGTGCCGCTCGACAGACTGCAAGCCGCGTGTCGCTCGGCCGGACTCCCCACGCCACAGGAGGCTGCGAATCCTGCAGCGGCACTCCGGGAGGCACGATCACTCGCCGGAAGGCGGGGAATCGTCGTCGTTGCGGGGAGTTTCTTTCTCGTCGCCGAGATCGCCGGCTAACGCTTCCAGCCCGCGGGCGAGGATCGGGTCGACGTCTCGAGGCAGGCCTCGGGCCACGAACGCCGCCGGCACCGGCCCCGCCGCATCGCGCAGCCGTCGCCACGACGCCACCCGTGCGATGACCTCGGCGGTGGGCGACACCTCGTACCCGGCGTCGGGCGACACGCCCCAGACGGCAGCGTCGCCATCAGTGGACCGGCGGTGAATGGCGGCACGGCTCGGCCGGAGGTATTCCGACGTCGTGAGTTTGAGAAGGCCTCGGTCATCGGAGAGAGGGAGGATCGACTGCACGGTCCCCTTGCCAAACGTGCGGCTGCCAACGATCTTGGCCCGACCCGCATCCTGCAGGCAGGCCGCGACGATCTCCGCGGCACTCGCGGTGAGTCCGTCGACAAGAACCACGGCCGGCACGCCCGGAAGTTTCGAACCGGCCGACGCCCGCCTGGCGTCGAGGGTGGAGGACTTCTCCGCATCGCTCGACCGCCGGCCACGGGTGTGCACGATCACGCCGTCTTCGAGAAAAAGATCGCAGACCTCCACGGCCGACGTCAGCAGCCCGCCGGGATTTCCGCGCAGGTCGATCACGAGGCCGCGGATGTCGCTTGTCGCGGCGATCTCATCGAGCGCGGCCGAGAGTTCTGATGCTGTTCGTTCGCCGAATGAGGTGATCCGCACGAACCCGATGCCGGGCATACCTTCGATCATCCAGTCCCACCCCCCCGCTGGCGTGCGGCGGTCGCCGAAGACGCTCTGCGTCTCGATGATCTCGCGAATGAGCGTGACGTCGCGCCGCTCGCCTTCAGCGCGGCCGCCGACCCCAGGATCGAGCGTGGCCGCCAGTTCAGCAGCCGGCGTGGCGATCCGCACGACCAACTTCTCGCCCACCGGGCCGCGAAGGCGGGCCACGATTTCGCGGAGTGGTACGCCGACCGTGGACGCGTTGTCGATTACTTCGATGCGGTCCCCGACCCTGACACCCGCCCGCCACGCGGGCGAGTTCACCACTGGCGATGCGACCACGGGAACATGGAACCGCTCGTCAATCGTGAGCTCGAGACCGACCCCACCGAACTTCTGGTCGAGCGTGGCCTCCAGATCGGTGCGCACGTCGCCGCGGATGTAGGCGGAGTGTTCGTCGAGTTTGCCGAGTGCCGCATCCACTGCGGCGTCGAAGAACTGATCTTCGTCGACGCGTTCGACGTACGACGACGCGACGAGCGACTGCACTTCGCCGAAGCGGCGGCCGGGCGCGGCCTGCTCACGGGCCGCATAGGCAGCCAGGCAGGCGAGGCAGACCACGACGAGCAGGATGAAATTGCGTTTGGGCACCACCTGAATATACGTCGTCCCGGCGAGATGGGGCCACGCCGCCTCTCAGGGACGCCCCGATTTTCTACGGATGAAGCGGTCTGGCGGGGCTGCGGCGCGGTTCCTACTATCCGCGGGTCTGCGCCCCGGCATGCCCGCTGGCGACGATCGATGCCAGCATCCACATGCTGGCATTGCACCCCGAGGAAGCAGTTTCATGGCCAGCCGCTCGAGGCATTCCAGCCGCTCGGACCGGAATTCCGATTCGATGGAGGCGATCAAACCACTCGTCGTCCTCGTGCTCTTTGGCACGATCCTCTACGGCGCCTACTCGGTGATCCAGAAGGGGCCGTCGGCGACTGAGGGGACGACCACTCAGTCCGCCACGGAAGCGCCGTCATTCGCGCCGCCCGCCGTTGAAATCGCAGCGGCAGCCCCGGCCGCCACGGCGGCACCGCCGGCTCCGGTCATCCCAGCGGCCACCTCGGGCCCGATCCCCTTAGCCACCACGAGTCCAGCACCCTCTTCAGCCCCGACACCGACATCCCCGGCCGCCGCCGGCTTCCCTGCCGCGGCAACGCCGCCGGCAGGTTTCGCGACCTCACCAGCACCGGCAGCAGTTGCCGGCGCTGTGCCGCCGTCGGCCACAGCCCCTTCAGCGTCCGGCCTCATCCCTCCAGCAGCCATGCCCACGGCACCGCCGCCTGCGATGCCGACCGAACCGGCCGCGGCGCCACTCCAGACGGCCGCGATCGCCGCGGCTGCAGCCGGTGCTGGTGCCGCCATCGGTGCCGCTGCCACCGATCCCGCACGGATGCCCGCCGCTCCCACCTACCTGACTGCCGAGACGGCACCGCCTCCGGCGCAGGATTCGCTCGGCTCGTTACCGCCGCCGGCCGGAGCCGCTGAACGGCCCGATCGCTATGCGACGCTCTCCAACACTCCTCCCGCCCCCACCTCGCTGCTGCCAGGCGGTGTCGCGCCACCGCCCTCCTCGGCCGCCACGGGGTCATCCGCCGCGTTTGCGACGGCCTGGGCCGATGCGCACGAGAAGCTCGCGGCGGGCCGCTATGCCGAGGCGCTTGCCGCACTCTCGATCTGGTACGACGATCCCTCGCTCGGCCTCGAGGAGAGCCAGCGGCTCGAGGATCTGCTCGGCCAGTTGGCCGGCACCGTCATCTACTCGCAGCAAGACCTGCTCCTACCGCCACACGTCGCGGCCGTGGGGGAGACGCTTCCCACGATCGCCATGCCGCTGGGCATCTCGTGGCAACTGCTCGGAAAGATCAACGGGATCGACCATCCAGAGCGGCTCATCCCGGGCGAGCACCTGAAGGTCATCCGCGGCCCCTTCGACGCGGTGGTGAGTGTGTCACGACGCCGGATCAGCCTGCAACTCGGCGGCAACTACGCGGGCAGTTTCCCCGTGGTTGTCGGCCGGCAGTTCCTGGCCCGTGTGGGCAACTCCATTTCCGTCGCGGAAGTCAACCGTGGCGCAGGGCGAGAGATTCAGGCCGTGGGCGGGGCGGTGTCGGACCCCGGCGCAAAGCCCTCGATCGTGCTCGCCGACGGCCTCGTGATCGAGGCCGCGGAAGACCCCGGCATCGCGAGCGACAACTCGCCAGCCACGAGCCTGGTGGTATCGGTCCGCGATCTCACCGAACTCCTCGACATCCTCGGCCCGGGCTCAAAAGTGCTGGTCCGACAGTAGGCCCGTCGTCAGCCCCAGAGGTTGGCCGGGTATTCACCTGCATCCACGAGTGAGCGGATGCTCCGCTGCACGATCGGCTTGTCTTCGGCGTAGGTGGCGCCGAACCAGCTCGAGCTCGTCCTGAGCACCTCGCAGGTCGCTCGCCCAGCCTTCACGAGGTCGCCGACCGTCATCGGAATGTAGCACTCGCTCTTCGGCTCACCGCCGTGCGCGGTGAGGAACTCGCGGAAGAATTCCTCGAGTTGCGTAAACACATGCGGCGTGAAGCCCCACATGTTCATCGACACCGGCTCCTTGCCGCTGAGCTTGGTGACGCCCCCCGCCCCCGTGTCCTCCGCGCCGTCGGCCGTCCGCCGCACCTGGAGCAGTTCGCGGATGTCGGTGAGGAAGCCCCTGTCGTCGGTTCGGCAGACGCCCCTGGCGACCGTACCATGCTCGGAGAGCGTGTTCTCGAGCGTGAAGCCGACCATGCAGTAGGCGGAAGAATCGACCGCCAATGACGCCAACTGCCGACCGAGCGTTGCGAACGAGTCGCGGCCGTAAAAGTCGTCGGCGTTGATCATCGCAAACGGCTCGTGCACGGCGGCACGGCTGCAGAGCACCGCGTGCGTTGTGCCCCACGGCTTCGTTCGGCCGTCCGGCACCGAGAACCCCGCGGGCAGCATGTCGAGCGTCTGAAACACGCAGTCGGTGGCGATCCGCCCGGCGAACCGGCTCATCACCCGGTCGCGAAAGTCCTGCTCAAAGTCGGGTCGGATCACGAACACCACTTTGCCGAATCCGGCGCGGGCGGCGTCGAACACGGAGTAGTCGAGGATCGTCTCGCCCGACGGGCCCATCGGGTCGATTTGCTTGAGGCCGCCGTAGCGGCTGCCCATGCCCGCGGCCAGAATCAGAAGTGTCGGTTTCATAGCGAGGCAGGATAGACGATCGGCCACGGGATTGAAAAGCACTGCGGGCCCGCGGCGCTTTCGCACCGCGGGCCCGCTCGTATCGTGCGTGGGTCCCTGCTGGACCAGTCACGCTCCTCTTCGCGCCGGCCGACTATGAGGCACGGTCGCGGGTGATTCCTTCAGCCGCTCACCGGACGGCTTCCTGCAGCATCTTCGAGTTGGGGATCGAATGCCGCGACAGCCGGCCGTCGTCGCGGGTCTCGATGATCGTGGCCACCGGGCCCACCTCACGAACCGTTCCCTCGAAACCGGCCACGCTCACCGTGTCTCCCGCCTGGATCCGCTGGCGGACGTAGTAGCCCGAGAGGATCCCCGCCATCACGTCGCGGCCGCCGAGGCCGAACGCCAGGGCGAAGCCGGCCGCCAGACCGGCCGACCCGATCAGGATCAGCTTCTCGAGCAGGGCGAACTGGATGCCGAGCTGGTTGAAGGCTGCGATGAAGGTGAGGATCGAGAGCACCCAGTAGCAGCCGCCGGCAAGATACTCGGCGTAGGTCAGCCCCACGCGGTCGGCACTCGTCGCCACCACGCCGCGAACGAACGTCGCCGCAAGCAGGCCCACGACTACCACCACCGTCGCCACGAGCACCTTCGGGATGTAGTTCACCACTTCCTTCATCGCGAGCGAGACGCTCTCGAGGCCGAGGATGCTGAACGCGGCCATCACAAACACGCTCATCAGCAGCCAGAATGTCAGGCCGCCGACGATGGCGGGCACCGGCCGGCGGATGCCGACGTCGTGCATGCTCTGGGCCAGGCCGCTCTTCTCGGCCGCCGTCTGCAGGCCGATCTTCTCGCTGATCACGGCGATCAGGCCACCGACCCAACGGGCGAGCACATAGCCCATCACGAGCACCGCCACCATCGCCACCAGCTTGGGGGCGATCATGATCACCTGCGTCCACGCCTGGGTGAAGCTGTCCACCAGCGCCTGCCGCGACACGTTCACCGTCTCACGAGCCGTTTCGGCTGCCGTCTGCCCGAGCACCACAAAGTCAGTCATCGCATCGTCCTCCGTTGCCGCGGCGTCCCTCGTGGACCTCCGCGACGACCCCTGCGGGAATTAGTTCGTTGGCCCGCCACCCAACCCGTCGCGCCAGCAGCCGTGCCGGCGTGTGTCTTGTCTCATCGCGCGTCGCCGCGCGTCTCCCCCTGCTCCCGGCCGCGAGGCCACGTGCCCGTCGCCGTGTACTGGATCGCCGCCAGCAGGGCCGCCGCCATGTGAACCACGGCCCAGCCCGTCGCGCCGAGGGCAAACTCGATGACGTGCACCGCCAGGAGCCGAGGATTGAGCTTCCGCCGCACCCCCGCCGTAAACGACCGCTGCGCCGGTACGGGCGGCACCGCCACATCCGCCAGCTGGTCGAGCACGTCCATCGCCCGCCTCCGCGACCATCTCGCCCTGCACAAGCCCCGGTGTCGGCCCCGTGCCGCCACCGTTCCCGCGTCATAAGGTGAGTTGCCGCGCCCAAGCCGCGTGTCACACTGTTTTTTTGAAACAGTGTTTTCCCCGGCGATCAGCCCAGTTTGGGAAACCTTGCGGGGGCGGGGGCGAGGCCGAGTGGCTCGCCGATCACTCCCCGAGCATCTTCCCGGCCGTGGCGGAGAGCTTCTCGCGAATCCGGCTGATTCGCATCCGCAGGGCGCCCGACGTCGAGCCGAACATCTCGGCGAGTTCCTCGTAGTCGTGGTTCTCCGCGAATCGCATCAGCACAAGCGCGCGGTCCTCCTCGTCGAGGTGCTCCAGGAGCTTCTGCGCGTCGTGCGCCGCATCGACGGCGGTGGCGGGCGACGGCTGCGGATCCGCATGCGTTTCGGCGAGGCCGACCTCTCCCGACTCCGGCGACTCGCGGCGGCGGCGACGCGACCGCGACCGCCGGAGCATCAGGCAGGTGCGGATCGCCACGCCATGCAGCCAGGTCGAATAGCGGCTCCGGCCGGCGAACTTGCCCCGCTCGAAGAAGAGGCGGACGAACACCTCCTGAGCCGCATCTTCGGCGTCGTGCTCCGTGCCCATGAGCCGCCAGCACACTCGCCACACCCGCTCGCGGAAGCGGTCCATGAGCATGGTGAACGCGACGCCGTCGGAGCCCTCGCGAGCGGCCTGCGCCGCGAGGTCCTCGTCGGAAACTGAGGCGGGGTCAGGCTGTCCGATCGGTGGCTGCATGCGGTTGGCACACGCTCGCGGGGGGATCGGCGACATGCCGGAACGCGACAGGATAGCCGCGAAACGGCCCGGGGGTGGAGTTTGGCCCCCGGGAGACCCGCACCAACCCCCACACCCGGGCCCCGAACGCGGCGGAGCGTGCTAGAGTTTCGGGAAGGGTTCCATGAGCGAGGATCGGATCACCAAAGCCGACGCGATCGCCTCCAGCCTCCAGCCGCTGGCCCCGGCGGAACTCGCGCGGATGGCAAGCGAAAAGGACCAGCCCCGTGCGGCCCTCTCCGTGGCGGCGAACCTCGCCGGAGGCGAATCGCTCCTCTGGATCGGCCGGCCATCGGAGCGGGTGATCCGCGGCTACTGGGCGTTTGCCGCGGCCTGCATGATCGGGCTCACCCCACTGCTCTACCTGGCGATCGAAGGCAGCCGCGGGCCGCTCGCGATCGCCGGCATCCTGCTGGCGATGGTGATCCCGCCCGTCTGGGCCGCGTGGAAGCAGGCGCTGGTGCGGCACACCACCTACGAGCTCACCACCGAGCGGCTCCGGGTCACGCACGGCATCCTCTCGCTCGAGGTCGACGACGTCGAGCTCTACCGCATCAAGGACATCCACGTGCGGCAGCCGCTCCTCCAGCGGATCTGCGGCCTCGGCTCGATCGTGATCTGGTCGAGCGACGTCACGCTTCCCCGCTGCCGGATCCATGCCCAGCCGATCGGCGTGGTTCGCGAACTCCGCGAGCAGATTCGCCTGCTCTCCGAGGATCTCCGCGACCGCAAGGTCGTCCGCAACTCGACCTGATCCCCGCTCATCCGGGCGGGCCGGCTTCAGCCAAGCGCGGAAGCGGCTCGGGCAATCGCCGCCTCGACTGCCGCGTTGTCGGCCGCCTCGGCCACGATCCGCACGATCGGCTCCGTGTTGCTGGCCCGGACGAGAAGCCAGCCTCCCGGCCAGTCGAGCCGCAGGCCGTCGAGCCGGCTCGACGCCGCCTCCGGAAAAGCCGCCTCGATCCTCGAGAGACCGGCCACCAGCCCCGCCCCACGGAGTTCGGGCGAAAGATCGATTTTCGTTTTCTTCATCACCATGCGGGGGAGAGCCGCGGCGATCCGCTCCACCGTGGTCGCCTCGACCGCGAGCCGTTCGAGCACGAGGGCCATCGCGATGAAACTATCGCGGACCAGCACCACGCGGGGATCGATGACGCCGCCGTTGCCCTCGCCGCCGAGTACGGCACCGCGACCGAGCATTTCGTCCACGACGTTGGCCTCACCCACCTTCGACACATGGCAGGGCACGCCGAGCCGCTGGGCAATCGCGGCTGTCATGCCGCTCGTCGAGCAGTTCACGACGACGGGGCCCGGGTGCTTGGAGAGCACAGCCTCGACGACGATCGCCAGCGTGGCCTCCTCACCGATGTAGCGGCCCTCGGCCGTCGCGATTGCCAGCCGGTCGGCGTCGGGGTCCTGGAAGAAGCCGACGTCGGCGCCGCAGGCGGCGATCTTCGGCAGCAAGCCGGCGAGGTTCTCTGCGGTGGGCTCCGGTTCGTGCTCGAAGAGGCCGTCGGGCATGCCTCCCTCGATCACGACGTCGCAGCCCAGATGCTCGAGCAGTGGTCGCGCGGCGCGACTGCCGGCGCCGTGGCCGCTGTCGAGCCAGACCTTCGGCCGGCGGCGGCGGATCGCCTCGACATCCACGCAGGCAGCCACGAGGGCCACATGCGCTGGCGAACCGTCGTGCTCAACCACGCGGCCTGGGATGGCGTTCGGCGACGCCGATGGCACGCCCGCAGGCAGCGACTCGTAGCCGGCCAGCACGGCGCGGCCGGCGTCGGCCGTGAGTACCCGCCCCGCGGCGGAGAACAGCTTCAGTCCGTTGTAGCGGGCGGGATTATGGCTGGCGGAGATCTGCACGCCGCCGGCGGCCGCCCGCTCACGAACGACGATGCCGATCGTGGGCGTGGCCGCCGCGCCGCAGTCGATCACATCTCGGCCACGGGAGGTGATGTGGTCGGCGATCGCGGCGGCCAGCATGGGACCGCTCTGCCGGCCGTCGCGGCCAACAACGATCGGCCCCGGCGGAAGCGTGGCGACGAAGGCCTGGATGTAGCGAACGGCGACCTCGGGCGTGAGTGTGCCGCCGACCACGCCGCGGAGGCCCGACACGCTCACAATCAACGGCTCGTCGTGGGAGACTGGGTGGCTCATGGAGCCGACAGTATAAAAGCCCACGTCAAGGTCTGTCGCCGCCGCCCGCCCCGCCCCGGAGAATCGCCATGGCCCAGCCC
>JBAXOU010000064.1:0-15412 GCA_037133115.1 Planctomycetota bacterium | reverse complement strand
ATGTCGCTCGTGGTGCGGTTGTCGGGCAGGAGGTCCGGGCTGAAGAGCGTGCGCAGCCCGGAGTGAACGATCGAACGCTGCTTGAGGTAGAGCCCATACCCTCCGGCGATGATGAGCGGGATGGACTCGCCAAGCGCGGCGTGCAGTCCGAGAAGGCACTCCTGGATAGGGTCTGGCGCGGTCATGGGGCGTCCATGCTCGGGCGAAGTTCGTCCAGGATGAGGCCGCGGACCTGCTCCGCCGTTTCCAGCTCGCGCTTCTCGCCGGAGGCGAGTTCGAGATAGGTCTGGACCGGTGAGGCGAAGGGAAGGTCGTCGCAACGGCGCACGTCGAAGTAGGCTGTCGGGTCGTCCGTCTCGATCAGCTCCAGGTTCGCGAAGCGCTCGCCCTCGGTGAACTCGCTCCCGAGCGTGCCGAGAAGGGTCACGCTCGAGTCGGTGTAGAAGCGGACCCGCTCCTCCCGGCCCATGACCGCGTAGCGGTCGGTGGAACTCTGGCCCGTCAGTACCGTCCGCACGGGAGCAGCGGTGAACCGCGCCGCCAGCGCGGTGCGGTCCAGGGAGGTTGAGCCGATGACGCGCCGGCGGACCTTGGGCGGGCGGTACGCGCCGGCGAGCTTGTCAAGGAGCGGCCCCGGCTGCAGGAGGCGTGCCCGCCCGCCGCGGCGCTCGACAAGCACGTCATCCTCCAGTCGGCGGAGCGCCTTGGAGATCGTTGTGAGGGTGATGCGTCCCCCGCGTTCGCGGATGAATCGGTCCAGGTCGGCGAGGGACTCCGTCCGCGGACGCAGGAGGAGTGCCCGAGCGACGAGGGACGTGTTTCCGCGGTACACCTCACGGATGGGGTAGGACTCGCGGAACTTGTTGGGCGCCCCCGTGCGAAGCACGAGGAGCTTCCCGGGAACGACGACAAGGGCATTTCCGCTGAGGTCTATCCCGCTCACGCCGGCCCGCTCCAGTTCTCGGAGGCGCTCGGGGCCGAGGTAGGGGACAACGACCAGCGGCCGGGTGTCGAGCCCAGCGGCGAAGGCCCTGGCCTGGGCAATTGCCTGAGTGACTACCTTGGGAGTGCTGCGGCCCTTGATCTCGGCGACGAAGCGATACTCTGCCCCCTCCCACGAGGCTCGGAGCGTCGCGTCGGGGCCCTGGTCACTCCCGGGGTCGGTCCATTCAAGGTCCAGGGGCGGCACACGCACCTCGCCCGAAATAAGGCGAGCAAGCATCTCAGACTCGGAGATGGGTTTATCGAGTGTTTTCATGGGATTGTCCTACTATAGATTATTGTCCTACTCCAGACAATCAATATTTTCAGGACAATCTAGGATTGCCGGGTCCCTGGTACCCACGCAAATCGGGCCAGGCAGGCACCAACGGCCACCGAACGATCGATATCGGAATCCGCCTGCACGACATCGCGACGGGGAACCATCTCTGGAGCCAGGACTGCACGGAGCGGTTCAACTCGCGGAATCTCGAGGCGTTGCCCGAGATCATCGCCGCCCGGCTGGTCGCGATCATGCCCACGTCGTTTGCGTGAGCCGGTGGGCGCGGGGGCGGCGGGTTGAAAAGCTGTGCTACGGGGGGCACAGGTTGACAACCTGTGCTACGTGGGGGCACAGGTTGACAACCTGTGCTACGGGGCCCGGCAGCCGTGAAACTAGACCCGGATTTTCGACGCCTGCTCGACGATCGTCTCGAGCGGCACGAGGTTGCCCTTGTTGCAGCCAGGGCAGGCTTCGGCGGCCTCGGCCCAGGCGCCGGGATTGGCGAGGTTCGAATCCCAGAACGGCCAGGTGCGGCACTGCCGCGGCCGCTCCTCGTAGGCGGTGCACTTCCGCGTGGTCTCGTCGAGGAGCACGCAGTCGCCGTTCGGCCGCTCCTTGAGCGACCGCCGCACGCCCACCTTCTTCACGTAGGCCTTCTCAAACGCAGCCGTGGTCATGCCCGTGCGGACGGCCATGGCGTCGATCTCGGCCTGGTTCACCCAGACGTAGCCCTCCGCGCCCGAGCAGCAATCGCCGCACTGCGTGCATTGAAACCGGAGGCCACCGGCATACCAGACATCCTTGGGGATTCCCGCCATCGTATGTTCCTTCGCGTCTAGCCGGCGATCTCAGCGACGGCGGTGCACAGGGCCTCGACATCGGCGGCAGTGTTGAACGGCCCGAAGCTCGCCCGCACCGTGCCGCCCGCCCGCGTGCCGAGGTGATCGTGCACGAGAGCAGCACAGTGGAAGCCAGCCCGCACCTGCACGCCCGCCGCCACTTCGAGCACCGCCGCGACGTCGGTGGGAGCATAGTGCTCGACGGTGAAACTCACAATCGGCGCGCCGTCAGCCACCGAATGCACGGCGACGCCGCGACACTCGCGGAGCCTCGCAGCGGCGTGGGTCGCGAGCCGGCGGCAGCCGTCGCCAACGGTCGCCACGCCTCGCTCTTCGATCCAGGTGGCCGCGGCGGCGAGGGCCGCGAGGGCCGGCACGTCCGGCGTGCCCGGCTCGAGCCGGTCGGCAAACGCCTCCGGCATGTCGAGCGAGTCGCTGGCGGAGCCGGTGCCCCCCTGCACGAGCGGCGCAGGCTCCACGCCGTCGCGGCACCAGAGGATCGCCGCCCCCGACGTGCCGAAGAGCCACTTGTGCGCCGGGGCCGCCACGACATCGGCGCCAAACCCCGGCAGGTCGCAGGGGATCTGCCCGAGCGACTGCGCCGCGTCGAGGATCACCAGACCGCCTCGGTCGTGGGCGATGGACACGATCGCGGCGATGTCCTGCATGGCGCCGGTGATGTTCGAGGCGTGGCTGACCGTCACGAATCGCGTGGCCGGCCGCCAGGCCGTGGCCACGTCGGCGGGATCGATCCGTCCGAGGTTGTCGCACGGCAGGATCGCAAGCGAAATCGCCCCCGACTGCTCCAGCCAGCGCAGCGGCCGCAGGGTGGCATTGTGATCGGCCGCCGTGGCGATCACATGGTCGCCGGGCTTCACCAGCCCATGGATCGCCATGTTCAAGGCCAGCGTGCAGCCGGCGGGCAGGGCGACGCGACGCGGGTCGACACCGCCGAGGAGCCGTGCCGCCGCGGTTCGCGCGCGATGGCGAATCGCGTCGGCCTCGACAGCCTCGCGGTAGGCGGCGCGACCAGCGGTCGCGCCAACACGAATCGCGGCGTCGTTCCAGGCGGTGATCACTGCGTCGGGTTTGGGCCACGACGTGGCCGCGTTGTCGAGGTAGCGCCGGGAGAGGGAATCGGCCATGTCGTCAGCCCCCGATCTGATACATCGCGCGGCCGGGCCGCGCGAACGAGGGCGTGTCGATTCCGTGGGCGGCCCGCTTCGCGGCCACGCAGTCGCGGATGAGTGTCGCCAGCGAGGCGTCGTCGCCGCCGCCCCGGAGCAGGCTGCGGGCATCCCACTCGACCGTCGAGAACAGGCAGTTGCGGACCTGCCCATCGGCCGTGAGCCGGAGGCGATCGCAGCGGTCGCAGAAGGGCCTCGTGACCGCGTTGATGAAGCCCACGCGGCCACCATCCATCCAGCGGTAGTCGATCGCCGGTTGCCCGGGGTCATCGATCCGCTCCGCGACCAGCGGGCCGATCTCTCGCTCCAGCACCGCCCGCACGTCGGCTCCGGAGAGCACCTGCGACGGATCCCACGACTCCTCCGCGTCGAGGGGCATGAACTCGATGAACCGCAGGTGAAACCCTTCGCGGCGGCAGAACCGCGCCAGCGGCACGATCTCTGCCTCGGTGAGCCCCTTGATCGACACGGCGTTGATGCGAATGGCCTGGAATCCCCCTCGCTTCGCCACTTCGAGCCCCGCGAGGGCGCGGTCGAGGCCGGGCCGGCGGGCGAGCCGCTCAAAACCCTGCGCGGTGAGGCTGTCGAGGCTGACGTTGAGCCGGGTGAGGCCGGCGGCGTGGAGATCGGCCGCCTGCTCGGCGAGCAAGAGCCCATTCGTGGTGAGCGCCACCTCCTCGATCCCCGGCACCGCCGTGAGCTGCCGCACCAGCTCCGGAAGGTCGCGCCGCATGAGCGGCTCGCCGCCCGTGAGCCGGATCGTGCGGATGCCAAGCGTGGCTGCCACGCCGGCCACGCGGCCGATCTCCTCGAACGTGAGCAGCTCCTCGCGGGGCTTGAAGACGACCTCCAGCGGCATGCAGTAGGTGCACCGCAGGTTGCAGCGATCGGTCACGCTGATGCGGAGATCGGTGTGGACGCGGCCAAAGCCATCGATGAGCGGTGCCGCGACCGTCATGAGCCACCTCCCGGCCGCGGGGCCGACTCGGGATGGAGCCACTCGCGGCGGCCGTCGGGCCGCTCCTCCGCCTTCCAGATCGGCACGTCCCGCTTGATCGCCGCCATCAGCCACTCGGCGGCCGCGAAGGCCGCAGCCCGATGCGGCGCACTCGCCGCCACGGCCACGCTCGCCTCGCCCGGCAGCACCGTGCCGAGGCGATGCACGACCACGCAGGCCACGAGCCCGAATCGGGCGATTGCATCCTGCCGCAGGGCCTCGAGCGTGGCCACCGCGAGCGGTTCGTAGGCGTCGTATTCCAGCGCGCGGGTCGCCACGCCGCCGGTCGTGCCCCGGGCCGTGCCGACAAACAGCACGTTGCCGCCGGCATCAACGCTGCCCACGGCGGCAAGCACCCTCGCGGTGTCGATGGCATGGCAGACGCAGCCGGCATGGCCCGCGTGTCGCTGCGTTGGTGCGTCGCCTCGCATGCCCGACATGTCAGCCTCCGCTCACTGGCGGGATGATCGCCGCGTCGTCACCCGCGGCGAGCAGCGCGTCGTCGGCGACGTAGCGGCTGCCGACGGCGAAGGCGCTGCGGGCCAGCAGGGGGCCCGCGGGTGGATGACGTTCGGCGACGAGCCTGCGGGCGTCGGCCACCGTCCCGCCACTCCACGGCATCTCGACCGTCCGGCCACCGACGAGATCGGCCATCCCTGCAAAGACGGCGATCCGCAGCGTCGGCGAACGTTTCTGATGGTCGGAGGGAAGCATGGCAGGCCGTCGGGGAGCGGGCGTCAGGTGGTCGTCAGCCGGCCGCTCGTCGCCGTGAGCAGGCCGTCGAGCCCGTGAGGGGCGGGGCCGTTGAGCAGGCCGTAGGCCTTCGCCAGCAGTTTCACAGGATGGACCGTCGGCTTCGTGGTCCCCTGCTCCATTTGTATCCGGCAGGCACTGCACTCGGTAGCGCCGGCTCCGACACCACCACCACGCATCTCCGAGATCAGGCCGAGGCCCACGCGGAGGCTCGTGCGATAGTTTTCCCGAGCCAGGCCGAAGGTGCCGGCCATCCCCGAGCAGCCGTGGTCGGCCGTGCGCAGCGAGAGCCCCGGAATCAGCCGCAGCACATGCTCGGCCGGCGTGGCCGCCGCGCCGCCGATCCGCGAGTGGCAGGGGGCGTGGTAGAGGAGCTCGGCGGGCAGTGGCTGGAAGTCGAGCCGCAGCCGTCCCTCGCGATGGAGTTCCCAGAGAAACGTCATCGCGTCGCACGTGGCGGCGGTGATCCGCGGCAGCTCCTCATCTTCAAGGAGCAGTGGATAGTCGTGCGTGATGCAGGTCACCGCCGAGGGCTCGGTGCAGACGATCCGGTAGCCAAGCCGCACAGCCTCCGCGAGCACTCGCACGTTGCGACGCGCGAGTTTTCGGGCTCCGTCGAGGTCGCCCTCCGAGACCAGCGGCATGCCCGATGACACTTGCCGTGGATCGATAAACACACCGATGCCGTTCCGCTCGAGCACGGCGACGAACGCCTGCGCCAGGAGCGGGTCGTGCCAGCGGGCGTAGGTGTCGAGGAAGTAGAGCACGCGGGGGCCACTGCGACGGCTCGGCCGCGTGATGCCCCGGCGGGCCGCCCACTTCATGAACTGGCGGCCGGTGAACGGCGGGAGTTTGCGGCCGGCCGCGATCCCCAGCGTCTTCTCGAGGAGCCAGCGGGCCTGCGGGTTGGCGATCGCCCAGTTGGCCAGCGTTCGTGTCCGCCCTGCGGCGGCCGAGATCGCGTCGACCCGCGAGAGCAGCCACCTGCCCACGTCGATGCTGTTGGCCGCATGGTGGGCGGCCTTGAGTTCCATCACCAGGGCCGGGATGTCGACGCCCGCGGCGCAGTCGGTGCGGCACTGGTGGCAGTTGAAGCAGGTGTCGGCGAGGGCCCTCATCGCCTCACTCGACAGCGACTTGGGATCGACCGTGCCGGCGAGCACGGCCGCCACCGCGTCGGCCTTCGCGCGGGGCGAGGCCTCCTCGCACGGATCCTCCCGGTAGCGCGGGCAGGTTCGCGTGGCCGCGGCGAGGCTGCGGCAGCTCCCGCAGCCGTTGCAGGCATCGGCCTCGATAGCCAGCCGAGCCCGATCCCAGGTGAGCACCGGCAGCGGCGCGATGGGCGGGGCGGACGAATCCGTGGGGGAAGTCGGCGGTGCAGCCGCCTCGAGCGGCGGACGGAACGCGGCCCACGATGGAGCGGCCCAGTGCTCCTCCGCCGCTGCGAGCTTGCCCGGATTCAGGACGCCTCGCGGATCGAAGAGCCGCTTGATCTGGTCGCAGACTCCGGCGAGTTCTGGGAATAGTCGCCGGAAGGATGGCGTCCTCGAGAGTCCGAGGCCCTGCTCACCACCGATGGTGCCACCGACCGCCGCGACCTCGCCATAGACCGCGTCCGCCAGCGCCTCGAGCCGCTCCCATTCACCCGGCTGCCGCGGGTCGGCGTGCGGGCGGAGGTGGAGCTGGCCCTGGCCAGCGTGGCCGAAGAGCATCGCCGTGGCCTGCCGCTGTTTGAGCACTTCCTGCAGCCGCCGGAGGAACTCGGGCAGCGCCAGCGGCGGCACCACCACATCTTCCATGAACGGCACCGGCCGCATCTCGGCTCGCACGCCGTGAAGCGTCGACACGTTGTTTCGCGACAGCTCCCAGAAGAAGGCCGCGTCGAAGGCATCCTCGGCGCGGCGCATGTCGATGCAGCCCAGGCGACCCCGCTGGGCGAGGCCCATCGCCTGGTCGAGTCGGGCGCCGGTGTCGGCAGGCTCGTCGCCGGTGAACTCCACGAGGAGGCCGGCCTCCGCCACCGCTGGTATGAGCAGGTCGAACGACGGCTTGGTGCCCCGTGCCAGGGCGAGGTGTCGACGATCGAAGAGATCGCAGGCACTCGGCCCGAGCGGCAGGATCTTCAGCGCCGCCTCCGCCGCCCCCTCGAGCGAGTCGAAGAGGAGCAGACCCACCGCCATGGCCGTGTCGGCCGGCACGGTCCGGAGGGTCGCCGCGGTTACGATCCCCAGCGTGCCCTCAGAGCCGCAGAGCAGCCGCGGCAGGTCCACCATGCCGTCGTGGAGCAGGTCGTTGAGCCGGTAGCCGCCGTGCGTGGCCCGCGTCGCCGGCTGGCCTTTCGCGATGATCTCGCTCGAGTTCCCCACGATCGTGGCCACACCGGCCGCCAGCCGGCCGCAGGCCGCGTCTGCCGCCGCGTCTGCCGCCGCAGGCACGAGTTCGATGGTCGCCCCGTCGGCGAGCACCACCTCGGCCGAGACGAGGCGGCCGCGGACGGCGCCATGACGCAGAAACCGGCTGCCCGAAGAGTCGCGGCCGATCATGCCTCCCACGGTGGTCGTCACCGCGTTGGCGGGATCGGGGCCAAAGGTCCGGCGACGACGGGCCAGGTGCTGCTCCAACTGAGCGTCGACGACCCCGGGCATCACCCGCACCGTGTCGGAACCGGTTTCAATCACGCGGCGCATGTGCCGCGAACAATCAATCACGACACCAGGGCCGAGCGGCCCGCCGGCGACGCTCGAGCCGGCGCCACGGGCATGGACCGGCACGCCCCGCTCCGCGGCCCAGCGGACCGTCGCCGCCACGTCCTCGGCGGTCCGCGGCCGCACGACGACGAGCGGCTGCACCTCGAAGAGGCTGCCGTCGGTGGCGTAGAGCGACCGGCCCACGTCGTCGCAGATCACGTCGCCCGAGACGACGCCGCGGAGGTCTTCCTCGATCCGCTGCCGTTCCTGGTCCATGCGTCCCTCCGCCGGCGTGCGTCAGGTCGGGGACGGCGGCCGGCTGGCAGCCGCATGTGCGGAGAGCCGGAGCCGCTGCTGCCGGTGCTTCTCGTGCGTTTCCAGATCAAAGCCCTCCGTGTGGCCGCCGGCGCCACGGTAGCGGGCGCCGCAGCGGTAGCAGGTCTGGCACTCCGGCATCAGCAGGTAGAGGACGACGTCGACGAGCGCCGTGCCAAACAGGATCGCGAACGTCGGCACGAGCAGCTGCCAGGCCCAGGTGACGCAGCTGGCTGCGAACCCAGCAACGACGATTCCCACGCCGAGTCGCTGCGGGAAATCCTTCCGGGTGAAGAGTTCGGTGCAGGGGCAGACCAGGCAGCGGCGAAGCCTCGGTTCTCCCGTGCCGCTGGCGACCGGCTCGCCACCCGGCCCCACCCAGACGACCGCGCCGGACGGAACCTCCACCGGGGCGGCGCACCGCGGGCAGACGATCGCCGCAGCCGACTCCACGCCATCGACGGCGACAGTCGATCCACACGACGGGCAGGCGTAGGTGATCAGCATGGTCGTCAGGAGGCGTGGAGGAGTTGGGCGGTGAGTTCGCCGAGGATGGCGGCGAGGCAGGCGACGTACAGAATACCCGTGGCGCTCTGCGTGTTGGGGATGTCGAGTGTTTTCCGGCTCATGACGAGGAGCACGGGCAGGCCGACGAGCCCGGCGAGCCAGCGGAGCGACAGAAGCGCGGTGGCCGTGCCCCCAGCCAGCCGCAGGCCCGAGGGGTCGACCGCAGCGGTTGCGAGGCAGAGCACCAGTTGCACCCCCCAGGCTGCCAGGGCCCAGTCGATCATCTTTCGCAGCGCGTCGACGCTCATGCCGGGCGCGTTGAGATACCAGTGGCCGAGGAGCATGGCATGCACGGTGAGGCCCACCACGAGCCCGGAGATCAGGGCCTCGCCGGCGGCTGCCGCTCCGGACCTTGGTTGGACGAGCACCGTCGCCGCCGCGAGGAGGACGGCGGCGACGCGGCAGAGCGTCATCCCCGCCCGCGTTCGCTCGCCGAACCAGGCGATGCTCCCGAGCCAGGCCACGACGCTGGCCCCGGCCGCGAGCATCCACGCCGGCCCAGGCACCTCCGCGCGGGCCAGGAACGCGGCCACGCTCGCCAGGCCGAGCACGACGAGCAGGTTCACGCGGAAGAACCCGGTGGGCACCAGCGACGCAGGGGTCACAGCGAGCGCCGCCGCCATGCCCCAGCCGAAGCGGCACAGAAAGTCGACGAGCAGCCTCATGCCTGTTTCCGCGCGGGCACGGCCCGCCGCGGCCTCGTGGGCCCGTTCACTGCCGACGACTGCCGTAGATGAGCGACATCACCTCCGCCCGGCTCGAGACGTTTGCGCGAAACACACCCTTCATCGCGGAGGTGACGCAGAGGCTGCCGGGCTTCCGCACGCCGCGAATGGTCATGCAGGTGTGGGTGGCCTCGACGACGACCGCCACGCCCTTCGCCCCGAGATCGTGTTCCAGGAGGTCGGCAATCTGCTCGGTCATCCGCTCCTGCACCTGCGGCCGGTGCGACACCGCCTCGACCACCCGCGCGAGCTTGGAGAGGCCGAGCACACGGCCATCGGGCATGTAGCCGATGTGGGCATGGCCCATGAACGGCAGCAGGTGATGCTCGCAGACGCTGTTGAAGGCGATGTCGCGAACGAGCACGATCTCGTCATACTTCTCCTGGAAGGCCTTCTGCAGATGGACGCGTGGATCCTGGTGGAGCCCGCTGAACATCTCGGCGTACATCCGGGCGACGCGGGCGGGCGTTTCGAGGAGGCCCTCGCGGTCGGGATCCTCACCGACGGCGGCGAGGATCTCGCGGACGGCCCGCTCGATGCGGGCGTGATCGACGGAATGGGGTTGGGTCATGGCGAACTCACTTTACCAGCCGTCCGCCTCCCGTAGCACAGGTTTTCAACCTGTGTCTGTCCATCGCGGCCGCATCTGGCCTGGCTCTGGGCTCCCCACGTAGCACAGGTTGTCAACCTGTGTCTGTCCATCGCGGCCACTCGGGGCTACCCACGCCCATCGCCGGACGTTCGCTGCGGGCATCCTGCCCTCCGCTCACTCGGTGCTTTCTCCGCTCCGCCATCCGGCTGCGCGAAGAAAGCAAACGCCGGCTCCTGGGCATGGGCAGCCCCTCGCTCGCCTACCGGTCCCCAGGAGCACGGGTTGTCAACCTGTGTGCCCCCAGTAGCACAGGTTGTCAACCTGTGTGCCCTTGGATCCGGGCAAGGCCCGGAGGGCCGCCTGCTCGTGCCAGGCTGCACGGGCCACGAGGGCCGCACCACGTGTGGGCAAGGCCCGGAGGGCCGCCTGCTCGTGCCAGGCTGCACGGGCCTTGGAGGGCCGTGCAGCCGTGTATCGTGTATTCAGTTCGGGCTGAAGTTGGGTGGGAAGATGCGGCGCTGGCCGGCGGCTGCCCGTGAGGTGATCGCGCCGAGGAGCAGACGGACCCGCTCGAAGACGTCGCACTCCGAGAGCAGACGGAGCTTCGTGTCGAAGTCGAGGTCGATCGTGTAGGCGACGATGTCGGTGAGCATACCGAGCGTGATCTGGCTGCCGAGCAGTTGATCGAGCTGCTCGTGGGCATTGGGCACATGGGGCATCGATTGCTTGAAGGCTTCGAGCAGCTGCCGCTGAAGACCGGCAGCGGCGTCTGGAGTCGCGGCATCGGGCTCGACGTCATCGAGGAGTTCCGCCTCGACCAGGCGAAAGACTTTTTTGGGAGGGAGTTCCCTGACGAGGTGGAGGCGGCGGACGCCGAGCACGAGCACGTTGTAGGTGCCCTCGGCGGTCTTCTGGTGGGTGGCGATCCGGCAGAGGCAGGCGTGGGGCCGCAGCGGCGGGCGGCCGTCGTAGTTGTCCTCCCATCCCGGGGCGAGCGACCCCAGCGCGATCAGCCGGTCGTCCTCGATCGCCTCCTCGAACAGCGCCTTGTAACGCGGCTCGAAGACGTGGAGCGCCTGCATGACGTGCGGAAACATGACCAGGTTCGGCAGCGGGAACATCCGGGCGAGTCCGGAGAACTGATCTGGCGAGAAGGCGAGCGGCTCGTCGGGCATGGGCGGTGCAGCGTTGAGGTCAGGCGGCGGGAGCCGCGGGGGGCGGATCGAGATGAATCTCGGGAAGCAGGTCGGGGTCGAGCGTGATGTCGGGGAAATCCTCGGTGCTCTTCGCCACGTCGGCAAGGCAGCGGTCGAAGTCGGCCAGAAACGAGACGAGGTCGAGCCCGAGATGTTTCGGGGCGTAGGGCTCGAGGTAGCCGTGGACACTCAGGTGGAGTTTTCGCGCCCCGCGGATGTTGCCGTTGCCAAAATGGTAGAGGGCGACGGCCGCCTGGATCAGCCCCTGGTAAAACTTTCTGGAAGAACCCCGGTATTCGGTCCAGAGCTCCTCCCAGACCTCGTGGCTCTCGTAATAATCGCACTCGTTGAACTTCTCGATTCCGGCGAGATAGAGCGGCTCGTAGTCGTTCGTTTCCGAGGCCATGTGCATCCCGATCAAAATCCGAAGTATCCCGCCGAGCCGCCCACCGTCTTGGTCAGGGGCACGCCGTGAATCGTAACACCCGTCGCCCGAAGAGGCAGACATCTGGTCCGGCTCGTCCCGAGGGGGCGTCCCGTCGGGAATCGGCCTCGGCCCGGTCTTGCCGGGCCGAGGCGATCGCCAGGAGGCTTCGCGAGACCTATCCCGACTCCCACTGCTCCCTCGATTTCGCCTCGCCATTCCAGCTCGTGATCGCCACGATTCTTTCGGCCCAATGCACCGACAAGCGGGTCAACATGGTGACGCCGGAGCTGTTTCGCCGCTGGCCCGATGCGGCGGCCCTCGCCGGGGCCACGCCGCGAGACCTGGAGGCCGTGATCCGCAGCACGGGCTTCTTTCGAGCCAAGGCGAAGAGCCTGCGTGGCTGCGGCCAAGCGCTCGTGGACCGCCACGGCGGCGAGGTGCCCCAGACGATCGAAGAACTCGTCCGCCTCCCCGGTGTGGGACGAAAGACGGCCAACGTGGTACTTGGAACGGCCTTCGGGATCGCATCGGGGGTGGTCGTGGATACTCATGTGGGCCGAATTTCGAGGCGGCTCGGCCTGACGCGGGCCGCCGACGCCGTCCGCGCCGAACGCGACCTGGTGCGGGTGCTGCCCCGGGATCACTGGATCGCGTTCAGCCACCGGATGATCGAACACGGCCGTGGCGTTTGTTCGGCCCGCCGTCCGGTCTGCGACGACTGCTCGCTCCTCGACCTCTGTCCGCGTGTCGGCGTGAAGGTGCCGGGCTCCCGCTGAGCTGTCGGGCAGGTATGGAGGCCGTGGCTGCGGCCCCCATGGGCAGGATCGCGGTCGGCGGCGTAGACTTCTACTCGGCGTCTTTCACCCGTTCGTGCGTTCCACCTCCGCCTGCGTACGGGAGCCCCTCATGATTCTTTCTGGCAACGAAATTCGGCAGCAGCTCGGCCGGAATGTCGTCATCGAGCCGTTCGACGACAGCCGGCTGAACCCCAACAGCTACAACCTCTCGTTGCACGACGAACTGCTCGTCTACGAGGAGGTGGTGCTCGACATGCGGAAGAGCAACCGCGTCGAGCGGATCACGATCCCCGAAGATGGGCTCGTGCTCACGCCCAACCAGCTCTACCTCGGCCGCACGGTCGAGCGCACGGAAACGCATAACCTCGTGCCGATGATCGAGGGCCGGAGCTCGATTGGCCGGCTCGGGCTGTTCGTCCACGTGACCGCCGGGTTTGGCGACGTCGGCTTCTGCGGCTACTGGACGCTGGAGATGTTTGCCGTGCAGCCGGTGAAGATCTATCCGGGCGTGCCGATCTGCCAGATCTTCTTCCACCAGATCCACGGCGACATCACCGAATACTCGAGCGAAAAATACCAGCACAACCACGACATTCAGCCGAGCCTCCTCTATCGCGAGTTTGCGGGCGATGGTGAGACCACGCAGCAGCTGCAGCTGGAGTTCGAGCGGGATGCCGCGGGCCGTGCGGCGGCGCTGGCGACTCCGCGGGTGGCAAGGTAGATTCCGGGCATGCTTCCCAAAGTGCTCGCCTGGACGGCCCTCGCCTTGGTCCTCCTGTTCGCCGTGCTGATGCTGACGGCGATCTTCGCCGGCTCGTCGCTCGGCGACTCGGCACCACTGCTCGTCTACTGGGGTGCTGTTCCGCTCCTGGGGCTGGGCATCCTCCTGGCGGTCGTGCTCCTGATCACGTCCGCGTTCTCATCCGACACGTAAGTCGCGATCACCCCCACCGCCCGCGGAAGCCGGCGTGTCAGGGGCTCGCAGAAAGGTGCATCTGTGCTTCGAACCCATACCTGCGGTGAACTTCGCTCGAACCAGCTTGGTACGGAGGTCGTCCTCTGTGGCTGGGTGGATCGCATCCGCGACCACAAGGGCGTGATCTTCATCGACCTCCGCGACCGCTGGGGCAGGACACAGGTCGTGATCGGACCGGAGAGCCCCGCCGGCACGCTCGAGGCAGCCAAGGTGGTGCGGCCGGAGTGGGTGATCCGCGTTCGGGGGGCCGTCGGCGCGAGGCCCGCGGGCACGACCAATCCGAAGCTCGTCACCGGCGAGATCGAGGTGGTGTGCCGCGAACTCGACGTGCTCAACGAGGCGGAGACACCCGTCTTCCAGCCGGGCGCCACCGAACTTCCCGGCGAGGAAGTCCGCCTCCAGCACCGCTGGCTCGACCTCCGGCGTCCCGCCATGCAGGAGAACATGTTCCTGCGGAGCCGGATGGTGAAGATCATGCGCGACCACTTCGACGTGCTCGGCTTCATCGACGTGGAGACGCCGATGCTCGGCCGCAGCACGCCGGAGGGAGCCCGCGACTACCTGGTGCCGAGCCGCCTCGACCACGGCTCGTTCTTCGCCCTGCCGCAGTCGCCGCAGCTCTACAAGCAGCTCCTGATGATGGCCGGCTTCGACCGCTACGTGCAGGTGGCCAAGTGCTTCCGCGACGAAGACCTCCGCGCCGACCGGCAGCCGGAGTTCACCCAGCTCGACGTTGAGATGTCGTTCGTCGAAGCGGACGACGTGATGGGCGTGATCGAGGGGCTCGTGCAACGAACCGCTCGGGAGATCCTCGGGATCGACGTGCCGCTGCCGCTGCCGCGGCTCTCGTGGGACGAGGCGATGGAGCGGTTCGGTCACGACGCCCCCGATCTCCGCTACGGCCTGGAGATCGTCGATCTCACAGCGATCGCCGGAGAGAGCGACTTCCGCGTCTTCCGCGGAGCGGTCGAGAACAGCGGTCGGGTCCGCGGCCTCCGCGTGCCCGGAGCCGCAGCGAAGTTTTCCCGCAAGGATCTCGACGACCTTACGGCCGTGGCGATGGAGGGCGGGGCCAAGGGCCTCGTCTGGCTGAAGGTCGAGGCTGACGGCTCGTTCTCCGGGCCGGTGGCGAAGAACCTCACGGGCGTGGCCGATGCGGTGAAGGCGAAACTCGGCTGCGAGCCAGGCGACCTCGCGCTCATCGTGGCCGACTCCTTCGACGTGACGTGCAAGGCACTCCACATGCTCCGCAAGCGGCTCGGCGCCTCGCTCGGTCTCTACGACCCCAATGCGATGCACTTCTCGTGGGTGGTCGACTTTCCGATGTTCGCGAAGGACACCGAGAGCGGAGGCTGGGCGTCGATGCACCATCCGTTCACGGCCCCGCGGCCGTCCGACGTCGACCTTCTGGAGAGTGACCCGGCCGCCTGCCGCGCCGTGGCCTACGACCTGGTGATCAACGGCTCCGAGGCTGGCGGCGGCACGATCCGGATCCACGACGGGGCGACGCAGGAAAAGGTCTTCAAGCTGCTCGGCATCACGCCGGAGGTGGCTCGCGAGCGGTTCGGCTTCCTGCTCGACGCCCTACGGAGCGGCGCCCCGCCGCACGGTGGCATCGCCCTGGGCATCGACCGCTGGGTGATGCTGTTTGGCAAGCTCGATAGCATTCGCGACGTGATCGCGTTCCCGAAGACGCAGAAGGCGAGCGACTTGATGACCGGTGCCCCGTCGTCGGTCGAGACGAAGCAGCTCGTGGAGCTCGGCGTCCGTGTGATCGTGCCGCCGCCAAAGCCGGCCTGACTCGCTGCTCTCACGTAGGTGCAGGTTGTCAACCTGCACAACGCCCCGCGGCGGCTCGGGGCTCCCCTGCTCTGAGTAGCACAGGTTGTCAACCTGTGTGCCGCCCCGCTCGGGGCTGCCCGTGCCCGTCGCCTGGCCACAAATCTCGGTTAGACTCACTTAGTCGTCGTGCGATGCCGACGGTAAAGGCCACGGATGGATTGACGGAACATCAGGGCGGCTAGCTCAATTGGTCAGAGCACCTCGCTTACACCGAGGGGGTTGGGGGTTCGAGTCCCTCGCCGCCCACT
>JBAXOU010000063.1:0-15713 GCA_037133115.1 Planctomycetota bacterium | reverse complement strand
TATGCCACGGCTCGGCGTGTTCGAGGACGAACCGCTCGAACCCTCGGCGGTGCGAAAGGATCTCGGCGGTCAGCGCCGGCGGCGGCGGTGCAGGCTTACGCTTGCTCATTCCTGCACCTCGCCGTCCTGGTTGTCGTCGTGTTCGCAGCCGCAGCCGATAACCTGTCCGCCGCAGCTCGGACACTGTTCCCAACAGCAGAAAGGGACGTGCAGCTCGCCACGGGCGGCGGCGCAGTCCCGACAGCTCGCCGCGTCCGAGGATTTGCCGGACCAATCCCTGCCGAACGGGATCCGCTCGAGCACCTCGCCCGCGATCGCGTAGGTCCGCTGGTCCTGCGCCTCGGCGAGAACGCGGTCCCACCCCTCGGCGACTTCCTGCCCGTTCACGATCATGGTGTTCCTCGGGTCGATCATTTCTTTTCCTTTCGTTTCTGCACGCCCCAAAGCCGTCCCTGTTCGTCCGTTTCGAATAGCAGCCGTTGCCCCCGCAGCCGACCAGGGGATCGGGTGTCCTTCCTGGTCCGCCGCGCCGCTTCCTCGAGCCGGCGGCGCATAGCGTCGATATGCGGCGGCTTGTCGTTCTTCCTGGTCACGTCGAACCCCCTTTCCTTGCTCGCCGGCGAACGTCCTTCGCCAGATCGTGAAACCCCGCCTGCATGAAACCGCGAGCCGCGCCCCGCAGGACCGTTTCCCGCTGCCGCCCGTGCAGCCGGTCGGCTTGTCGCAGCTCCGCTTCAACGCGGGCAAGGTGTCGCCCGAGGGCGGACCCCGTGTTCTTCAACCGTTCGACGTTCACGACCGCACCCCCTTCCCGGCGCCGCTCCAACGGCTCGAGCGGACCGTCCTGGTCGGGTTCGTCTTCGCCGGCGTTGCCGTCCCCGGCTGGGGCGGTCTGCGGCTGGGGTTCGTGGTCAGCGGTGCAGGTTTCACGTCCTGCCGTGCGACAGCAGGAACGACCGCCGGCTCGAGCAGCTCGGCGTCCGACAGGAAACCCCGGCGGAAGGATTCAAACGACCCGATCATTCCACCGCCCGCCGCAGCGTATGCCGCAAACGCGGCAACGCTCGCCCCGGCGCACGACGACCCCAGCGGCGGACGGTCCACGTCCTCGGTCCGCTGGCAAGCCGAATCGACAAGCCGCTCGATCAGCCGCCGGTCGTCCGCCCCGACAGGGACTTCCCGGCGGACCAGGGCGAGCACCTTGCCCGCGAGGTCGATCCGCCGGACTTGCTCGCCGTAGGTCCGAGCCGGGGCAGGGCGGCGGTTCGCGGCGGCGGGGCTTGGTTCCAGACCGTAGAATCGCAGAGCGTCCACGATCGACGTTTGCAGCGCCGGATCGGCGCAGTAGATTCCGAACATATCGACCCGCCTCCTACGCGGGTTTCCGCGAGCCGCCGGATCTCACCCCGGCGGCTCGCAGTTTTTGGGGGTTAGGTCCTCGGGTTCCTGGTCCTGCTCGAGCCGGTCGAGTTCTCGCCGCGCTCGGCGATCCACTTCGCGAGCGCGGATGCCCGATAGCGGACGGCGCGGCCCCCGACCCGAACCTCGGGCGGGCGGTCTTCACGTCCTTCCCACTTCCAGCGGGCGAGGGTCTGCGGCTGAAAGCCGAGCACCTCGGCGGCTTGCTTCCTGGTCAGCAGCCGGTCTTCCGTTGCAACGCTCATTTGTCGTCCCTTTCGGTTTCGCGTTCGTCGCACGCCGTCCACGACGGACGATTGATTGCGACGAAACGAAACCTATGGGGCGACCGGAAACGTTCTTCCGATTGTGAAAACCTAGAAGTTTCCTAGCGGCAAGGGATGCCGCAGCGTTTCAGAATCTTCCGGATCCCTTGTTTGGTCATGGGCTTCTCAAAACCGGGCGAGGGACCAGCGCGGCGAGAAACGTCCGCGAGCGCCGCCCCGTTCCCCTTGGGACCAGATGGAAACGACGGGCGGACTCGTTTGTAGATTCGGCGGACTTTTTCGGCGTGGCGGTCTGTCTTTGTTTTCCTTGCCGCACGTCCTTCCTCGGCAAGCGATTGCCCGTTATCTCGCCGTTCCTCGAGGATCCTGGTCTGCCGCTCGAGCCGCGCGACCAGATCCGCCACCTCGGACCGATACCGTTCGACCGCAGCCTCGAATCCAGCTTTGACGACCCGTTCGACCAGATCGACCAGGACGGATTCCTCGGCAGTGTAGAAGCGAGTGAAACCCGGTGCTCTCCAGCTGTAGTGGCGAGGCTTGTCGGAATGTTCCATTTGCCACCGCTGCACGTCCTCGAGGATCCCTTTCGCAACGGTTTGCAGTTCTTCGGCCACGGGGTCTAGTTGCCCGTACAGGATGCCGCCGTCCTGCTCGGCTCGCACCTCGGCGTCCGGTCGCAGGACGACCGGGAATAGGGTTCCTTGAATCTCGCCGTTCCCGAGCGGAATCCCGTGAGCCTCGGCGGCTCGCCGTTTCTTCGCCGGCTTGCGGGCGGGTTTCCGCTTCACCCTCGCCCCTTCCGTTTCTTCGTGGCGGCTTCCCGTTTTGCTCGAGCGGAATCGACAACCTCGCGCATGGCATTAGTTGCCCGTTCGACGGACTGCCGGACGGGATCCAGATTGAGCCGCGCGTAGACCGCCGTAGACCGCGTGTTCCGGTGTCCGAGGGATTTGCCGATCAGCAGCTCGGACGACCCGTTCGCGGCTTGCCACGACCCGAACGTGCGCCGCAGATCATGCAGCCGAACGTCCTTGAAGCCGGCGGCGTCGAAGATCTTCTTCACCGGCTTCCGCACGTCCGAAAGGTGTCCCTTGCCATGCCGACCAGGAAACACCCATTCCCGCCCGCCGGCGGCGACTAGCCGCGAGCGGATCACCTCGATCGACTCGGGGACCAGGGGGACGTGAACCGGTGTCCCGTTCTTTGAATCGCTCGCGGGAATGGTCCAAACCGCTCGCCCGAGGTCCACGTCCGCGAACCTCATTCGCAGCAGCGCCCCTCGCCGAGCGCCGGTCAGCAGGGCAAGCCGCAGGAAATCAGCAACCCGCACGTCCTCGGCGGCGTCGATCGCGTCGAACAGCCGGGGCAGTTCTTCAGGGGTGACGAATCGCTCGCGTTCCTGCTCGGTGAAAGGCTTTACCTTTCGCACCGGATTCCCGCCCGTGAAATCAAAATCCTCGATCGCCACTTCGAACAGCCGGTGCAGGATTCCCCGCCAGCGGTTCGCGATATAGGGTCCGTTCTTCTTCCCGAGGGCGGTATGCCGCTCGATCACGTCCACCTTGCCGAGCGTGGATAGCTTGCGGGTCTTCCACGATGCCGGGGTGTGATTGTCGAAGACCTGTTTCTGCCATTCCCACGTCCGCGCTCGGGGCTTCCAATGGTGCTCGAGCGTATGGTCGAACAGCTCGGCGAGGGTCGGGTCCGTGCGGGTCGGTTGCCGGCGGCGGCGGCGGTCGGCGGCGAGGTCTTTTCCTTGGGCTACCTCGCCGTTCGATTTTTCGGCGAGCCGGCGAGCAGCCTCGGGGGTCAGCTCGGGGTAGGTCCCGAGCCGGATCCGCTGCGGTCGTCCGCCGATCCAGCGGTAGAGATAGAACGTCCTCGCGCCGCGCGAAATGCGGATTGAGAATCCCTTTACCTCGGTGTCGTGGACCACAACCCGTTCCGCCCCGCTCGGGGACGGGATCGCGTCGATCGTCCGCTTGGTCAGTTTGCGTTTCTCGGCGGTCGGCATGGCGTTCACCTCGGGGCTAGGAATCTGCTCGGGGCTATGCCGGGGCTATGCGCGCGGTCAACTCGGGTCAATCGAGACGCATCCCCTTCAACGAACAAATATCGCCGTTTTTGCCGTGTAAATCAATGCAAATCGTATTTTTCGGACCGTTCGTCTATGATCGTCAATCGAGCGCCGATTTTGGTTTGGGACCAAGAGGTCGAGAGTTCGAATCTCTCCGCTCCGATTTGAGCTCGGCGCTCGGCAAGAATCCGCGCTGTGGCCGCCCACCCTCCTCGTAAGGAGCTGACGATGATTCGACGACTCCGAAACAACTGTTTTGTGTTGGCGGCCCTCGTCGCGTGGCCCACGATGGCGCTGGGCCAGGTATCGTTGACGGAGTTGGGGGCGGCGAACGCGGCCCGGAATCAGATGATGGCCAACGGTGCCAATGCCGCCGCGGGTGCGGCCCCGCAGGCTGCGGCAGCGCCGAAGTCGGCAACGCCGTCGGTCGGGTTCGGCGGCATGAAATACGTGCTGTCGTACGCGCTCACCGGCATGCTGATGGCGCTCGGGACGTATCTCGTCTGTCGCCCCGCAAATCGGCACGAAGCGGATTGAGCGCCGGCTGCCGTGGCGCGAGGCCACGGCCAGGACCCCGCCCGATATACTGCCGCCGCCCCGGCGAACATTCTCGGCGGCACTGCGTATCAGTGAGTCGGCTCGCGATTTCGGCCGAGCCATTTCCAGAAGGTAGGCACCACGCGTGAATCACAAGTCTCTCCTCGAACTCGTCAAGAAGCACGGCACGCCCCTGTTCGTCGTCGACCACGCCGAACTGCGGAAGAACTACGCGCTGTTCCGTAAGCACTTTCCCCGCGTGCAGATCTACTACGCGGTGAAGGTCAACAGCGACCCGGCGATCGTGAAGACCTTCTACGAACTCGGTGGCAGCTTCGACGTGGCGAGCATTCAGGAGTTTCGCACCGTCTACCAATACATCGCCAAGCTCCCGGCGAAGCAGCGGCAGGACTTCATCTGGGACAAGATCATCTACGCCAACCCGATCAAGCCGGTTGAGACGCTCGAGGAACTCGACCGCTACAAGCCGCTGGTGACCTATGACAACCACGAGGAGGTCAAGAAGATTGCCAAGCACGCTCCGCATGCGGGCCTCGCGCTGCGGCTCCGCGTGCCCAACACCGGATCGATGGTGGAGCTTTCGAGCAAGTTTGGGGCCCTGCCCGGCGAGGCGGTCGACCTGATCAAGTACGCCCACGAACACGACCTCGTTGTCGAGGGGCTCTCGTTTCACGTCGGCAGCCAGTGCACCAACCCGCAGAACTACATCCAGGCGATCAACCTCTGCGCCAACATCTTCGCCGAGGCGAAGTCGCGGGGCTTCAACCTCAAACTGCTCGACATCGGCGGTGGTTTTCCCGCGGCCTACGACGCCACGGTGCCGAAGTTCTCCGCTCTCGCCAAGACGATCAACCACGAACTCGACCGGCTGTTTCCCAAGGAGATCGAGATCCTCGCGGAGCCAGGGCGGTTTCTCGTGGCCTCGGCGGGCACGGCGGTCAGCAAGATCATCGGGAAGGCGTTTCGCAACGAGAAACTCGGCTACTACGTGGACGACGGCGTCTATCACACCTACTCCGGCGTGATCTTCGACCACTGCACGTACCACCTCAAGAGCTTCAAGCGGGGCACGCCGCAGGTCTGCGCCGTGTTTGGGCCGACGTGTGACGCCCTCGACACGATCAGCCTGTCGGAGCAGTTGCCCGATCTCGAAATCGGCGAGTATCTCTACAGCGAGAACATCGGGGCCTACTCGGCCGCGAGTAGCACGCACTTCAACGGCTTCCCGCCCGCGACCGTGGTGCACGTGAACCAGTAGTGGGCTCTGCGAAAGTAGCCGCAGGTTGGCAACCTGCGGTGAAGCGAGGTCGGCACCACTGCAGGCACAGGTAGACAACCTGTGCTACGTGGGGCGGGTAACGTAGCCGCAGGTTGGCAACCTGCGGTGAAGGGATTTTGCACAGGTTACCAACCTGTGCTACGCGGGGTGATTGCGTCACAGGTTGACAACCTGTGCTACGGGAAGAGCCGGCGCAACGGGCTAGGGCCGCACGGCCTCGATGACGTGATAGCCCTTTACCTCCTCGCGGGCGACGCTCGACCACATGCGCGGGAGGTGCTCGAGGTACCAGATCGGCTGCTTCGTGACCACCAGCAGCGTGGCCCCTGGTGCCAGCGCCAGCCGGGCCGCCTCGACGAAGAGCTCCGCAAGCCGGAAGTCGGAGTAGTAGGGCGGATTCGCCAACGCGAGATCCCACGAGCCGGGCTCCGGCACGCGGCCTTCCGCCTCGAGCGCGACCGTGACGTTCGTCAGGACGTTGGCCGCCACGCCCCGAAGCGTGCAATCGACCGCTCGGGCCGACGAGTCGAGGGCGTGCACCCGGACGCTCTCGTCGCGGGCCGCGATTCCGAGGGCTACGCAGCCCGAACCGCAGCCGATGTCGAGCACCCGCGAGTCGGGGGCGACATCGACGGCGCCGAGCAGGTGGCGGGCGCCTGGATCGATCCGCCGGTGGGCGAACACGCCCGGTCGCGTGAAGGCCGTGAGCAGCCGATCGCGGTCGCGGAACACCACCTCGCAGGTGAAGTCGCGAACCTTCGAAAGCTCACGCGTCTTCTCAACGACATAGGCGATCGTGCCGGACTTCGCCTTGCGATTGGCCCCCTCGACCGGTCGCACGCTGACCGTTTCGCCCGTCTCGGCAAGCTGCTCGTGGAGCCATTTGTCGCGGGGGTTATCGATCGCCACGACGAGGTGGCCACCGATGGCGAGATTTTGAATGGCGGCCTGGAGGACGTCTCGTGAGAACTCGGCCTCGCCATTCTTCGCCAGCGGCACGACGGCGAGATCGTAGGGCCCGGCCGGCATGTCGGCCACGCACTCGGCGGCGAGATTCGGTGGCGCCGGCGTCCACGACGCCTGTGCCGCGGTGCACGGGTGGAGATCGTGGAACCAGGCGACGACCGCCGCGTTGGGCCGCTCGACGGCGAGTGAGTGTGCCGCCTGACCGCGGCCGGCCGTGGTGCAGACGATCCGCTCTCCCGGCAGCGTGCGGGCGACGGCAAGCGCGTGGGCTTCGGCGGGACGGGCTGGGAGCAGTTCGGTGGGGTGGTTCATGCTCCGCCGAGCATACCCTGCCTTACTCGGGACGCCGCGGACGCTCCGGCCGCTCGCCACTTTCCGTGCCTTCAGCAGTGTCGGGACGACGACGCGGGCCGTCGCCAGGTCGAAACCCACCGCCGCGTTCGGCTGCGGGACCTGCGGCACGCGCGGCCATACCGCCGCGAAGCCGCTGCATCATTTCGCCGGCAAACTTCTCCATCTCGGTGCGGTCGAGTTTGCCGTCGCCATCGGCGTCGAAAGCCATCGCCCGCTCGACGAACCGCTCGGGGCTCGGACCGCCCTCGGGGCGTGGCCCGCCCTCGCCGCGAAACCCGCCGTCACGCACCGGCCCGCGTTCTGAGCCACTCTCGCGAGCCGGCGGCGGGCCGCGGAAGCCTCCCTCGCCGCGCGGGATGGGCGGCAGCGGCGGACGAAACTCCTCGTGGTCGATCTTTCCGTCGCCATTGCGATCGGCCTTCGTGAGGTTGTCGGTGGCGTTCTTCATCTCGTCGGCGTCGAGTTCGTGGTCGCCATTGGTGTCGAGGGCATCGCGCAGGCCATCGCGCCGCTCCGGTGGCGGACCGTCCCGTCGCTCCGGCGGCTGCGCGGTGACGAGCTGGCCGCAGATCGCGCTGACGACCACGATGCCGAGTGCGAATAAGGTTCTCATCGGTGAACTCCCTGGGAGCAAATCGGGGATCCTGGCTGGGATACGTCCCTTACCTCATGCTTCAACGGCGGCGCGGAAAAAAGGTTACGGCTGGGGCTCACCCACGCAGTAGAGAAACCGGCCCGACCGGAGGTAGAGCCGGCCGTCGGCGATCGCGGGCGTGCCGCTGAAGTCGCTTTCGTCGCTGGCGAACCGGTTGCAGGCCAGCACGCAGTAGTCGGGTTTGGCAGGCAGGACCAGCGTGCCGCCCCAGCGAGTGGCTACGATCAGCCGGCCGTCGGACAGCACCGGCGACGCATAGACCGGCCGGCCGCCGCCGGTGATCTCGGCGACGCGGCTGCGGTAGACCTGCTCGCCCGTCGTGGCGTTCGAGCAGAACGCTTGGCCGCGGTCGTCGATCCAGTAGAGATGCCCGTCGTGGAGGAGCGGCGTGGCCACGTAGGAACTCGCCTTGCTCGTCCAGAGCATGTGCGACTTCGTCACGTCGCCGGTGCCGCCCGCCCGCACGGCGAACGACCCGGCCGAGCGGAATCCGCCGAACACGTAGACCACGTCGCCATCCACGAGCACACTCGGCGAGATGTTGCCCGTGAGCGCGTGGCTCGCATGCCAGCGGATCTTGCCCGTAGCCGGGTCGAGGCCCCAGACCTCCGAGGGCACGGCGACGACGAGTTCCTCGCGGCCATCGGCGAGCCGCACGAGTGAGGGAGTGCCGTAGGCGAGTTCCAGCGAAGCGGCATCGGCCTTCCAGACTTCGCGGCCGGTCCGCCGGTCGAGCCCACGGATCGACTGGCTCTCCTCGGCGGCATTGACGATCACGAGGTCGCCGTGACGGATCAGGCTCGCCGCCGAGCCCCAGCGGCGATTGCTCGACTCCTTGCCCACGCCGACCCGCCAGAGCTCCTTGCCGGCACGATCGAAGGCGATCACGCCGCTCTTGCCGAAGAAGGCGTAGACCGCGTCAGCATCCACGACGGGCGTGCTGCTGGCGTAGCCGTGCTCGGTGAGAAAGCCCTCGTAGGCATCTTCCGGCAGGTCGCCGGCTACGTCACGCCGCCATTTCTCCGCCCCGGTCTGGCGGTCGATGCAGAGCAGGTGCCGCATGAGTTTCGCCGGCTCGCCACCGCGGTCGCCCGGCACGCCGTAGCCCGAGTAGCAGGTCACGAACACGTCGTAGCCGTGGATCACCGGGCTCGACGAGCCCGGGCCCGGCAGCGGTGTCTTCCAGAGCAGGTTTTTGTCGTCGCTCCATTCGAGCGGCACCGCTGACTCGCCGATGCCGAGCCCGCCCGGCCCACGGAACCGGGGCCAGTCAGCGGCAGACGAGGCCGCCATCGTCAGAACGACGGCCGCAAGGACAACGGATTCAAGACGGTTCATTCCACGATCCTCAGGACGTCGTTTTTCTTCACCGCCCGCGTACGGCGGCCCGCCTCGAACTCGAGGTGGCAGTCGAGCAGCATGCCGAGCGACGCGTCGGCGGGCACGTCGAGCGTCGCAGTGATCGTATTGCCTTCGCGGGCGATCGCCACCGCCTCGTAGGGGCCACACTGCACCCACGACGGCTTCCCATCCGGGATCGGGCCGCGGCGGGCAGCCGCCGGATCGAGCACGAGCATCACCTCACGGCGACCGCCTCGGGGCAGCGTGCCCGGCCGCACCTCTGCGATCACAGCCTCCATGCGGCTCTCCCCCTCGGCGTTGTCTTCGATCGCGCCCGTGCCCATCCAGCGAAGCCCGCGGTTGTTGGACGGCTCCGGCACGCCATGGTAGCCGCCGATCACATACGGAAACCTCCCCGGCGTGACGTGGTAGTGATAGCCCCGCTCGGAATCCTCGTGGCCGTTGCAGACGTCGAGCGCGCGATCGCCCTCGAGATCCTTCGCCATCACGCCGTCGGATTCATAGGGGCCGTGAATCGGGAAGCCGTCGAAGGCGAAGCCGATCACGGGTGAGTGCCGGGTGCCATCGTCGGCGAAGGGGCTTTTCACGCAGGTCGGATACTTGTGGTAGTGGTAGACGCCGGTCTGCTGCGGATGGCCGCAGCAGCTGTCGAGCCAGACCTCCGAGTAGCCCTCGACGGCGTTCATCCCGCCCTGCTCGAAGGGGTTGAAGAACACGACGCCGTTGATCGCCACGCCGATCGGCCCCATCGGCAGCCGCGTGATCTCGGCGGCCTTGCGGGGCTCGAGCGGCAGCCGAAACGTGAACTCCTGCACACTGATCGTGTTGGGGTTGCCGCTGTTGGGGAACGTGGCCGTGGGATGGTTGGGCCAGCCCTGGCTCTCGATCACGAGGAACTCCGGCTCGTGGCGAAGCCGCACCTCGTCGGTGCCGTCCTTATTCGAGTCGCTCTGGTGGTAGGAGAAGAGGTCGACCGAGTTGTCGCCGTCACGAAAGAGATACCGGGGTTTCTCGTGCCCGGGCTCAAGCGACCAGCGGCCGCCCACGGGCTCGGCAGCGTGGACGGCTGGCGCGAGGAGGGCCGCGATGGCGATGGTGGCAAGGCGTGGCATAGAGAAGGCTCCTGGACACGTTGAACGGTTGATGCGTCCAAATGTCGCGTGGGCGCCGATGGCCCGACGTAGGTGCAGGTTGTTAACCTGCACCGAAACGGATTCGGCACAGGTTACCAACCTGTGCTACTGAAGCAGGCGCCGCGTGCGAAGTAGGTGCAGGTTGTCAACCTGCACTGAAACGGCTTCGGCACAGGTTACCAACCTGTGCTACGGGGGAAGGTAGGCCAGGAGGGCGTTGCCCGCGCAAGCTAGTTCGCAGCCGCGTTTGACCACGTGCTGAAGAGGTCGCCTCGCTTGATCCGCGCGGCGTCTTCCCGCATCACGTCGGGCGTGCGGCGGGTCATTCGGACCGTCTTGCGGTTGTGCCGCCAGGTGCGGGTGTGGGACTGGGCAACCGGACCGCTGCCCGGTGGCGCCGTGACGATTGTCGGCGGGCCCGCGGCGACGACGGGCATGGCAAGGGCGACGGCAAGCAGCGTGAGGCGGTGGATCATTTGCCGCTTGTATCGGCTGGCATTGGTTCGAGCGTGAGTGGATCCCGCAGCGGCAGGTGCTTCACCTCGCCGCCAAAAAACTCCTTCATCGTCGCCCGGCCCTGGAGATCGCCCTTCGCGATCTCATCCCAGTCGCCGACCACGAGGATTGCCATGGTCGCGGGATCGAGGTGCTTTTTCGCCACTCGCTGGAGATCCTCGCGGGTCACGGCGGCCACCTTCTGGCGGAAGGTCTTCCAGTAATCGGCCGGCCGCTTCGTCCACTCGTCATTGACGAACACGCGGAGCATCTGCGGCTTGCTCTCGAACTGCCGCGGAAAGGTCTCGATCACGCTCTTCTTCGCGGTGTCGAGTTCGTCCTCGGTCACGAGTTCGTCGCGGACGCCCTTGATCTCGTCGAGCACGATCTTCGTGGCCAGAGCCACCGTGGCGTTCTTGCTCTCGAACCCGGCCCTGAAGTCGCCGGGATAATCAACCTTCGGCTGCAAGGTCGAGCGGACCGAGTAGGCGAGCCCCTCGTTGCTCCGCACCTTCTGCATCAGGCGACTGGTGAAGCCGCCCGCGCCGAGAATCTCGTTGAGCAGCACCAGCGGGATCGCGTCGGGATCGTCGCGGGTGATCGCCCGGGAGCCGATCAGCACTTTGCCCTGCGGGATCTCCTTGGGCACGTGATAGAGGCCGGGAGCGAGTTTTGCCGTTGGCGGCGTCGGGGGCGGAGCCAACGCGCCCCGCTCCCAGCCGTTGAACGCCTTTGAGAGCTTGGCGAGCATCTCCGGCTCCTCGAAGTCGCCCGACACCGCCACGATCGCGTTGCCCGGATGAATGATCCGCTTGTGCATCGCGGCGAGCCGGCCACGGTCGATGGCGGCGACGGTGGTGGCCGTCGGCTCGGCACCTTCGAAGTGCTCGGGGCCGTAGATCAGCCGCTTCCACTCGCGGCCGATGATCGACGCGGCATCGTCGTTCCGCTGCTTGAGACCCTCGAGGACGCGGGCCTTTCCCGTGGCCAGCCGATCCTCATCGAAGCCGGGTGTCCGCAGCATCTCCAGGAACAGCGAGAGGCTCTCGTCGAGATTGCTCTTCAGGCAGTTCATCGTGGCCACGGTGAAGGTCTCGTTGGCCGAGACACCCACCTCGGTGGCCAGGAAATCGAGGGCCTCGTCAAACTCGGTGGGCTTTTGCTTGGCTGTGCCGCCTTCCCGGATCATTCGCGCGGTCATCGAGGCGAGGCCGGGGGCGTCTGCCGGATCGAGCGACGAGCCGCCACGGAACGTGACCGACACCGTGACCAGCGGCAGCTCGTGCGACGGGGCGAGGTAGGCGATGGTGCCGTCGGGCAGCGTGCGGCGGAACGTCGTGGCGTCGGGCGGCTCGAAGGCGAGCGGTTCAAAGGCGATCTCCTCCGGACGCTTTGGCAGCGCCGGCTTCGCCGAGGATGTGGCCGTGGGCTGCGTGGCGGGCGGGGCGGCAGTGACCGGTGCCGAAACGAGGGCTGCGACGAGCAGGGCGATGGCGGTGGACAGGCGACGGGCGGCGGACAGGCGAATGGTCATGGAAGGTCCGTGAGGGGTGGTTGCTTGGTGAAGCCGGCGGCGGTCGCGGGTCACTCCGCCTTGCGGCGGTAGGTGGCGACGCTGCGGTTGGTGTCTTTGAAATACTTGTTCGCCACGCGGCGGATGTCGGCGGCGGTGACGGCCTCGTACTTCGCGGGGCCCTCGTTGATCTCCCGCCAGTCGAGCACGGCTTCGGAGAAGGCGAGCTGCACGAACAACGACATGTTGTTCTCGAGCTTCCGGTAGTTCTGGGCGGCCACGCGGTTCTTCACCTTGCGCAGCTCGCGTTCGGGAAGCTCCTCGGCTTGGAGCTTCGCCAGCTCCTCGTACCATGCCGCCTCGAGCTGCTCGGGGGTGGCCTCGCCGCGGGCCTGGGCCGACAAGGCAAACAGGCCGGCGTACTTCCGCGTGTCGCTCATCGCCTGAGCACCGGCCGCGATGCCGCGGCCTTCGACGAGTCCTTTATAGAGCCTGCCGGTGCGGTCGTTGAGGATCTCGGCGAGCATGTCGAGTGGGTAGGAATCAACGTGGCCGGCGGGCACCGTGTGGTAGCGGACCTCGACCGACGGCGGCACGTCGCCGACCGCATTCATCCGCTGCTCCGCGAGCTGCTCGACCTCGAGCGTGACGACCGGCGGCGGCGAGGTCTTGCCCGGCTCGAGCCGCGAGAAGTAGTTCGTGATCAGTCGCTTCGCCCGCACGGGATCAAAGTCGCCCACGAGGATGCCAACGAGGTTGCCGGGGCGGTAGTAGATGTTCCAGTAGTCCTGCGCCTGATCGAAGGTATAGCTATTGAGGTCGCTCGGCCAGCCGATCACGGGCCACGAGTAACCGCTCGACGCCCAGAACATCGAGTCGAACTGCTCCTCGAACTTGCCCGTGGGCGTGCTGTCGGTCCGGAGCCGCCGCTCCTCGTGGACCACGTCGCGCTCCGAGTAGAACTCGCGGAACACGCTGTCGCTGAGCCGGTCGCTCTCCATCCAGGCCCAGAGTTCGAGCTTGTTGGACGGCACCGTGATGAAGTAGCAGGTGAGGTCGTAGGTGGTGAAAGCGTTCATGCCGCTGCCGCCGGCCTTTGTGTAGACCTGGTCGAACTCATCCTTGACGATCGTGCCGGCCTGCGGCCCCCCCTCGCCACGGCCCTGCTGGGCCTTGATGAGCGCGTCGAGCCGTGCCCGGAGCACGCGAAGCTCCTGCGTGTCGTTGGCCGGATTCCACGGGTCGTCGATCTCGCCCTTGAAGAAGCGGTCGTACTGCCGCGTCCAGACGAGCCGGTTGATCTCGTCGCGGACCGCCTTCTGCTCGCCGCGATACTTCTCGTCGCGGCCTGGCTCACGGGTGCCGATCGTGTCGGTGCCCTTGAACATCATGTGTTCGAAGAAGTGGCTGATGCCCGTGATCCCCGGCCGCTCGTTCACGCTGCCCACGCGGGCGATCCAGCCGGCGCTGACGACGTTGGGCTGGTCGTTGCGGGGCACGAGCAGAAACTGCATGCCGTTGGGGAGGGTGAACTCCTCGACCTCAACCTTCTGGGCGCGGGCGGAGGCGACGAGCGACAGAAACAGGGCGACGGCGGACGCGAAGCGGAGCATGCGGGGATTCCTGGGGTGTCGCCGCGGTTATACCTCAGCCCGGCGCTCGGAGGCGACCCGGAAAAGGCTCAGTGGCTGGCCGCCCCGAACCACCACTGCACGAGCGTGAGAACGATCTCGAAGACGATCAGCCCCACGATCGCCCACTCGACCCGCAGGGCGCGGCGGTTCTGCATCAGTTCCAGCGCCGTCTCCGCGGTCTTCGCGATCAGGCCGAGCTTGCCGTGGAGCACCGCCGATCGCTCGCGGATCTCGAAGTCGTCGCGGATGCGGGCCCAGAGCCGCTCGAGCTCCGGGTGATCCCAGAGGAGCTCGGGCGAGTCTTCGATGCGGGCGCCGGCCACGACGCGATGCTCGGCGAGCAGAGCCCCGCCGAGGTGCTGGAGGAGCTCGTGGGCCGCGCGGCCGCCGCGGCCCCAGTGATCGAGGTTGGTGGCGAACGGCTCGATCCGTTCGAACTGGCTCTCGATCGCCCGCTCGTGGTGCGCCAGCGACACGCTCTTGGCCAGCACGTCGGCCACCAGTTGCAGCTTCTCCCGACTGACGTCATTGAGAACGAGCGTGTTGCCCTCGATCGTCTCCTTGCCGGTGGGCTCGATGCGGATGTCGAGCACCTCCGTCTCCTGGTCGGCCGAGGGGGAAGGCTGGCGGATGTGCGGGGCGAGTTGCCGGACGTACTCGTTGATCGCCGCGGGCGAGACGTCGAAGAACACGATCGCCCCGTAGCGAAAGATCACGGCCACGCCGTCGCCCGATGGCCGGTGGCCGGCGATCGTGGCGCCGAGCGACGAGCCGATCAGCTCCACGACGAGCGGCGCGTTGCCAGTGCGGTCGGTGGAACCGAGGGCGGCCACGTCGATGCCGGTGCCCACCAGCACGGCCCGCGACTGGAACCCGAGCCGCCCGGCAGCCAGCGGGCCCGCGGCGACGGCGGTGGAGGTCTCGTCGGCCATGAAATGGTGCTCCAGCGCGAGTGATGGCGAGGGGGAAGTGTCCAGCGTCGCATTCGCCGCGGTCGCGAAGCCCGCGACGCTGAAGGGACTTTCGGTACCCTCAAGCCTAACAATGGGATGGCCCGGTAGTTGTTGTCTCCCGCGAGATTGCCACCATGATTCCCTCAGGACGCGTCGATCCCGTCATTCTTGGGCACCTTCTCGGCCAGCATCGCGACCTGCACGCCCGACTGCTCGCCCTGCGGGCCGACTTCGCCCCCGAACACGACGCCGGCCACGCCCCGGTGAAGGCCATCCGTGACCGGCTCCTGGAGTTGCGCGACCACCTCCGCGAACACTTCGTGCAGGAGGAGCAGGGTGGCTTCCTCGAGGAATCGATCGCGCGGATGCCGCGGCTCTCGGTGGCCGCTCGCGAGGTGATGGCGGAGCACCCCCGGCTCCTCACCGAACTCGACGCTCTGGTCAAGAAACTGCCGGCGCAGGACGTCCGAGACGATTCGTGGGACGAGGCCGTCTACGGCTTCGCCGCGTTCGCCAATCATCTGCTCGCCCATGAAAGGAACGAGAATGCGGTCGTCCAGCAGGGCTACAACGAGGATTTTGGGTTCGGCGACTGAGTTCGGCGGTCGCTGGGTTGCGACCGCCGCCGTCGTGGCCGTGGCGGCGGGCTTCGCCGTCTCACGGTTGACCGCCGCCGATTCCGCGGTGCAGACGGACCAGGTGGCTGGCTTCATGCGGGCGAAACTCGCCCACTCGCAGAACGTCCTCGAGGGCCTGGCTGTCGAGGACTTCGACCTCATCGACAAGGGTGCACAGCAACTCTCGCTCGCCAGCGAGGACGCCAGTTGGCAGGTGCTGCAGACCGAGGACTACGCGCGGCAGAGCGCCGACTTTCGCCGCTCGTGCGACAGCCTACGAAAGGCGGCCAAGGCAAAGAACCTCGACGGCGCCGCCTTGGCCTGGATGGAGGTGACGATGAAGTGCGTGCAGTGCCACAAGTATGTCCGCGACGAGCGGCCGCCGAGGAACTAGGTCGCTCCCGTAGCACAGGTCGCTCCCGTAGCACAGGT
>JBAXOU010000062.1:0-15823 GCA_037133115.1 Planctomycetota bacterium | reverse complement strand
TCGCGTCGAGTGGGCACAGGTTGACAACCTGTGCTACGTGGTGTCGCGTCGAGTGGGCACAGGTTGACAACCTGTGCTACGTGGTGTCGTGTTGTGTGGGCACCGGTTGAAAACCTGTGCTACGTGGGGCTCGTGTTGTCTGAAGGAGCACAGGTTTTCAACCTGTGGCATGGGTCTCAGGTTTGTCGGATCAACTCCACGCCCGCAGCGTGATCAAGGTCGGCGGCGTTGCCCTCGTCGGTATCGATGTGCACCTCGAGTTTGCTCGTGGCGTCGGCTCGAACGAGCAGGTCGCGAAACACGGTGCCACACGAGCCCTTGATGGCGAGGCTCATGCGGTCGCCGTCCTTGACGCCGAAAAAGTCGGCGTCGGCGAAGCTCATATGGACGTGCCGCTCGGCGCGAATCACACCCTCCGCGAGTTCGATCGCCCCAGCGGGGCCGACCAACACGCAGCCGGGCGTGCCGGCGATCTTGCCGCTCGGCCGCACGGGCAGGTCGATGCCCAGCGAGATGCCGTCGGTGAAGGCGAGTTCCACCTGCGAGGCCTTGCGGGTGGGCCCAAGTACACGGACGGTGGGAAGCATCTTTCGCTTCGGCCCGACGAGCATCACCGTCTGCTCGGCTGCGTAGAAGCCGTCCTGATAGAGGCTTTTCATGGGCGTCAGCGTGCTGCCGGGACCGAAGAGCTTCACGACGTGCTCGTCGGTGAGGTGGCAGTGGCGGGCCGAGATGCTCACCACGAGCTTCGGCTCTGCCTTCAGAGCGACAGCCGCCTGCGACGGAGGTACGCCGCGTGAGGCAAGCACAATCTCGCGGACGATCCGCTCAATCGAGCCGCGATCGAGGCTGGCGGTGTGACCGTTGAGGTTGGGTGATGCGATGGCCATGGGGCGTTCTCAGGCGTGGCGACGGCGTGTGGAGGAGCGGAGGTCGCGGTCGTCCTCCGCTTCGGGCGGGATAGCGGCGATAATCAGTTCGGGCCCGGCAGCGGAGATCCGTGCCTTCCAGTCGTCGGTGAGCCCCTCGTCGGAAACGAAGGCGTCGATCTCGGCGAGCGGGGCGACGAGCGTGAGGCTCTTTCTGCCGAACTTGGAACTGTCGGCGACGACGATCACCCGGCCCGCCACCCGGAGCATCGCCTGCTCCGTCTCGGCGAGCAGGAGGTGCGCGTTGAACAGGCCCTCGTCGGCGATGCCCGCTGCCGAGAGCACGGTGGTGGTGACGTGAAGCCGTCCGAGCAGTTCGTTGGCGTAGGGCCCAAGGCAGACACCGGTTCGTGGCGACACGTAGCCGCCGAGAAGGACGAGGTCGCTCCGGGATTCGGAGGCGAAAAGGTTGGCGACGGGCAGGCTGTTGGTGACGACCTGGAGCGACCGGCCGACCAGCAGCCGCGCCACCTCGTAGGTGGTGGTGCCGCCGTCGAGCAGCACCGTCTCGCCATCGCTGATCACCTCCGCTGCTCTGGCAGCGATGGCCCGCTTGGCGGCCCAGTGGGCGGGCTGCCGCTCGTCGAACTCCGCAAGCCGGGGCATGCCGCCGGCGTAGAGCACGCCGCCATGCGTCCGCTTGGCCGCCCCCTGTTCCTCCAGGGCGTCGAGGTCGCGACGGACCGTGGACTCGGAAACGCCGAGTTCCCGAACCAGTTCCTCGAGAGCGGCGAATCCACGGACCCGTATGAGGTCGAGAAGCCGCCCGCGTCGCTCGTGATTATGAACGGAAACCACCATAGAATGCTGATATTACTCTCTGGTCCGCCAGGTATCAACGAGGATTCGTGCATTCGGTGAACGGTTACGCGCACACAAAAGACGCAACTCCGGCATTATGGCATATCACGCGACCAGCGGGCGAAACCTGTACTGATTGGGCTCACCCTGCGGCCGTTGAACACTACTGTGAGACAGGGACGCCGTGACGGAAATCCGGCTTGGACAATGGGCGAAAAAGTTCCCATCAAACGCAATAGTCGTCAAAATCGGCACAGCCATGACTGTCATCGTGCATCGAGTGCCGGCAACTACGTCAGGCGGCCTCGCCGAGAGGCCTATCTGCGTGGTGGAACTCTCGGCCGCTGACCTTGAGGCGGACGGGGTCGCGCGGCTGCTGGCATCGGTTTCGGCGTACGCCGATGACTTTCCGCGATTCTCGGTGAAGGGACTCGCGGCCGATGCCCGCGGCCGGAGTGGCCGGTTGGTGCGGGTCTGGTCTGCTGTTTGCACCGACGGGGCAGTCCAGGGGCTGATCAGTCTTGCCGAGGCGGCCGTGAGTGGGAAGCAGCGGTTTTCGATTCCCTGGCTCGTGGTCGATCCTCGCCACCGACGCCGGGGCGTAGGAAGGGCACTGGTTCGCGTCGCGCTCGCGGCAGCCGCTGAGGCTGGGGCGGCGGACGTGAGCGTGGAGACGCTCTCAACGTGGACGGCTGCCGCCGCGTTCTGGGCGCAGCTCGCGAGACGGACTGCGGCTGAAGGCTGATAGAACGCCTGCCCGGATCAGCCAATCTGTTCCTTGAGCCAGAGGCCTGAGCCCAGGAAGGCCGCGCCGCTGGCCACTAGGTTGATCCCGATGAGGGTCCCCAGAAACACACCCGATTGCTGGGTTGGGCTCATGAGCAGCATGCCGCCGAGCACGGCCGCAATGAGGCCATCGGCGAGCATCCAGCCCCAGGGAAAGTCCCGCGGAAGTGAGAAGGCGGCAGTCAGCTTGGCGGCCGCCTGGAAGAGCAGCACAAGGCCGATGAACGTGGTCATCGCATGCACACCCTCGGCGGGGATCGCCAGCATCGCCGTGCCGGCAGCAAGCGAAAGTGCTCCGCAGAGCACGGTGAGCCAAAACCCACGCCACGTAAACGTGCTCGCCGCGGCGCCAAGCTGAGTGACGCCGGCGGCAAGGAGAGAGCCCGCGACCATGAAGTCAACGAAGGTCGCCGCCGCCCACGGAGTGGCGATCGCGAGGATGCCGAGGATCGTGAGGGCGATGCCCAGCCAGACGAGTTTCGACTTGAGCTGAGAGATCGGCCCGTGGTGATGCGCGAGGTCCATAAACGGCGGTGCTCCTGGTGGGGTGCGAGTGTATCCGATGCCGACGTCAGGCGGCTCCGAGCCCCTCCATTCGCCGCCAGGCGCTCATCTGCCCGAGGTGCATCATCATATGGCCGCCGCAGTAGAAGGCCTGCACCGAGCCGATGGTCGGGAAGAGTTCCTTCATCCGACCCTCGGCGGGATTGGGCTGGTCGAACGTGGCGTTCCCGGTGTTACGGAGCGCCCCGGTGGTCATCCGGTGCCCCTCTAGGAAGAAAGCCACGACCTGTTCGAGCGGCGGATAAAAGTCGCCGTCCACGTCATCCACGCACTTCGCATCCTTCGAGAAGGCGATCTCAAAGCCGTCAGGAATGGGCGGGGCAGGGTGGCCGATCTGGCGGAGGATCTTGGGGGCGTAAAGGCCCAGGTGCCCATAGATAAAAGCCGGGTGGTTGGATTCGACGATCACGCCGCCGGGAGCCGCGAACCGGCCGGCTCGTTCCGCCGGGACGTTTTTCAGAAGCCGCTCCCCGTAGCCGAGCGAGAGTTGCAGGGAGTCGGCGATCACGTTACCGAGCGAGCGGGACATGGAATGGTCTCCTGGGAAACGTTCAGAATAGCGATCGTTTCGAAATCAAGGCGATCGCCTCGGGAAGCACCTCGCATTCCGCGGCAAAAACGCGAGCTGCAAGCGAATCAGGGGTGTCGTCGCACAGCACGGGCACGGCCTTCTGCAGAAGAATCCGGCCGTGGTCGTATTCGTCGTCAACGAAGTGCACCGTGCACCCTGAGAGCGTGCAGCCCCGCTCGATCACCGCCCGGTGAACGTGCATCCCATGAAAGCCCTTGCCGCCGAACGCTGGGAGGAGCGACGGATGAATGTTGACCACGCGTCCGGCAAAGCGGGACGGGATGCGGACGAGGTGCAAGAAGCCCGCCATGACCACGAGATCAGCGCGACACGAATCGCAGGCGTCGAAGATCGCTCGACTGAAATCTGCCACGGCAACCCCGCGAGGCGAAACCACGCTCACGGGGATTCCGGCTGCCTCGGCGATCCGCACGCCACGGACATCTTCGCGGCTCGAGACCACGAGTTCGATCGTCGCCGCCAGGTGGCCCGATGCGATCCGCTCCAGCAGATTGTCGAGCGTGCGGCCCGAGCCTGAGAGTAGGACAGCCAGACGAAGCGGTTCCATAAAAAGGTGAATAAAAAGGTGGCAGCCACCAAAACTGGGTAAAAGGGGTAAGCGAGCTTTACGCAGATGAGCTAGATTTGGTGGCTGGCACCGTTTTTTGTTTCTGACTTGGTGACCGAGATCGCGAGAGGGTGGCCGTCGATGTCGTGCGGTTCGGCGGCCGCGGGCGGCGTACCGAAGTGGACGGACGCGGCGAGCGTCTCTGACTCGATGTAGTGGCGGTGCCGCTCGAGGGCCGTGCGGAGGTCTGCCGATTCCGTGGCGAAGACGAGTTCGATTCGGTCGGTGAACTCGAGGTCGAGCGCTTTCCGCTGCGTCTGGATGACGTGGACCACCTCGCGAACGAGTCCTTCGGCGATCAGCTCCGGCGTGAGTTCCTTGGCGATCACAACCACGGCGCGGCCACTCTCCGCCGCCGCCCAGCCGGGTTTCGCGGTCGTCCGGATGAGTACGTCGTCCTGCTCCACCACAGCCACTCCACCGCCCGGGAGCGGTAGTTCCGCGCGGCCGTGGACCGTCAGGGCATGCAGCAGCGCCGCCGCATCGGCCTTCGCCAGGGCGTCGCGGGCCTTCGGAAGATCCTTGCCGAGCTTGGGACCAAGCTTTTTGAGGTCCGGCAAAACCGACCGCGTGATGTAGCGGTCGGGCTCGCCGCACACTTCGAACTGCTTCACGTTGAGTTCGTCGCAGACAAGGTCGGCGTGGGAGACCAGCCAGGCGGCATCATCGGCCCGCGGCTCGGCGAGGATCACCTCGACCTTCTGAAGCGGCTGGCGAACTTTCAGTTTTTCGGCCGCGCGGGCAGCACGGCCCAGTGAGGCGACGTCACGGACCACCGCCATCCGGCGGACGAGGTCGTGGTCAACGAGCGACTCGTCGCCCGTGGGGTAGTCGGTGAGATGCACGCTCTCAGTGGCCCTGCCGCCGAAGCCGGCTCCGGCGAGGTTGCGCCAGATCGCCTCGGTGGTGAACGGCACGAACGGCGCGGCGAGTTTCGCGATCGTGATCAGCGTCTCGTAGAGCGTCCAGTAGGCGTCGAGCTTCTCCTGATTGGTCTCCGGCCCGCCGTCGGCCTTGCCGGCAGCCCAGAACCGATCGCGGCTCCGGCGGACGAACCAGTTGCTCACGGCATCGACGAGCGTTGAGAGCTGGTGGGCCGCACCGAAGTGGTCGTAGGCGTCCATCTTCTCGGTCATCGCCGCGGCAACGGCGTTGAGTTCCGAGAGCATCCAGCGATCGAGTTCCCCTCTCGCCGCTACCGGTCGCCAGCCGCGGGCTCTCGCGAGGTCGGCGTGTTCGAGCATGCCGGGATCTGGAAGCACCAGGCCGGGGTCAAACCCGTCGATGCGTGCGTAGATCAAGAAGAACGAGTAGACGTTCCAGAGGCGAAGGAGAAACTCGGGGATGCTCTCCTTGATGGCCCGCTCGCTGTAGCGGATGCTCGTCCACGGGGCCTGGCCGGCGAGAAAGAACCAGCGGAGCGCGTCGGCCCCATATTTGTCGAAAATCTCGGCCGGCTCGCGGTAGTTCCGCTTGCTCTTGCTCATCTTCTGCCCGTCTTCGCCGAGCATGTGGCCGAGGACGATGCAGGTCTTGAAGGGATGTGGGTAGGGGCGGCCACCCTCCCCGAACAGGAGCGTGCTGATCGCCAGCTGGCTGTAGAACCAGCCGCGGGTCTGGTCGATCGCCTCCGAAATGAAGTCGGCAGGGAACTGGGCGTCGAACTCGGCGTGGCCGCGATGCGGCCAGCCCCACTGGGCAAACGGCATGGCACCCGAGTCGAACCAACAGTCGATCACCTCCGTCACCCGGCGCATCCGCGAGGCCTTCGCGAAGGGCGAGTCGTAGGTGATGGCGTCGATGTAGGGCTTGTGAACCCTCAGATCGTCGGAGAGGTCGGGGTTGGCGGCCTTGGCCTTCGTGAACACGTCGGCGCCCTGGATCCCCGGCTTGGCGAGCAGGTCGGCATACGATCGCACTGCCTCGGCCTGGCCGGTTTCCTCGCACACCCAAATCGGCAGCGGGGTGCCCCAGTAGCGTTCGCGGGACAGCGCCCAGTCGACGTTGCTCTCGAGGAAGTTACCGAATCGGCCATCCTTGATGTGTTCGGGAAGCCAGTCGATCCGGGCGTTGTTGGCGAGCATCTGCTCGCGGAACTGGCTCGTGCGGATGAACCAACTCTGCCGCGGATATTGGATGAGTGGGTCGTTGTCGGCCCGCCAGCAAAACGGATAGTCGTGGACGTACTGCTCCTGGTGGACGAGCAGTCCGCGGGCCCGCAGGTCGCGGGTGATGTCGCGGTCGCACTCCTTCACGAATCGGCCGCTCCCCATGCCGAACACGTCGGTGAAGGTGCCGTCGGGAGCGACGGCGTTGATGAGCGTCGGCGCCTGTCCCGCGGCGAAGCGGGCCTGCTCAGCGATGAGCACCGTGTAGTCCACCTCGCCGAAGGCCGGCGCGATATGAACGATGCCGGTGCCCGAGTCGATGGTTACGAAGTCGGCGGCCACGATCCGCCAGGCAACGGCGTCGGTGCCGCCATCCGCGAGCGCGGCGGTGGCTGGCGATCCAGGCCGTCGGAACGTGTCGAAGGGCGGCTGGTAGGAGCGGCCGACGAGCGCCAAGCCCGGGAACCGCTCGATGATCTCAAACTCCTTCTTCAGCTTTTCGGCCAGAGGTGCAGAGAGCGGCTCGGCCACGATGTATTCGGGGCCGTCGGCGATGCCGGCCTCCCGCAGGACGACATAGTCGAGGTCAGCCTTCACCGCCGCGAACTGATTGGAAGGGAGCGTCCACGGCGTCGTCGTCCAGGCCACCAGGCTCCGGTTCGTCGGGGTGCCTGCGGCATCGAGCAGTGGAAACGCCACGTAGACGCTCGGGTCTGCCACCTCCTTATAGCCCTGACCCACTTCGCCGCTGGAGAGGGCCGTGCCTCCCTGCGCCCACCACCAGACGATCTTGTGGCCTTGGTAGAGGAGCCCTTTGTCGAAGAGTTCGGCGAGCGCCCACCAGACGCTCTCGACGAACGACTGGTGGTACGTGACGTAGGCCTTGGAGAGGTCGATCCAGAAGCCGATCCGCTCAGTGAGCGTCTCCCATTCCTTCATGTAGCGCCAGACGCTCTCCTGGCACTTGTGAATGAACGGCTCCACGCCATAAGCCTCGATCTCAGCTTTGGAGTGGATGCCGAGTTCCTTGCAAACCTCGACCTCGACGGGGAGGCCGTGGGTATCCCAGCCGGCCTTCCGCTCGCAGTATTGACCCCGCATGGTTCGGTAGCGCGGGTAGAGGTCCTTGATCGTCCGCGTCAGGCAGTGCCCGGGATGGGGCATGCCATTGGCGGTCGGCGGACCTTCGAAGAACACAAACCGCTGCGCACCCTGGCGGCGATCGAGCGACTTCTCATACGTGCCGCACTCCCGCCACCAGGCGGCAATCGACGCTTCGAGAGCTGGAAAATCGGGTTGGCCGCGGACGGGTTCGAACATGGTCGATGGCGAGGGGCAGGACGGGGGCCGGCCCTCGGATCGGGAGGCCCGGAAAGCCTGCAATCCTACCGCGATGCCCGCAGGCCCCACAGGGGGCCGTTATTCTCAGCCGACGCCCTCGGAGATCGTCACTGCTGGGCGATTGTGGCGTCGGACGTGTAGTCGGGCATCGTCCGCAGCACGGCATGGGAGGGAACGTCGAGCGGAGCGAGTTGCTCGTGCCACGATATCGACGGCAGCCGGTCGAGCGTCCGCGTGGCGACACGGACGACGATCCGCTCGGTGCCACCACCGCGATACGTGCCCTTGTTGGGCGGCACGTCGGTGAAATCCCGTCCAATGGCCGTTTTCACGAACCGCTCGTTTACCGGGCAGCCGTTCGTGGGATCGAAGCCGGTCCAGCCCACGTCCGGCAGCCAGACCTCGCACCAGGCATGGCTCTGCGAGTCGTTGTTTTCTCGGTGGATGTAGCCGCTCACGTATCGCGCCGGCACGCCGTAGGACCGCAGCACCGCGATCATGAGGTGCGTGAAGTCCTGGCAGACGCCCTTGCGTTGCTCGAGCAGATGGTCGATCGGCGAGGTGGCGTCGGTCACGTCGCGGGCATACTCAAACCTTCCACGGATGAACTCGGCCACCTGACAGACCCACATCCCAACCCGCATCCACGGGACCGGCCGGAGTTCCGCCAGCAGCGGATCCAAGAGCGGCGTATGCCGCGCCGGTCCGCGGAGCGGCAGGTAGTCGAAGACCTCGAGCGGCACATCCCACTCGAGCCCCGGCGAGTCCGCGGCGAAGTGCGCCTGACTCGCCATCGGCCCGCCGCCCGTGTCCTCGGTCTCGACCACGCTGGCCGCGAGGATTCTCACCGCCGTGGGTGGCCGGAGGATGTTGAAATGATGCACGCGGTTGCCAAACCCATCGCGGTAGTTGTGGATCGGCACATGCTGCCCCACGTTGACCCGGAAGGAGTGACAGCGCTGCGCGGCGTCGCTCACCGGCTCCATGCGAAGCTCGCAGAGCCACTCCGTGACCGGATCGGCGTACTCGATCGCCGTCTCGTGCTGGATCTCAAGGATCATGAGGCGCTCCCAGTGGACGGTACGGGGCTACGCGAGCGCGTATTGCCGTTGGAGGTGCGAGCCGATCCGCGCACAGCGAATCAGGGCGTCGGCCAGAAAGGTATGCAGGCGCTCGCCGTTGAGCCCCGCTGCATCGAGGTAGACGAGGTCGGCGAGCAGCTTGCCCACCGTCCGCGAGGCCTCGTCGTCGCAGCGGTCGGGCAGCCGGCCGGCGATGACCGCCAACGACTCGACCACCCGCGTGAGACAGAACCGCACAGAATGGGGGAAGTCTGGGTTGACCAGCAGGAACTCGACCACCCGCTCGGGCTCCACCCGGCTGATGAAAAGCCGGCGGTATGCCTCGTAGGCCGCGCAGTTGCGAAGCACAGCACTCCATTGCAGGGTCGCGATCGGCAGATCCGTGGCGTTGCCCGCGTCGAGCAGGCCATAGCGCGAGTCGAGGATCCGCAACACCTTTTCAGCCCGCTCCAGATAACGGCCGAGCTGGATGAAGTGCCAGCTCTCGTCGTGGGTGAGCGTCGACTCGCAGACCCCGTGGAACAGGAGCACGCCGATCCGCGTTTCCTCGCAGAAGTCGTGGGGCGACTCTGCCACCCGCGACTGGAGCCCCGTGTCGGTGAGCCGCCAGTGAAGTTTGTTGAGCTCGCGCCACATCAGCGGACTGATCGAGCCCCGGATGCTGCGGGCGTTGTTCCGCGAGCGGTTCACGCACGAGAGCACGCTGCCGGGATTGCGGGTGTCGACCAGGATCCAGCGCATCGCGGCCGTGGCCGCGGTCGAGCCGGGCCGCGGCTCCGGCGGAGGCATCCGCAGCAGCGACAGCAGTGCATTCCATTCGAGCTCGACGGGGTTAGCGAGCACCCCGTGGAGATCCAGATCGAGTTGAAACGTCACATCGACCGCCCGCGCCACGTGCTCGGCACGCTCCAGATACCGGCTCATCCAGTAGAGGGCGTCGGCCACACGGCTGAGCATCAGCGGCCCCCTTCAGACGGGTCGCTGCCGTGGTCGGCGAGCACCCACGTATCTTTACTGCCACCCCCCTGCGAACTGTTGACCACGAGGCTGCCCTTGGGCAAGGCCACGCGGGTCAGGCCGCCCGGTGTCACCGTCACCCGCTCTCCGCAGAGCACGAACGGCCGAAGATCGACGTGGCGGCCGTCGAGCCTGCCATCCACGAATGTCGGGTGCGTGGAGAGTTGGATCGTGGGCTGGGCGATGAAGTCGCGGGGGTTCGCCTCGATCGCTGCACGAAACTCCTCTCGCTGCTCCCGCGTCGACGCCGGACCGACGAGCATGCCGTACCCGCCCGACTCGTTGACCCGCTTCACGACGAAGTTCTCCAGATTGGCGAGCACATGGCTCCGCTCCGCCGGGATCTCCGGGCGAAACGTCTCCACGTTGGGCAGCAATGGCTCCTGAGCGAGGTAGTAGCGGATCATGGCGGGCACGAAGGGATAGACACCCTTGTCGTCGGCGATGCCCGTGCCGACGCTGTTGGCCAGGGCAACGGTGCCGCCGCGGTAGGCGTTCACGAGACCGGGCACGCCGAGGGCGCTGTCTGGACGAAACGTGAGCGGATCGAGGAAGTCGTCGTCGATCCGCCGGTAGATGACGTCGACCCGCCGCGGGCCGCGGGTCGTCCGCATGAACACGCGATTGCCGTCGACGAACAGGTCGCGGCCCTCGACGAGTTCGATGCCCATGCGTTGGGCAAGGTAGCTGTGCTCGAAGTAGGCCGAGTTGTAAATGCCGGGGCTGAGCAGCACCACCACGGGTTGTGCCGCCGTCGGCGGTGCGATCCACTGGAGCACGTCGAGCAGGGCGGCTGGATAGTCGTCGTTGGGCAGGACGTCGTAGTCGTTGAAGAGGGACGGAAACACCCGCTTGAGCACCTGCCGGTTCTGGAGCATGTAGCTCACGCCGGACGGCGTGCGGGCATTGTCTTCAAGCACGAGGTAGGTGCCGTCGGCCGCCCGGATCAGGTCGGTGCCGCAGATGTGCACGTAGATCCGCCGCGGCACATCAACCCCGACGAACTCCCTCCGGAAGAAGCCCCCTTGGAGCACGAGCCTCGCGGGCACCACTCCGTCGCGGAGAATCCGCTGTTCGTGGTAGACGTCCCAGAGAAAGAGATTGAGGGCCGTGATGCGCTGGACGAGCCCCTCCTCGATCCGCCGCCACTCGGCCGCCGGGATGATTCTCGGCACCGGATCCATAGGCCAGACCCGCTCGATCCCCTCCTCGGCACGGTAGACCGTGAACCCTACGCCGTCCTCCCGCATCGAAAGGTCAGTCATCGCCTTGCGTTGGCGGAAGTCGTCGGGCGATGTCTGGGCCAACCGCTCACGGAGCGCGGCGTAGTGGGGTCGCGGCCCGTCGGACGCGGCGAACATCTCGTCGTAGGCCAAGCCGAGTTCGTAGCCGGAAAACACAGATTCCTCTGCGGTCGGCGGCCGCGTGGGATCGACGGCGGGGTTCGAGAACGGGTTCATCGTGTTCGCCTGAGCGATTCCAGCCGCCTTGCGAAGTTGCCCGACGCCTGCCCGAAAATCGAGCAGGCCATGCCCGCAGGCGGAGCAGGCTCCACACAGGGCACCGCGAACTTCGCCTAATTCCTTGACGAACGCAGTGCGTCCGCTAGTCTCCGCGGACGACAGTTGTAGCACAGCAACTTGCGCGCCAAACGGGAGTTTTCATGACATATTGCCTCGGAATCCGCACCCAACAGGGTTTGGTCATGGCCTCTGATTCACGGACGAACTCGGGAATCGACCAGGTCGAGGTGTGCCGCAAGATGCACAACTTCGTCGTTCCCGGCGAGCGGATGTTCACGATTCTTTCGAGTGGCAGCTTGTCGCTCACGCAGTCGGTGATGACGCGACTCGAGAAGGAGTTTCGGGCGGGCAAGGGGCTCGCGACGGTGGCAAACTTCTACGAGGCATCGCGGTGCGTGGGCGGTCACGTTCGCGATGTGGCGGCGCTCGACCGCGACTTTCTCGAACGCGACAAGATCGGCTTCACGGTCAATCTGCTCATCGGGGGACAGATCCGCGGCGAGCATCCGCAGCTCTATATGGTCTACGCGCAGGGCAATCCGCTTCGCTGCACGAGACTTTCTCCCTATCTGCAAATCGGAGAAAGCAAGTACGGCCGGCCGATCCTTGACCGGGGCATCCGGTTCAGCGAGACGACGCTCGAGCAGGCGGCGCAGTACGCGCTCATTTCTCTCGACTCGACGATGCGGTCGAACGTGGCAGTGGGTCCGCCTATCGACCTGCTCCTCTATGCCAACGACGACTTTTCCGTAAGGCGCTACCGCCGGCTCGAGGCCTCCGACACCGATCTGGTGGAAATCCGCGCCAGTTGGGAGCAGGGCCTTCGCAAGGCCATCTCCACGCTGCCGCAGGTCTCATTCGCGCCGCTGCAGGAGCAGCTCGGCGTGGCGTTCACCCGCGATCCGTAGCGGGACACGGTATCCGCGGCACGACGCCCGAAGCCCGCATGACGGGATTACGGGCGATCCGTCGCAGCCGGCAAGAGCCCGACCTTGCCCATCAGCACCTTCAACTCGTCTGCGGTCGTCCGTTCCATGGCCAATGCCTGCACGCGGGCGTCGGGATCTTGGAGTTTTCGATCGACCTCCAACGCTTTCGCGAGCATCTTTTTTGCCTCCGCAGGTCGGCCCTGGGTGTCGAGAATCAGGGCCAGCGTCGCCCAGCTGTCGCCGCGAGATCCCTCCGACAGCCGGATGGCGTCGCGAGTCGCCTGCTCGGCCCCGTCCAGGCGGCCGTCCTCCCGGAGCGCCTCGCCCAGACCGGCGGCCGCGGTGAACGAGACGGGGTTTTTCCGATACGTGTCGACCCAGAGAGCCACGGGATTCGCCCACACCTTCTGCCGTTCGACGCAGGCCATCCCGAGTGCCGCCACGGCCGCCAGAAGGCCGAGGACGCACCGAGTCCGCAGGGGTACCCGCGACGCCAGCCACGTCGAATCGAGCAGGAGTCCCACGGCGACCGCCACGCCCGTCATCGGAAAGTAGAGGTACCGGTCGGCAGCGGCACGGTAGATCGGAATCAGGTTTGCCACAGGCACAAGCGGCAGCACGATCAGGGCGAGCGCGAAGGCGATCCTCCGATCGATGCGAATTGCGACGATCGCCGCAGCGGTGAGTCCGGCCAGGATCGCCAAGGCGACCGGAAGCGATAGATGCCGCACGGAATAGAGACCGTAGTCGGCACTGAGATTGACCGGCATGAGAACCAGCTGCGCGTAGAGGGCAAGAATGCGAGGTTCGATCAGCATCGCCGCCCTCAGCGACCCGCCGGGATACTCAGGTCGTGCTTCGAAAATCCTCGACGGCGTCGGCTCAAGCTGAAACCGCGCCGCAAGAAACGCGAACGTAACCAGCGCTCCGCCACCGATCGCGGTGCGCCAGAATCCGTCGTTCTCGTCGCGGCGAAACACCCACCAATAGGTCGCCACCAGGAACGTCGCCGCCACACCCGACTCTTTGCTGGCGGCGGCCAGCAGGCAACACGCCACACAACCAAGCGCTCGCCAGCGATCGTCACCTCGTGCGACCGCCGCTTGCGGAGCACGCCCCATCGCCAGAAGTAGCGCACCAAGCGAGAAGCTCGTCACCAGCAGGTCTTCGCGAAACGTCGGTTCGCAGACGGCCTCCGTCACGACGGGATGCACGGCAAAGACAGCCGCCGCGATCATCGGCCCGTACTGCGCGAGGGAACTGGCGGTCTCCGGATTCTCCGCGCCTGGAACACGGCGGATGCCGCGAACGACCGCCCAGACCATGAGCACATTCACAACGTGAATGAGCACGCTCGTCAGGTGATACCCAAACGGCTCCTTCTCCCAGACCGCCGCATCGAGCATCAGCGAGGCGAGATGGACAGGCCGGTTGAAGTCGAGCACGTCCATGCTCAGCGTGCCGAAGGAGAGCACCGGCAGCCAGTTCCGCGGATCGTGCAGAAACGGATCGGTGAGGATCTGCAGCCGAGCGTCGTAGACGAAGCCCGAAGCGAGCGTGGGCGAAAAGACGGCGAACGTGATCCCGGCGAGAATCGCAGCCTGGTGCCAGGGAAGAAGGCCCACATGATGCTCCGTTTCGCACGAATATACCGGCGACGATGCCCGCGGGGCAGGGACGGGAGCCCGACGTTCGCGCAAAAAAGCACCCCGCACGGTTTACCGTGCGGGGTGCCAAAGCACTGTATCTGAGACTCCTGACGATCACTCAGGAAGAATCACGGCGTCGATCACGTGGATGACGCCATTGCTCGCCTTGATGTCAGTCTTGGTGACGTTGGACATGCCCTTGGCAGTGCCCACCTTGACACCACCGTCCGTGGAGATCTTCACTGACGAACCGCCGGCGGTCTTGGCGTCCTTGAGTTTCACAACGTCCGCGGCCATGACGGAGCCGGGAACGACGTGAATCAGCAGGATGGCCTTGAGCTTGTCCTTGTTTTCCGGCTTCAGAAGCGATTCAACCGTACCCTTTGGCAGTTTCGCAAATGCCTCGTCCGTGGGCGCGAACACCGTGAAGGGACCGGCGCCCTTCAGCGTGTCGACCAGATCAGCGGCTCCGAGGGCAGCCGCAAGGGTCTTGAAATTGCCGGCCCCAACGGCCGTTTCCACGATGTCGGCGGCCTTCACGCTTGCCGAGGCGAACAGCATCAGGGCAGCCATAAGAAACGCGGGGACGAACTGGGAGTGCAACATAATCTCTCCGGGAACAGGGGTTAGAGAACCGCGGCATTGTAGGCCGTGAAGACAAGCTGCCAAGGAGGGAAGCGATATCTGCCAGCACGCCGGCTCGTTGTCTCGAAGATTGCCGGAGGACACTTTGGCAAAGTGAGTTCAGCACGGCGGCCCGACGCCGTCGCCGCGGTCGTTCGGCAATCAGGCCGAGGGGGCGCGGCGCGGCAGCCAGGCGGATGCCCGGTTGAAGGCGATCGCCAGGACCGCTGAGCCGGCGGCGTAGACCAGCGGCGAGGAGCCATACGTCGCGGCGTCTTTCGGGTTCACAGCGACCATGAGAAACAGCGCGGTCGCCGTGACACACGTCAGCGACAAACCCGTGAACACGACCCGCCAGGCTTCCGTCTTCATGCCGAAACTCCGTGTTGAAGGAGCAGGTCTCGCGCGGTGGCGAGCGACTGCAGGGCCGCGTCGTCGAGGTTCGTGGCGTTGCCCGTAGTGGCTGGCGGCATGATACCCGCCAGCGTTGCCCGGGCGAACAGTCCCAGCTTGCCGAGCGCCGAGACCCGGGCCCGTTCCTCGAGCACCCGATAGCCCCGCCGCCTGATCTTCGTGCCGATCGCCCGGTAGATGCTCGACGCCGCCCGGACCGCCAGGCGGGCATCGGCGTCCAGTGCGGCGATCCCCGAATCCCCGGCCGCGTAGAACCCGTCGGCGACGTCGAGGGTTCGCCGCACGCCGCTGCGGACACTCTCTGCATCGGGGGCCGCGCCGCTCGGCCGCAAGCCGCCGGTCCATTCCACCGGCAGGTAGCAGCGGTCCCGCCGCCAGTCTTCCGCGACGTCGCGGGCGATGTTGGTGAGCTGCATGCCCATGCCCAGGGTGGCGGCATGGGGCAGGAAGCGGCGGTCCCGGAGCCCGAGCAGCGGGCACATCAGCACGCCCACCGCTCCGGCGACGCGGAAGCAATACCGCATCAGGTCATCCACATGGAAATCCGCCGCGGGAACGAGGTCCGACTGCATGCCCGCGAGCAGGGCCTCCGCCGCCGGGATCGAGAGCTGGTGCCGGCGGACGAGCGTAGCCAGCCAGAGGCTTTCGGCCGCGGCCGGCTCGCGCCCGGCCGCGATCAGCCGCAGGTCGCCGATGGCGCGATCGACGAACGCCGCCGCCGCCGCGCGTGACGGAGCAGTATCGACACCGTCGTCACACCACCGGCACCAGGCATAGAGCCGCTCCACGTCGGACCGTGTGGCGGCCGGCAGCAGCCGGCTCGCGAACGAAAACGACCGGCTGTGCCGGCGGATCGA
>JBAXOU010000061.1:0-15886 GCA_037133115.1 Planctomycetota bacterium | reverse complement strand
CGCCCTCGCCCGTCCTCGCCATGCCCTCGGGGCAGCCCTTCGCGACTCGCTCGGCTTCATCGGCCCGGCCCGGAAACACCACCGGGCAGAGCACCTTGCGATGCCCTGCCCAGCGTGAGATCACGAATGCCGCGAAGGGCGTGCCAAGGCATAACGCTAAGGCGCTACGTCCTTCTTCAAATACACACGGCCGAACGAGACGTTGCCGTACTTATCCACGACCGCGCTGACAGCCGGATGGACTCCGCTCGTGAAACCAGATTTCTGCATCAGCTTGAGCACGGCGATCTTCTTGATCGTCAAAACTTTGGTGGGGCGGTTTTTGACCTTCACCACTATGCGGTGATTCTCCTGCTCAGCCGAATCGACTGGCAAAGTCACTGTCGTCGCACTGTATGGGGCGACGGTCGCGGCCGCGCATTCATAAAGAGCGGGTGCCAATACGGGATTGTTGCAAACGGTTGCAACCACTTTGCTTGCTGCCTTGTTGAGTACCCTGACTTCCACGCTCGTGTATGAATTCTGAGCCTCCGCCACCGCACTGCCCATCGCCGCCGCGACGGCGACACACGCGACAATCATCCATCTGCGAAAAATCATCGTGAAAATCTCCTTCCTGGGTGTTCATTCAACCAAATGCTGCATGAGCCATGCCCACCGGCAGGCGCGACCGTTTCGGGTTGTTGTGTACCCTGCGATGCGCTCGCTCGCAACTTTCCGGGACGTAAAAAAGATTGGGGAGCGGCGACCACGAAGTAAGGTGATCGACTCAGGCCCAGCGTGGTGACGATCACTGGCCCGGCAAGGCTCGGCCATACCGCTCAGGCGGCGACGCTTCCTGATCAGGAAGCTCAGCGGTGGGCACCGCCCCTGCGGTGCACGCTTGGTTTTCTCGAACCAATCGCCTAGTGGGCAACACAGGATTCGAACCTGTGACCTCTACGGTGTGAAGCCGGCATACCGGCCTTCAGCCAATCGTGAAAAAGTGCATCCCGTACGAGCAAAACCAACGAAACCTATCATCCGCAAAACGCTCGCAACGTGCAACTGTTGCCGATGTCGGCCCGTTTATCGGGTAGGAAAAGGGTAGGGGAGTGTGACCGCTACGGTGCTCGCGGGCAGGTCTTCGCAACCCGCCTACCGCGTCCCCGCCGCCTCGCCCTTGCGGCCCTTCTCGCTCGCCCGCCACTCCCACGGTGGCACAGGTGCCTTGTCGGCCCATAGGCCACGGTGAGCGGCTCGGGCCTCACGCTCGGCACGGGCCAGCCCGGCCCAGAAACACCACTGGGCAGAGCACCTTGTGACGCCCTGCCCAGCATGCGATCGCCGAGTGCCGCGAAGGGCTCGGGTCAGCGAGCACGGCGACGGCGGAACATCGAGTAGCCGCCGCAGGCCAGACCGGCGAGAGCGATTACGCAGGTGGAAGGTTCCGGGACGGCGGTGATGATCACGGAGAAGATTTCCGGGGACGCCGTGCTGTCGAGCCGGGAACTGGTGTTGGGCACACTTGAGACGATCCCGCCGAAGATGTAGCCGATCGTGCCGCTCCCCAAGGCCAGCAGTTCGTCGAGCCTGAGCACGCCGTTCTGAAACATCGTGTTCGCCGGCAGGCCGGGGCCGGGGAAGAACTTCGCCTCCGCGCCATACAGCGAGAAGGTGCGGGTGCCGGATACGATCGGCGTGAAGGGGTATTCGCCCACGTACTGCTGGCTGTAGGTGCCGGCGAGATCGCGAGTCACGGCGGTGATCTGGTTGGTGAAGGGATACTCCGCTTGATAGGTCAGCGCGCCGGACTGCGGGTCGTAGGTGTTGGCCGTGATGCCGCCGAACATGAACGTCGTGAAGTCGCCCGTGCTGCCAGAATACACGCTCAGATTCGCGGATGAGTATTGGTTCATGGGTTGCACGAAACTGCTGGCCGTCGACGTGGTGCCCACCATGGTGGGCGTTCCGGTCGCCGAGATCTCCACCGGCAACGTCCACACGCCGTTGCCGGCGGACGACACTGTGCCCGTTCCCGTGGCGATCACAGGGCCGGTGAACACGCCCGCGTAGGCGGTCATGCCTTCCTGCACGGCGGCGGGGTCGTTCGGGTCGCGGCGGATGCTGGGCACGACGTTGAGATCGCGGCGCCGAAACAGCGTGGCGTCGCCCGGCTCCGGGGACGTGCTCATCGGGGTATACGAGAGTGTGGAAGAGCCTCCTCCACTGCCAGGCGTGTAGTCCACCGTGAAGCTGCGGACCTGCGACGTGTAGATGCCGGTGGAGGAGCCGGTGTAAGGTCCTTGGAAGTTCTGGCCGAAGACCAGGTGCACCTGGTCATTCGCCGTTCTCAAGGTCTCCCCGCCCGAGACGGCGAAGAAATCGTTCGCACCGGAAATCTGGGTGACGGCGCTCGCGGGCAGACTTGTCGACACGGCCGCTGTGCCGCTTTTGACCCAGCCGACCAGCTCCGGCAGGTGGATTGCGGTGAGTGAGTTGTGGGTCACGAACGAGCCACTGGAAACGATGGTCGTGGAACCGGTGATGGAGCTGTAAGACGCGGAGGTTAGGATCGCCCCGTAGCCGCCAGCGACGAAGAAGCCTTCGCCTCGCTGGAACGACTGGGTGTTGGTGGCGGAAAGCCTGCTGAGTTGATCGAGCGAGAGGCTCGTGCCGTCGGCGAGCGATCGGCGCCACGTCTGCTGTGTGACCGGATTGACGACGTACACGTCAACGTTCTGCCGGTTGGGAGGAAAATTCGCCTCGCCGCTGTTCGTGAAATCGTGCATTCCGTTGGTGCGGCCTGCGACCATCACCCATTCGTTGTCGTAGACGGCCGAGGCGAAGGATTGCAGCCCGGGGAGAGGGTTGGCCGGGTCGGACCACGTGTGGCTCTGCAGCGTGATCTGGTATCCGCGGCTGCCTGCGGACCAGTTCGTGACCGGGGAAAAGCCAGCCGCCCCGGTGCCCGTGACCGTCTGATCTTGGGCACGGGCCGAGGTGACGAGCGGCAGCAGCAGGCACGCGAGCAGACGGGCGAACGAAACCATGGACCTGTTCATCAGCGATTCTCGGTGTGTGTGTGTGTGTTTCAGGCGACAGCCCTCAACGGGTTTCATCAAACGCAAATGCAAACCCCGTGCCAATCCTCCAAAAAGGACGAAACGGGCATGGAGTGCACAAAACAGGCAGACACGCGTCAAAACAGCGGAATGATTTCCCTAAAACCGCGAATTGATTTCCCAGATGGTGCGAAACCGTTTCGCCATAACTGCGAAACGGCTCACCAAAATGCGTGCTACCCCACGCCCTCGCCCGTCCCCGCCACGCCCCTACGGGCAGCCCTCCGCGACTCGCTCGGCCTCATCGGCCCGCAGCGGCGTCCATACCGCCACCGTCAGCCATAGCCTCGCGCCCTCGCGTTGCTCCTCAATCACAACGGCCCCCGGCACTTCCTCCAGGTGCTCGGCCATGGCGGCGGCTCGCTTCCGCTGCGACTTCGGGCCGCTGGGCCATCGCACTGCAAACGTGAACCGTGTCACCCGTTGGTGAGCGCAGGCGCGGATGGAACCTCGGCTCGCTCGGGAACCATCGCATCCGCCCTCATCGCCCGCAGTAGTTCCTTGTCGATCCGGCGAGAGGTATCCGCGGCGATGAGCGTCATCATCAACTTCGTGAGCGGGTCGCGCACGCCCCGATCCTTCACGAACGCCTCGACCACGGTGGTGGCACCGGCCGTCCCGAGAAACAGCAGCAACGCCACGGGCAGGCCGACGCCGCCACCGAATGCGACGATACCCGCGCCCTGCGTCCCGAGGAGCGCGAGGCCGCCCAGCGTCACGGGCATCGCGACCTTCAACGCCAGAGGCATCCCCGAGCCGCCGTAGTTGAGAACGCTGGTACGGGCCGCATTGGCCAGGATGCCAGCAAGCCGCCGCGTGCTCACGGTTGAGTAGAGCGCGGCAGCCTTCTCGGCCGTCGTACCGTCGCGTTCAAGAATCGTCTCAGCGTTCACGAACCAGCGGACGATCTCCTCGCGATCACGCTCCGATGACACGGCGCGGATGGACGCGATCATCGCGGCAGCGATCTGCTCCCGCACGGCGTCCAGAACCGAGGAATCTTCCCCTGCCGCGGCCTCGCCCTCGACGGCATCGGCCTTCGTCGCGTCGGAGCCGGCAGGCCACAAGTTGCCAGCGACTCCCGACCACCACGCCGATACATCGTCCAGCAAACCGCCGTCATCGTCATCGGCGGCTGCGGGTTCCGCGCTCGCCTCGCCGCCGGCAGGCGATGCGTCGCCGGTATCAGACGGCCTTGCCCAGCGGAGGATATTTCGCGGGTCTGGCGGCCACGGCAGAGCAGACATTCGGAGCCTTCGTTGTGAGTGAACCCTGCCGCTGCTGTCAGACCTCGCCGCCAGCCGCCGGCGACTCGTCCGCTGCAACCACGCCGGTGTCAGCGTCCTCGCCCTTCGCCTTCTTCTGCCGCAGTACCTTGTTGGCAGCACGGTTCACGAGTTTCTTCGCCTCGTCGGCCTTCTCGCCCTCCAACACCTCCCGCTTCAAGACCTCGTGGAACAGGGCATCACGAATCTCTTCCACGGAAATGCGAACGTCGGGCGACAGCCGCTTCAGTTCCCGCCGGATCGTGTGCAGCACCGTGTCGCTCATGATGAGCGCGGCGAGGTTGAACCGGCTCCGCACCCGCAACTGATCGTTATACGTGTCGAGGCCTGACCGCTGCACACCTTCCTTCGACAGTAGAAACAGGTCTTCAACGGAGTCCTCGTCGTTGTGGTCGAGCGAGAGGATGTCCAACTCCAGCACCAGGTCGGCACTGATCGGCTTGGAGAAAGAGACGCTGAACACCTTCCAGATCTGGCCGTTGGTCAGCACGACCCACTCGATGCCCTGGTTGGCTGCGTAGTCCACGGCCTGCTTCATGTGGTTGTCGCGGAGGCCGACGCCGATGGCCTTGACCTCGATGAGCGTCTGCAACTTCCCGTCGATCTTGGTCGCGAGGTCGCAGTAGGTGCCGCGGATCGCGTACTCGCGAGTGATCTCGCTGTATTTGTCGTATCCGAAGACGTCCGCGAGCATGTCGGTGACGATCATCGACGTGTCAGACTCGTTCACGTCGCGAGCCTTCGCCGACTCCAGCACCGGCTTGAACTTCTTCAGACCGCTGCTGATACGATCAGCCACTTTCTTCGGGACTGCCATTCGGGGGCTCCTTGCGGGGGGGACGGGAGTCCTATCAGACGGCTTTCCCCCCGCGATGTCCAGACCCGCGGGACCAAGGTTGTCCCTGGCCTCGGACAGTCCGTCACGCCTTGCTGTCCATCACGCTATGCACGTACTGGTCGTATTCGCCGTTTGTGACCGTCGGCTTTGCGAAAAACAGCGCGAGGTTCACCCCTCGATACTCGCCGACGCCGCCGCCAGTCACCGCGGTAATCCTCGCCGACACGTCGATGCGGGACTCCTGGAGGTCGCAAATCTGCACCGCCCAGTGCTCGGGGATGTGACCGATCTGCTGGCCGTTCTCCCGCAGCACCTTGATCGCGTAATCGCTGAAGCGATTGTTCGGATCTCGTTGGAGGACAACAAGTTCGCCAGGCTTGCAGTACCGAATGATGTCCTGACGTTCGGTGCCATCGTCATTCGGAAACGACACGCCGCTTGCTTTGGTGAAGCCGTGCCAGAGCCGCTCGCGTTTTTCCTTCGCCTCGGCGCGGGCTTGCTCCCGCTCCTCTTTGCGTTGGGCCTTCTCGCGTTCCTTCTCTGCCCGTTTCTTTTCCCGCTCCCGCTCCCGCCGCGCAGCGTCTTCGGCTTTCCTGGCATCCTTGACGCCGCCTCGAAAATGCGTCGGGATTACCCGCTCGACGGCCAGATGGAGTTCCATCAACTCGTCGCGGTCGATTCGCTTGTCAGCGGCAACCCGCTTGATGATGTCGAGCAGGTAGGCAATCGCCGGTATATCACTCGTCGAGTTGTTGGCGACCAGCCAGCGATACAACTCCTTGATCTCGTCGGCATCAAACTTGCCGTCGAGCGAGATTCGCACCGTGATCTCCAACAACTCTTTGCCTGCTTGAGTTGCAAGGTGATCCGTCGTCAACACTACTTGCTTTGGCATGGAACTCCCTCCTGTGCGGAGCCAGGCTACCGATTGCGAGAGCGTTACGCATACCAGTCCGCCCCTGGATGCGGTTCCAGCCGCCGCCTCTTCTCGCTGGCTCGCCACTACCAAAAGAGCCGCTCCGCCTCGCCAGCCCCGCCCAGAAACACCACTGGGCAGAGCACCTTGCGATGCCCTGCCCAGCGTGAGATCACGAGTGCCGCGAGCCCTAGGCGGAAGCCTACGGCACGGGAATCGGCTTTTTCAAATATGGGGAGTTCAACTCGACAGCGCCGTACTTGTTCACCCTCACATCGATCGCCACCCCAGCCGCTGCGGGCGTAGAACCACTTTTCTTATAGAGCGATCTCACGTCGCTGCCACTGATCAATAAGGTTTTCGGCCGATGGGTTCCGTCCATCTGCACAGTCACCATCAGCCTCCCGTTGATGTCGGCGGAGTCGCGTGGCAGGTCCGCTGATGATTGAACCCAAAAGGAACTGTGCGGCGCTGCCGCTATCTGCAGCGGCTCGTCATGCCCATGTTGATCTTCCCACATACACTTTGCCTTGACCGCTTTCGAAGACTGATTGATGACGCGGATGCTGAGCGGTTGCGGCGACATACAGCCGGTGATCACCGTCGCTGCGACGCAGGTACCGATCATCCATTTGTGATCCATCATCGCGACATCCCTCCTCGAGTATTCGCTTGAAAACAGCAAAAGGAACGCGCCGCATTGAAAGCCAGCGTTCGGCCGAATGTCCATCCCAAGATTTACTCGCCCACGAGTTTCGGGGCCTGCTGGGACGAATCAGCGGCGAGAGGTGCCGCTAACCCACGCCGTCACCCGTCCCCGCCGTACCGTCGGGGCAGCCCTCTGCGACTCGCTCGGCCTCATCGGCCTGCCCCAGAAACACCACCAGGCAGAGCACCTTGCGATGCCCTGCCCAGCGTGAGATCACGGGAGCCGCGAAGGGCTCAGGTCAGCCCATGAGAAAACCCTTCAAGGAGAGCGCAAACGGGGAAAGGGATCCCTTTTTCCCGGTTTGACTGTCATTCCCCGAGGGCCGCGGCTGAACGTCGGCCGGTTACTCGCACTGAAAAATACGAACCAATCGACCAGTGGGCAACACAGGATTCGAACCTGTGACCTCTACGGTGTGAACGTAGCGCTCTAACCAACTGAGCTAGTTGCCCGACTCATTCGACATCGGCGAAACGTCCCTGGGATTTTCCGCCGAAGCCCTCATCACCATACCGTCCCTACGATCGCCCGCAAAGGACGGGGGCCACGCCCCGGAAACACGCCGTCAGTCGGCCGGCGGCGGATCGAATCGCGGCGACTCCACCACCCGCGAGCCCGCCGGCTCGTCGTCGAAACGCCGCCCCAGGCGAGTGGTCGGCCGCGACGCCGAGGATTCAGCACTCGCGGCCACCTCGAGTTCCCGCGAGAGCTGCTGCCACTGGCGACGCAGATCGCCCACCGTCTTACCGACGTTGCGGCCCACTTCGGGCAGACGCTTGCCGTAGAGCATCACGGCAATCGCGCCGATCAACACGATTTCGAGGGGGCCGAGGCCGAACATGCTGGCCGCCTGCGGGGAACTAACGGGCGTCGGGGCGGCCCGCATCACGCGAGGCCGGACCGGTGTCTTCGATGCCCTGCACGCCCCGTTTGAACTCGACGATGCCCTCGCCGAGCGACCTCATCACCTTGGGCAGCCGAGTGCCAAAAAGGAGCAGCACCACCGCCGCCACGATCAGTAGTTCCGTGGGACCGAGGCCGAACATGGCGAACAGCGGATTGATCAAGGGGGAGCTCCATGGGGGCGTTGCCGCGTCCGGCGGCTAAACACCCACATCCCAAGTTTAATCTTCCAGCCCCGGCGGTCAAACTGTCGGCGACCTACGGCACCGCCGCCGAAACAGGGGCGAGGGCCATTCGCGGCCCACGCTCGTGTAACGGCTGGTGGCGGTAGTAGACCTCCAGCGTCATCGCCGACAGCGCGGTGGAGTAGACACGTCCGCCATGCCCGCCCCAGACTGGATCGGGATCCCAGCTGCCGTCGAGCGGGCCACCGTCGCGCTGCTGCATCGACACAAGCGTGGCCTGCAGCTGTGCATTCCAGCGATCCCACTGGGGACCGCCCGCATGAAACGAGGCCAGTGTGGCGTAGTACCAGGTATACGCGTTGGCCGTGGCGGCCGTGGGCGGCGATGAGGCAATGAACGCCAGGGCCTCCGCGGTGGCCGGTGCGGCCGGCGAGGCGCCCAGCACGAGCCTGCAGTAGAGAGCCTCCGCCGTCATCGCCACGCTGGATCGCTCGCCCGCACGGTAGGCCGCCAGGCCACCCGCCGCGCCGCTGGCGACGCTCTGCAGAAACGTCCGCGCCCGCGCCTCGGCCGCATCGAACCCGCCGAGGCCGGCGTTTCGCGCCGTCGCCAGCACCATCACCTGCCAGCCGCACTGGCTCGTGTCGCCACGGTCGCCGGCCGCATACCGCCAGCCGCCCGTGCGCGGATGCTGCATGGCGAGCGTGTGGGCGACGGCACGATCCACGGCAGGCCGCAGCGACTCGTCGCCCGTGATCGCCAGGCACTCCGCGACCGCGATCGTCGCCATCCCATGGCAGTAGAGCGCCGCAAAAAACTCGGCGTCGCCGGCAAACGAGCCATCGGCCCGCTGTCTTCCCACGAGAAACCGGATGCCACGGTCCACCGCGGATGCGTGCGGACCGTCGCGATGCGTGTTGCCCGCGCCAAGCATCGCCAACAGGGCCAGGCCAGTGACGCCGTGGTCGGTGCGGCCGCCCACGCCCCGCCGTTCGCGGCCCTCGGCCGTGCGCTCGATGCCCGCGCCATGGCGAGCCGCCTCCCAACGACCGTCGGCCGACTGGGCCGCCACCAGCCACCGCAGCCCTGCCTGCACGGCCCGCTCCGTAGCCTCCGACCCGCCACGGGCCAGCGCCGCCGCCGCCCGGCGCTCGCCCACGCGATCGGCGTAGGCGGCGGGAACCGACCGCGGGGTTGGTGAGACGGCCTGCGCCGAAGATGCCGCAGACGCGGCGGTGGCTGCGTCGGTCGTGGCAGCGGCATCGGGCGCGGTGGCAGCGACGGACGGCGGCGCGTCGAGCAGCGGCACGTGATCGTCGGGCGGGGCGGCGGGGGTCTCCGCCGCAGAAACCAGTGGAATCAGCGGCGGCGGCATGGGCTCGTCGGCTGCGGCTTGTGGCTCCGACGTGGCGACGTCGGCCGCCAGCGGCCCATCGGCTACGTCGCGGTCGCCGGCTGCCCCCTCGATGGCCGCTGCATCGCTCGGCTCCTCGCCCACCGCCATCACGATCGTCATCCGCCCTTCGTCGCGGCTGCCCCACGACGCCGGAGCCCAGCCGCCCACGAAGGCGCACACGATCGCGAGCACGGCATGCAGCCCCACCGAGAGGGCCACGCACTTCTCGAGCGTGCGCGACTGCAGCCACCTGGTCCGCACGACCACGATGAGCCCGGCGGCCGCCGCTACCGCCACGCCCGTCCAGACGATCGCCGCGGTGCTCATCGCCGACACGTCACCTCGTGCGACTCTCGGACCGCGCCTGCACGGCGATCGCCACCCGCGAGACACCCGCGGCCCGGCAAGCCTCGTAGACCTCGGCCATGCGGCCGTGCGGCACCGCCCGCTCGCCGCGAATCGTCACGGTGAGCTCGGGCCGCGTGGCCCGGGCGGACGCGAGCCGCTCGACGAGCGCCGTCGCTTCGACCGGCTCGCCCGCAAACCGCAGCCCACCCGACGATTCCACCTCGATCACCTCCGGCCGGCCTTCGGCCGCGGCGGCCGCGGTGCCGGCCTGGGGAAGGTCGAGGTCAAACCGGCGATCGTCCGTGGAAAACTTCGTGGCACACATGAAGAAGATCGTGAGCACGAGGATCACGTCGATCATCGGCGCCAGGTTTGGCACCGGATCTTCCTCGTCGTCGAGTCGCACCAGCGGCATGGCTCATCCCGCGGCCCGGCGCCGCGACTCCCCAATCGCCTTCGCCTCGGTCAGCGACTCCTGCGAGATCGCGTCGATCACCTGCTGGCAGACCTCGTCGAGCCGGATGGCGAGCCGGTCGATGCGGCCGGTGAAGAACGAGTGGAGGACCATCGCCGGAATCGCCACCAGCAAGCCCATGGCGGTCGTGATCAGCGCCTCGCCGAATCCCTTTGCCAGCAGGTCGGGGCGGCCCATCGCGCCGGCGGAGGCCACGTCGTTGAAGGAGTGGATCAGGCCGAACACCGTGCCGAGCAGGCCGAGCATCGGGCCGATCGTGGCCACGCCGTTGAACACGCGGCGGTAGCGGCGGAGGTGGTTGAGCTCGCGTTCGCAGGCGTCCATCGCCGCCTGCTCGATCTCCACGGCCGGCCGGCCCCAGCGGCGGACGGCCGCGGCAAACACGCGGGCGGCGGGGCTGCCGTTTTCCTCGCAGGCGTCGAGGGCAGGCCCGCGGCCGAGTGAGCCCGACTCCACCTGCGAGACAAACCGGGAGACAAAGATCTTCGGGACCACGCGAGAGGTCCGCAGGCTCACGGCTCGCTCAATGCCGAACACCGCCAGGAGAAACGAACAGCCGAGGAGCGGGATCATGAGGATCCCGCCGTCGCGAATCGTGGCGAGGAGGTTGCCGGTGGGGATCAGGCCGTCGCGGGGCGGCTCGGTGGTGTCTGCGGCGGCCGCGGCGGCCGGCTGCGAAGCCACGCGCAGGGGCTCGCGGGCGGGCTCGGACGCGCCGGCCCAGGCCCGCGGCGATTGCGCCGTGGCGGCCGCCGACACGCAGGCGATCACCAAGCACGCGACGATCGCGACGAATGGCCGAACAGCGCGTGGCGAAATCGGCATCATGCCGGTGCGGCCGAAGGGACGAGGCCCGGCCCCACTCCATCGGGGCCTCACCAGCTTTCATCGGCACGTTCGGCAGCGGCCCGCCGATGCTGTGGTCAGCCAGCATCCAGCCGTCACGATCCGCACGACCGGCATGACACGAAGTGCCAGCACGTAGCCGCAGGTTGGTAACCTGTGGTCGCTCTCTCACGTAGCCGCAGGTTGGTAACCTGCGGTCGCTCTCTCACGTAGCCGCAGGTTGGTAACCTGCGGTTCCCCGAACGCCAGTGCAGGTTGCCAACCTGCACCTACGGGGTCACAGGCCGGGGCCGTGGATGGCCCGCCGCCGCGACTAGAAGTTCGCGTCGCAGCCGGTGTCGACGTCGCCCACCATGTGCAGGTGGTCGTGGTCGATGTAGAGCACTTCCTGGCAGTCTTCGTCGACGAGCGTGTGCGGCACCGGCCAGCCAACGCGGGTCACTTCCTGGAAGTAGACCGTGCACTTGTAGTGGGCGTGGTGCAGCTGCACCGGTCCCACGAGCGGCATGTGCCGCGGCGGATCGACGTAGTCGGCGATCTTGCACTTCGAGATGCGGACGTGGTTTCGCTGGATCTCGTAGAGGAACGGCCAGTTGCCCTGCACGGGGCGGGCCTTCTCGAGGGCCCGCATCACCTCGTCGTCGCTCGGCTCGTCGGTCGCCTCGCACGGGCCGCCGGGCTGCAGCGGGCCGAGCACGGGCGACCGCTCATACCGCTCGTAGTTCCAGAACTGGTCTTCCTTCTGCTTTTGAACGCCGACCGGCACGGGGATCGGGATCGCCAGCGGGCCGATGTTCGGGCCCTGAGCGGTGAGCCAGAAGCAGCCGCTCTGCGTCGAACCACCGATGGCCAGAATCAGGGCCGTCAGAAGGAAGCGTGTGCGAGAGGTCATGGGCGGCACTCCTGGCGGCGAGTCGAAGGGACGACGGGTCCTGACGGATGTATCGACTCGGCGGACGGGGAACTTGCGGATTTTTCCGGTTGCGCGGGTTTCGGGGGACCGGGAGGTATCGGCGGAGGCATCCGGAAAACGACATCGCTCCCCCGGGAAGCCCGGGGGAGCGATGGGTTGTTCGTCGTCGTTGGGCCCAACCGACTAGCGGTGGTGGCTGTGCATGTGACGCTCGTCGAAGTCGAGCCACCACCAGCCGTCGTCCCATTCCAGCGAGACCCGCCGCCAGCCGAGCGGCACCTGCGGGTAGGGATAGAACGGGCCGATGTACGGCCACGCCGTGGGCGAATACTGCGTCGGGTACTGCACGGCCGCGTAGTTGGGCGAAGCGGCGTAGCTCGGCCAGGCGTAGTTGGGCACGTTGGGGCCGTCGCCCCGCATCGGGACCGGCGGCATGCCGACACCCGCGCCACCCATCGGCATCGGGCCACCGGGGGCACCCATGCCGCCCTGCGGGCCCATGCCACCAGGCCCGCCCATCCCGCCGGGGCCGCCGGCCATGCCAGCCTGACCGCCCTCGCTGTATCGCATCGATCCCGGCACCATCTGGCCGTCCTGCACGGGGCAGTCGTAGCCGCCCGGGCCGGGGAGCGTCATCGGCTCCTGCATGTTCGTCCGCATCGCCGTGCGAGCACGCGGATCATACTGGCCGGGATTCATCGGGCGGGCCATCGGCGTGCCGATCGGCATCGGCCGCTGGCTCGGGGCAGTGCCGCGGACGAGTTGCACCTGGCTTGTGGAGGTGGCGGCCGAGGAGCCGCCCGCGAAGAGCAGGCCGCTCGCCATCGACGCAAGCGTGCTCTTCTTGGCAGGTGTCGGAGCGGCGTTGGCAGGTGCCGGAGCGGCGGGCTGCTGAACGCCGGCGGTATCCCAGGCCGACGACGGCATCGCGAGCGAACCGGCCTGGGGCTGTGCCTGCCCGGCAGCCGCTCCGTCGATCACGAGTCGGTTCACAACCCGCTCCACGCCAGGCGTGGTTTCGGCAATACCCACGGCCGCCGCGAGCTGCCTGTCGTCCGACACCCGGCCCTCGAGCCAGACGGTGCCGGACTTGCTCTTCACGTTGACGCGGTACCCGGTCAGGGCGCCAGAGTCGCGGAGATTTCCGGCGACGGACGACGCCAGATCCTCGGCACGCCCCGCCGCCGTCAGACACGCCGACGCGAGAGCGGCGAGCAGAAAGGTGGTCTTGGAAATCGACATGGATCGCTCCTTGGCTTCAAATCCGGCGGAGGCCGCGAAGCGCATCGCCGATGGCGGCGACGAGTCGAGCCCTCCCTGCCGGATACTCTTCGGCTGTGGGTCGCACCGAAGGGGAGTTTTTTTCCGGTTCCAGCGGACAGCAGGCGCATGCCGGCAATTCCGGCAACCTGGAGAAGCAGGCGGGTCGATCAGCCGTCGGTGGAGAAGTCAGCCACGGTGATCATGGTCATCACGGCCAGCGTGGCCGCGCAGACGGCCGCGGAATCGGGGCCGAGCTGGATCGCGACGCCACAGAGTCCGCCGATCACGGCCAAGGCCGTCAGACAGAGCAGGTGGCCGCCGCGTTCAAACCGCGTGCCCTCGGCCATCCGCGAAAACCCTGCCGCCGCGACGCAGAGCACTTGCACGGCGCCCATCGCGCACAGCGAAGGGCTGAGGGACACAGCCAAGAGACCAGGGCAGGGCAGGGGCATGGACGCATTCTCCACACGGGGGCCTATGGGTGGCGAACCGTAGCAACGGCCCCACGGCTCAGGAAGCCCAATCGCGTAAGCGATGGGGGCTCACCACAACGGCTACTTGCCCGCGCCGCCGATCAACTCGTCGAGCCGCTTCTCGAGGCCGTTGATCGACACATTGCGGTCGAGCACCGTGCCGTCAGTCCCGACGAGCACCATCGTGGGCAACGCGAGCACGCCAAACTCCTCGGCGAGCCGGCTATCGAGCCCGCCCGGCTCGTGGAGCTGCGGCCACGGCAGCGGCTTCGCCTGGAGAAACTTTGCCAGTTTCGCCTTGTCGCCGTCGAGGGCCACGCCCACCACGGCAAACTTGTTCGGCCCGTACTTCGTCTGTAGTTCGCGGATCTGCGCGAGATCCACCTTGCATGGCTCGCAGTCGGTCGACCAGTAATGCACGAGCACCGGCACACCCTTGAACGATGCCACCGCCACCTGCTTGCCCTCGAGGGTCGGCCCCGCGAGCGTGAGCGGCTTGCCCACGCTCTCGAGCCGGCGGACGGCTCCAGTTGCCTTCCTGGCCTGCGCGGTGTCGGGGAAGTTGGCCGCGATGGCGGCATACCGCTCGACCGCCTCGGCATCGCGTCCCTCAAACTCGTCGCGGAACGCCAGCTGCAGGAGGGCCTCGGCCGACTCCGGAGCCTTGGGGTAGGTCTCGGTGAACGTCTTCAGGTCGTCAAACCAGGTCTTCTGCAGCGTCTCGCCGTCAGCGCCCGGCTGCTCCATGCCCGCCGAATACTTCGCCTGGATCAGCCGAAACGAGATGAAGGCCGATGCCGTCTCGTCGCCCTTCACGGTCTCGGCGATCTGCTCGAGCTTGGCGATGCCGTCGGGAAAGAGCCCCTCCTGCACGTAGGCCGCGAGCGTCTCGACGAGTTGGTTCGTCCAGAAGCCTTTGTCGGAGTCCGCTGCGGCGGCCACGAGCTGCTCGAGCACGCCGATCTGCTCCGCCGCAAGCCCCTTGCGGGCCGCGACGTCGGCCGACGGCATCTTGCCCTCGATCTCGCGGAGCTTGGCGAGGAGCGGCTTGAGATTCTCGGCCACATCGCCAGTGACGCCCGCGGGCCCACCGCGAACGTTCACCCGTGGCGCGAGAAAGCTGAACGACTCGCCGATCCCGCCGGCAAGTTGCGGAGCATCGACCGGCCGCCAGGCCTCGCCGCACTTCACCAGCGAGCCGACAAACACCTGGCCGTTGCCCTGTTTGCTCTCCACGAGGGCCACGACGTTGTCGTACGCCGACACGTCCTTCGTCAGGCCCGACATGCCCGCGGGCAGCGTGCCCGGGGCCTGCGGTGTGAGCATGCTCGTCCAGCGGGCGTCAGCCCCGATGTCTTTCTGCTCGGCAGCCGCCTTGGCGAATGCCGCCGGGGCGGCCGCGATGCGGGTGACGAGTTCGGTGAGCAGTTCGCCTTCGAAACCGGCGGCTTCGAGGTCGGCCTTGCTCGGCAGCAACCGGGCAAACGCGGCGGCATCCCGATCGCGGATCGCATTCACGACCTCGGCGGTGGCCTCTTCGGCCGAGAGCACCTTCCAGGCGTCGATCACGCCGTCGGCATTGGTGTCGGCGCCCCAGCGACTGCCCGCTCCGCCGAGCCAGCGATACTCGTCGGGCTTCGTGTCTTTGTCGGAATCGAGTTCGCGATAGATCTCCATGCCGTCCTTGTAGTAGCTCCAGCGATCGACGACGCGGTTGCCGTCACTGTCGGCGAACGCCCGCAGCACCTCGCCCGAGGGGCCGCGGACGACGAGGGCCATGACGCCCCCTTCCTTCTCCTGATTGATCGTGGCCTGCTTCACCTCGGCCTCGGTGGGCTGCGCAACCTCGATCCCCTTCTGCCGGGGCTTGAGGGCAAGGGCGTCGGCAGCGGACGGGGGCGCCGCGGAAGCCGGGGCGACAGCCGCGACAGCCGCGACGACGGCGAGCAGGGCGGGGAAGGCGAAGACGCGAGGCGCGAGACGGTTGGTCGGCATGACGGAAACTCCTGACGCGGATGACCGAAGACCAGCAAACTATCCGGAACGCGGTTCGGCGCCAGCGCCGTTTTTTCCGGGGCCCCGGCGAATGTGCCGTGGCAGCGTGGCCCCTTTGAAGTCCTCTTTTCCCGTCCTACACTCGGGACCGCTAGCCACGGCCCACCGCCGCGGCCGGCACGCCGCGCGCGTAGCTCAGTTGGTTAGAGCGCTACCCTGATAAGGTAGAGGTCCCA
>JBAXOU010000060.1:0-15892 GCA_037133115.1 Planctomycetota bacterium | reverse complement strand
TGCCGCCGCCCGCTCCGGCTGCGGCCCAAGCTGGAATACCTTGCCGGTCATCCGCTCGAGTTCCGGCAGCACCCTGGCACACTGATCGGGGTCTCCAGACAGGAGCATGACGCCAGTGCCCTCGGCCGCATTGACCGGCCCCATGAACACTGGCGCGTGAAGATACACCCGCCCCCTTCCCGCCCAGCGTCGGGCCCGCTCACCAGTCGCACTCGGCGTGGTCGTCGTGTGGTCGATGATCCAGCACGATGCGGGCATGATGTCGGCGAGCGGCTCGAGCACGGCGTCGACAGAAGCGTCGTCAGCCAGCGATAGATGAACTCGCTCGACACCCGCCACCGCGTCGGCGGACGCCGCAAACGCCTTGGCTCCATGGGCCTCGAGCGCCTTCGCCGACGCTGGCGAGCGGTTCCACACGTGCACCGCGTGCCCCTGCGTTAGCAGCTGACGAACGAAGCCGCTGCCCATCAACCCAGTGCCGAGAAATGCAATCTTCATGGAATGACTCCTTGGGATGACCTGCTCATTGGCGAGGCGGGCCTTCCCACAAAAGCCCCGCGATGATGACGTTCATATCCGACACTGCGACGATCAGCCACGCCGGCATCGCGAACATCATCCGACCCGCTGCAATCAACGTCGAGGAGACGACTGGGCTATGACGCCCGGCGGCGTTTGCCGCCGTCCTTGCGGTCAGCCGCTGCCGGTCTGGATCGCGGGCGGCGCGTTCCGTCAGAAGCTCACCAGCGCCCGCACGCCGGCGATCAGCGCCGGCTCTGCCAGTCGTAGAGACGGCACGACGTATTGTAGGTCGGGCGTGATGCGGACGGCCGGCGTGAGGGCGTAGTTGTAGAAGCACTCGATGCCCTGGCCGTCGCCAACCGGACCGAACTGCGACGTGATCAGCGTGCCGATCTCGGGGCTGGCCGACGCCCAATACCAGCCCACGCCAAACGTGTCGTCGCGCCGACTCCTGCCGGGCACGGTGCCCCCCACGCCGAAACTCAGAAATGCGGCGATCGGGCTCGTGTTTGGATCCGCGATGCCGGCGCGGCCGAACGGGCCCCAGCCGCGCGTGTCATCGGCCGCATCGACGAACAGGAACTGATCGAAGTTCCAATACAGGCACCAGGAGCCACGAGTCGTCGGAATCGCAACGTCCGGGTAGGGAATGTAGGCCTCGGCGATCGACGTGTAGGTGCGGCTGTTCCAGGTGCCGCCCAGGAGCTGGTGCCCCGGGCGGCCGAACCAGTTTGTGGGCACCCGCATGGCCGCCGACAGGAGCATTCCGTCATTGAAGAGTGTGTCGAAGCCGCTGGTGGCCGTCGTGTCGGTCGAGTTGAGCACGGTCACCATGAGCATCGGCCCGTCGTCGGGATGAAGCACGAATCCCGCGCCCAGCGTGGAGTAGGGCACCGTCGCGCCCACGATCGGGTTGAAGATAAAACCCATGTTTGAAAACTGCGTCTTGCCCCGTCCATGGGCAAAGGCATTCATGTCGCCGTCGAGCGTATCCATCTTGCCGGCGAACACGGAGAACGCATCGGTCAGCTCCTGCGTGAGCAGCACGTTGGTCAGATACACCTGCTCGCTGTTGTAGACCGGCAGGTCGGCGATCAGCGTCGGCGAAATGAAGCAGCCCACATTCCCGACGATCGTTTCACCGTAGCGATGCTCGGCGCGGAGTTTGAGATACAGGCCCTCTTGCACGCCGAGCTTTCCGCCATCAGCGATCATGCAATAGTCGCCGTGCCCAGCGTAATCGAAGGCTTGGGCAAAGCCGCCGTTGGTGTTGCCGATGTAAAAACCCGTGTTGTCCGCGAGGATGGTCAGGCCGGCGTCGGCCAGCCGTTCGCGGAAGCCGTCCTGTGAGCCCAGCAGATGCGGGGCCGTCTCATACCGCGGCTCTTCCACATAGGGCTGCGGCGGGTTTTCCGAGACGGCCGGGCCGACGAGGCAGCACCAGAGGATGGCGGCGAGCCATGGCATGCGCCGACCGGTCATCCGCTGTCGCCGGTGCACGTCGCGCGCCCCACGGTTCGGTCGCATGCAAGCCGCTCCTACCGTTGGGGGGCCGTCACATCGATACCATCGGCGCGGTCGCGCGGCCGAGGTTGGCGAATCTCCTACCAAACCCCGGCCGGCGTTGAAGTGGTCAAGCCTGGCAAACCCTGCGGCCTGGCGTCGGCCCGCAGGCCTCGGCGCGGTGGGTGCGGTCACTGGCCAGGGAGTTGCCGCCACCAATGGAGCAACGACACCGCGACCACGATCGCCATGTCGAGAATCATCGCCTGCCGGGCGAAGGTGCGGATCGGCCTCGTGCACACGTAGACGTCGCCCGACTCAGTTCTCACGCGGCTCGCCACGATGTGGTAGAGGCCCATCATGGGCAGCGACGCCAGCACGGCGAAGAGCAGATCCACCCGCAGCTCGAACGTCGGCGAGCTTCTGACATACGCCAGGAGCCCGACGGTGAGCGTGACGAACAACGCCTGCAGCGACACGACCTCGCGAAACGAGTTGGCCTGGGCGACGCACGGAGGAACGTCATCAGGCGGCGTGTTGAACACCACGGCGAGCAGATCGCGGAAAGTGTTCATGGCGGAGGTCACGGTCCTCGAGAAAGCACGCGGTCGCCCGGCAACGTAGGGCGGATTATAGGCGATTCAGCTATTCAGGTCGGGCCGCAGTGAGTTGCAAGCCTGCGAGGCTCGCGAGGGCCACTGCTGGCATCACCCAGATCGTGGCCAGTCGCCATTGCCGTGAGATGTTCGCGATCGACGCAAACCACACGAGCCCGATCGCCACAGTGACGTCGAGCACCCACTGAAACGGCAGCACGCCCGACGCGCCGTTGATCCAGTCAACGAGTGGCGCCACCGCCATCCGCACGGGATCGTCGGCCGACACGCCGATGAAGCAGGCCCCGAACACCCGCAGACCAAAGGCGGCGAACGGGATCAGCCCGGCCACGAGTTCCACGCGGCGGGAAAGCTTCGGCAGCGGCGCGGCCCAGATGGCGGTCCAGAGCGTCGTGAACAGGAGCAGGCGGAGGTTCTCCATGAACGACGAGTGTAGCCCCGGACAACCTGCCGGTTCGTAATGGCTTGCCGTTGAAGCCAGAAATAGCAGCACAGTCGATCGGTACACTGAACCCGAGATCGGTTTTCGTGCCGGGCTGATCGCGTACGACAACGAGCAGGAGCACCGGGATCACGCATGGGACGTAGCGTCGTACTCGCCGGTGCCGCCCGCTGCCCACGGTGCAGTCTGCCGCCGCGCTGGTGCGTGTGCGATGCAATCCCGCCGGTGGATACCCGGCTCCACGTTCATGTGCTGATCCACCGCGGCGAGCAGCACAAGCCGTCGAGCACCGGCAATCTCATAGCCCGAGCCGTGAACGGCACCACCTGCCACGTCTATCAGCGGGCAACTCGATTCTTCGCGGCCTCGGGCTTCCAGTCAGATGCGCTCGACCCAGACTGCGAGCTCTTGATTCTCCATCCGAGCGGCACGCCGCTGCCCGCACTGGTAGCCGTAGCGAATGAATCACCAATCCCGCACATGGTGCTCCTCGACGGGACCTGGCGACAGGCCGGCGAAATGCTCCGCACGGTCGAACGAATGGGCCGCTGCGTGAGCCTGCCGGAGCCGGCGGCCATACCGGGCCGCTACTGGCTGCGCGACCAGCCTGAACCAACGCACCTCTCCACGGCCGAGGCGCTGATCGGCGTGTTCCAGGCCCTCGGCGATACGACCGCCGCGCGTCGCCTCCAACTCCACTTCGAACTGCACGTCTACGCGACCCTCCTCTCCCGGGGCCGCCGCGAAATGGCCGAGCGGTATCTTGGCCACTCCCCGTTGCTCGCCGAGCTACCGGAGTTTCTGGACCAGCTCAACACGCGGCGGCCAGGTTCGACGGAGACGTGATCGCGCTGGATCGATGTGCATGACGTTCTTCACCCACTCATTCCAGCCGACGAGATACCGACGCATGCTCTGGAGCCTTCTCACGATCGCGACGAGTGCCTACGTGGGCATCTGTGTCTTCTTCCTTATCTTCCAGCGATCGTTCATCTACATGCCGCGGCCGGAGACACCCGCCCACGCCGACGCCTTCACGCTTGACGTGCCCGGCGCCCGCGTGCGGATCTCTACCCGGCCCCACGACGGGCCAAAGGCCCTTGTCTACTTCGGCGGGAACGCGGAAGACGTCGCCTACACGCTTCCGGATCTGACGGCCCTCTTTCCCGACCGCGCGATCTACCTCATGCACTATCGAGGCTACTGCGGAAGCTCCGGCCGACCCGCCGAGGCGGCGCTGCGGAGCGATGCACGGGCACTCTTTCGGATGGTGCACGCCCGTCATCCCGACGTGATCATCATCGGCCGCAGCCTTGGCAGCAGCCTCGCCATTCAGCTCGCTGCGGAGGAGCCTGTCTCCCGGATCGTGCTCATCACACCGTTCGAAAGCATTCTCCGGATCGCCCAACGGACCGCGCCGTTCCTGCCGATGACGCTGCTCCTGCGCGACACTTTTGAGTCGTGGCGATATGCGCCTCGCGTGACCTGCCCGACGCTGATCATTGCGGCGTCAGCTGATGAAATCGTGCCGATGAAAGACACCCAGGCGTTGTTGGAGGCTTTTCAGCCCGATGTGGCGTCATTACGAATCATCGGCAGCACAGACCACAACTCGGTGTCTGACAAGGCGGAGTTCTGGGAGGCGCTGGCGGGAACGCCGTAACGTGCCGACGCCCCACGGTAATGCCGTGGGGGTAACGAGGCAGCAGAGCGTGCGCTCGACCTAGAACTACGGGCAGTGTCTCTCTCAAAGGGACGCGTTCCCGCCCGCTGCCACACCGCGAGTCTCGTCGGTGATGATGGGTGCCGCATACCGTTGGGGTGTCAGGCCAGGCGACGAGCCTACCTTGCAGGGCGCGGTCCGCAGGATGCTGAGATTTCCGGCATCGGAACGCCTTCATCTTTTCGTGAAGGAGGTTTGCCATGCTCCGCTGGGCCATTCTTTTCCTGATTGTTGCCATCATCGCCGGGGTGTTCGGCTTTGGAGGTATCGCGGCGGCTGCGACCGACATCGCTCGACTCCTCTTCGTCGTGTTTCTCGTTCTATTTGTCATCGCGCTGTTCGTGGGCCGGCGGTCCACGTCACCGCCGTTCTGAATGGCCGCGCGAGCCGCGGGCGGGACGATGTGTCCGATGAAGCGAACACTGGGAAATGAGCGGGGGCACGACCTCACGCGTCACGTCAATGCAAGTGTTTCTAGGGTTGCAGTTCCTGGATCGGCTCATCCGTAGAGCCGACAGTTTCTTCCTTCGAGAGGTACCCTGCCCATGAAGAGTTTTGCTGTGACGTGCGCCATCGTGATGGTGGCACTGGTCGGTCTCAGCACGCCCGAACCTATCGCGCGTGCGAATCCCGGGAGCGAGCGGGCCGCAGAAGTTCCGGGAGTGACAAAAGACATCGTGACGACTGCCGTCGAATCGGGGCACTTCAAGACGCTCACCAAGGCTCTCGAAGCAGCCGGGCTTATCGAGACGCTCAAGGGCACGGGCCCATTCACGGTGTTTGCCCCTTCCGACGAGGCCTTTGCGAAACTGCCTTCGGGAACCTTGGAAAACCTGCTCAAGCCGGAAAACAAGGATAGGTTGAAGGCGATCCTGCTGATGCACGTGGTGCCGGGAGATCTTCTCATCGCTGATGTGAAGAAACTCAAAGACGCCACGACAGCAGCCGGGACGAAGGTCGATGTGACCCATCATCTCCTGACGGGTGTGCACATCGGCACCGCCAAGGAGATGGCGCACGTCCAAAACTCGGACATCCACGCGTCGAATGGCGTCATTCACGTCATCGACAAAGTGATCCTGCCGTAGCATCCGGCCGTCGGACGACCGAAGCGAAACCACATGCCCTGTGGGAAAGGACCGATCGCACAGGGCATGTGTGTGAGCGCCGGCGAACTTACATCTCAGGCCTTCTCACCGGGCCGCTTCGGTCGCGTAGCGGCGGCAGTGCTCGAGGTAGGCCTTCTCGTGCGTCGCGAGCAGATCGACCACGCTCGCCCAGAGCCACGACGGGGCGTCGAGTGTCTTGCACCGATGCCCGCTGAGCTCATCCTGCCATTGCTTCCGGGTGGGCTCGTCCATCTGCCGGGCGTGCGCCTTGCCCACGACCATCGCCAGATACCGCGAGAGCCGCATCGCCTCGTCGCAGGTCAGATCGGCGACGTCGAACTTCAGATCCTGCGGTAGAAGTTCCCGGACGAACACCGGACGGTCGAGCACCTTCGCCGCCATCATCCGGTCGCCGAGCGCGGGGGAGAGGTGCCAGGCCCCGGCCACCACCCGCTCACCGTGGTCCGCCGGCATCTCAACCTCGGGATTATGGGGCGCGAGCGCGGGCACCGCCTCCTTCACGTCGACAAGGCAGAGCTCGCCCTTCTTGCCGCCGACCGAGACAAGCACCGCGGAGCGAAGCAGGCCGAGCGAACTGCAGCCCTTTACCCAATACGCGGCGTCCACCACCTCGATCTCAGCATCGTCTGCCCGCGACTTCAACGCCGTGACGAGTCGACGGCCGGCATCCGTGGCGAACAGGGCCACGACCGCTTCGCGTTCCTCATCGGACAGCGGCCAGAACGTGCGGCCCAGCGGTAGGGTGGGAGTGGTGTCTTCGATCCGCTCGCGGGCCAGGTCCTTCCACTTCCGCTTCATGGCCACCTTCATCGCCGCCTGAACCACCTCGGGCCATTCCTCCTCCACATCGGCGGCGGCACCAAAGCTCTGCTCATAGCCCTCGGTGAGCTGCTCCATCATCCGCGCCGTCGTCACGCCCGGCAGGTCGGAGCCTCTGGCGGCACTGGCCATCGACAGCCCGAGCCGGATCAGGTCGTGCGCCGGATTACCAATCACCGTCTGATCGAGATCGCGGATCTGAATGGCGACCGTCCCCTTGGCACTCGCGATCGGCCCGATGTTGCCGGCGTGGCAGTCGCCGCAGATCCAGATCGCAGGGCCCGCAGGTACCGCCTGGCCAGTGCTCCCCTCGAGCCATTCGTAGAAGTTCTTCGTGTTGCCCCGCACGTAGGCATGCGCCGAGCGGGCCATCTTCAGCTGCCGCCGCTCCTTGAGGGCTGCTGTCCGTTCTGCCGGCGTGGGAAGTGTAATGTTCTTGGTGGCCATGGAGTCGTGCTCTGGGGCTGGAGTCGGGTTCGTCCGGGTGGACGCCGCGACTCGTGTCTCGCGTCATGCATCTTGGCTGCGGGACTCCCCCGCCGCAAGCCGTCGCGGGAGCCGATCACGCCCGTAGCGTCGACATGCCTCCGTCGACCCCGACTACCTGGCCCGTCATCCAGCTGCTCTCGTTCGAGAGCAGGAACCTCGCAAGGGCTGCAGCGTCGGCGGGCGTACCGATCCGCTTGAGCGAATACCGCGAGGCAAGAGCCTCCCGCTTCTCCGGAGACGAGAGCAGCCGGGCGGCGAGCGGCGTATCGATGAGCGCCGGTGCGATCGCGTTCACGCGGATCTTCGGCGCCCACTCGGCTGCCAGCGACCGCACGAGCCCCTCCACGGCCCCCTTCGCGGCCGCCACTGACGCGTGCATCGGCATGCCCTGGCCAACCGCCACCGTGCTGAAGAACACCACGCTCGCGGGGCAGCCATCCTGTCCGCGCAGCCGCGGCTGGCAGGCCTGCAGGAACCGCACCGCACCGATCAGGTTGAGCTCGAGATCATGACGAAAGTCGGCGGTGGAGAGGCTGCGAAACGACCGGAGCGTGATCGTGCCGGGGCAGTAGACCGCGCCACAGATCTCTTCCGGAGCCTCCGGCAGCGGACCGTCGGGAATCCCAAAATCGCAGGCGGCGTGCCGCACGACGCCTCCGGCCTGGAGATCATGGAGTTCTCGCGACCAGACGTCGATCCGCGCGGCACTGGGAGCGAGCATCCGCACGAGTTCCAAGCCGATGCCGCTCGAGCCGCCTGCGATCACATACGTACCGGAATCCATGTCATTCACTCCTTCTTCACCGCAGACCCGTGTCGCCGGCACCGGTCGCTGCAGTAGACGACACGGTCCCAATCGCGTTCCCACTTCTTCCGCCAGGAAAATGGCCGGCCGCAGGAACGACAGATCTTTGTAGGCAGTTCGCGCCTTTGAGCCATAGTACGACTCCGCCGGCTCACTCCGCGCCGTATGACGCGAAGGCCGCCTCGGAGGCAGTCAGGTAACTGCCCTGGTCAAACAAGCCCGTGCTGAGAAAGTCGACAATGTCGAGCACGTCGACAGCGCCGTCGTAGTTGTAGTCAGCAGAATACCATGCGGCGCCCGCCGGCTCGATTGACTGGAGAGCCGAGGCAAGGCCGTTCGCGTCGAAAAGATCCACGATGCCATCAAGGTTGCCATCTCCCGCAGCGGCATAGGCGATCGTGATCGCGTCGGGGGTGGCGACGTAGCCGAGCGCACGGCCACGACCCGGCGTCGCCGCCCGCGAACTGAAACCTGCCGTGCCATCCCAGGCGCCGCCGTTCCGACCAAGGATCAGCATCTGCCGAACCACCGCCTCGGTGATCCCTGCCGAAGCGATCGACAGCCGGCCTGTGCCAAGCTCGATCCGGCCGAGCGGATCCACGATGAGAGCCGAGAGGACGACTTCGCCGAAGCCCACATCAAGCGTCACGCACGCTCCGGCCCACACTTCCAGCCGCCCACTTCCCAGCGCCGCGACATCACGGATCACGAGCACGCCCGCTTCCACGATCGTGCCGCCGGAGTGCCTGCTCGCGCCGTTCAGCACCAGCACGCCGCCGCCCCGCTTGATGAGTGCCCCGGTTCCCGATCGCCGCGCCGCATCTGTCACCGTCTGGCCCGCTGCGATGGCCATCACCTCGTCCACCATCGTCGTCACGATGGCACTGCCGGTGATTGACGACGGAGAGGCCCCCGGGGTTGAGGCCGCCACCGTCGACGTCGCGACGGAAGCCGGTGCCGTGAACAAGCCCGCCGACGTCATCGTGCCGCCGCCGGTCGCCGACCATGTAAATGTCGGCTGCACAGCGAGCGCGTCGCCGAACTGGTCGATCGCCTTCGCCGTAAACTGCTGCGACGCACCAGCGGTGACCGTCGCCACGGCAGGCGTCACGACCACGCCCGTGAGGGTCTGGGCCACCGTCACATTCACGGCCGACGAGACCGTCAGGCCGCCCGCATCGGTGATCGTGGCCCTCAACGTATACACGCCGGCTTTGGCAAACGTCGCCACGCTGCTCTTGGCCGCGTTCGCGCCGTTCACGGAAAATGCCACGGCCGCCGGCCCCGTCGCCGACCAGGTGTAGGCGAGGCTCGACTCGCCGTGGTCGTCGGCACCCGTCACCGAAAGCGTGGTCGTGGCACCTGTCACGGTTGTCGGCGATGCCGCCGGCGCGATGGCCACCGTCGGCGCCGTGTTGCTCACGGTCACGTCCGTGTACGTCGCCTTGTTGATCAGGAGGCTGCTGTTGCTGTTGGCCGAAAGGCCTACGAGCACGCTCGATGCCATCGCGATCGTGACGCTGCCCACCGGCGTCCACGTCGTGCCGTTCGCCGACACCGAACCGGCCAGAACGCTCCCGGACCTGACGAGCTTGACCCAGTAGGGTGCCGCAAGGCCTGTGGGCCCAGCGATGCTCGTGCTGGAGCCGCCCGTGCTCGACCGGTACTGCATCGCCACGCTGTTCGACGGCGACACCACCACCATCGCCTGCCGGGAGTTGGCCGCGACCGACTCACGGATCATGACGCCGATCTTCGCCCAGCCTCCGGTGCTTTCCACCGACGCCACGCGGGCCACGATCGAGCCATCGCCCACGAGCGGTTGGTACGTGTAGCGGAAGGCATCGGCGGTGCCCCAGATATCGGCGCCACTGGAAACCACCGTGAACGTGCCTGAGGAAAAGCCCGCCGCCCCCGTCGCCGGCACGTTGCCGATGTCGGCTGACGTCCACGGCGTGGGCAGGGCCGTCGCCGCCGGTACGCCAGCGAAGATCGGCAAAAGCGGGTTGGAGCCCTCGGCCGTCGCGTTGGTCGCGATCACGCGGTAGTAGTATTCGCCCAGTGGCGACACGCTTGTGTCAGCGTAGGTCGTCACGCTGCCGACTCGGGCGAGGGTCGAATAGGTGGTGCCGTCCGTGGACCGCTCGATCCGATAGCCGGTCGCGCTGCTCAATGCCGTCCACTGAATCGTGAGAGCCGACGAGGTCTTCGAGGTGAACGCTAGCCCACCCACCGCCTGGAGCCGCGTGCTGCCGGAGATCACGGTCGACACCGAGTCGCCATACGCGGTCATCGGCGTGATCCGAAACCAGTAGTTCGTTCCCACGGCGAGCCCGCTGGCCGCATAGCTCGGCACGTTGGTGCCCACCGTGGCGATCTGTGTGAAGGTGACGTTGTCGGTCGACCGTTCGATGCGGTAGCCGCTGTCGCCGCTCGTGTCGCGCCAGTTGAGCACAATCTGCGAAGTGGTTAGGGAGGTGACGGCGGCATTTGTCACTGCGCTCGGTCGGCTGATGGCGCTGGCGATTCCGGAGGCCGCCGACCGGCCCGACGCGTCGGTCGCCCGCACCCTGTAGAAAGAGCGCATCGAGAACGGAAGGCTCGCATCGGTCCAGCTGGTCGCCGACGAGGCGACGGTGCCGACGTCGGCGAATCCAACCCCGTCGGCCGATCGCTCGATCACGTAGCCGGACGCCCCGGCGACCGCCTGCCACGAGACGGCAAGCGCCGTGCCGGTGCCCCGCGCAACAGCCACGCCGAAAGGTGCCTCGAGCGAGTTGGTCGCAGCCGGCGCGTTGATCGTGCCGGTGAGGGCCACGTCGGTGAACGTGGCGACGTTGACCTTCACTGAGTCGTGGGCCGAGGAGAGCAGCCCGATGGAGACCGTCGATGCCATCGACACGACGACCATGCCGACTGTCGTCCACGACACGCCGTCAGCCGACCGCGAGGCCGCGATCACGTTGCCCGTGCGGACGAGCCGCACCCAGGTGGGGGCAAACGTCGCCACGGTGCCGTTGACGCTCGTCGAACTGCCACCGGTGGTCGTGCGGTAGACGAGCTGCGGCCCGTTGGCCGCCGTCGTCACCATCGCAACGTGCTTCGAGCCCGCCGCGAGCGTCTCACGGATCTCGACGCCTACCTTCGACCACGCATGAGTGTTTTGGTTCTGCACCACCCGGGCCACGATCGAACCGTCGCCCGTGAGCGTCTGGTAGGCGAAGCGAAAGCCGTCGGCTGTGCCGTAGACATCGCCCCCCGAACCGGCGACGGTGAACGTGCCCGTCGCAGCGTCATAGCCGGCAGTGCCGGGGCTGCCAACACTCCCCACGTCGGCTGATCCCCAGCCGGCCGGGAGGTCGTTCACCGACAGGTCGTACATCCCAACGTCGCCGTAGTCGCCGTGGCTCGAGACCATCACATACCAGGTGCCTGTGCCAACCGGCAGGACGATTTGCTGGTCGTTGGCGGCGCCATCACGTGCTGCAACGAGCACCCCCGAGCCATCGTAGACCTCGAGTTTGATGTCAACGGCCGATGGCTTCGTGGGCACCGCCGAGATGACCGCTCCGCCCGCGGTCGCCACGAACGAGAAGGCGTCGACGTCCGCCATCCGCTCGATGATGCCATTCGCCGTGCGGCTGCCGGCAGTGGCCGTGAGGGCCTGCGCCGTGGCGATCGTGCCGCCGTAGTCGTCGATCCGGAAACCATCCCCTCCCGTGGTCTGACGGGCCTTGATCTTGCCGGCGATGACCGCGATGTCGTCCTGCAGGCTGCTCGCGGAGTTGCTGGGGTGGCCGATGAACCACTTATGGACGCTCTGGGCATAGTCGACGCCCATGATCGGCCCATGGAGCGTGTCGAAACCCGAGGAATACTCCGCGGTCTTGTTGCCGAGCAGGTCGTAGTCGGACTGGTGGTTGAGGCCGAAGTTGTGGCCGAGTTCGTGGGCGATGCCGGAGACCCGCGTCCGCGCGTCGCCGTCGTTGTTGAACGACTGGGGCGACGTGTTCGGAAACACGCCCACGTAGCTGTAGCCGCCCGAAATACTGGGGCTCGACACGTGCCAGGCGAATGGCACCGTCGGCTTCTCCGTGCTGACATCGATGTCGAACATCGAGGAGTAGACGGAGATCTGCCGCCATGCCTCGGTGATCGTCGCCGCTTCGGTGGCGTTGAACGTCGCGGGGACGCCGTCCACGTCGTAGCCGGCGTTGGATCCCTCGCCATCGAAGTCGAGATAGATCGCGGTCGGCGCCCCCGGCAGGCTGTGGAGCAACGGGAGCCCGTTGGCGGCGGTGGCCGTGGCGACGAACTCGCCACCAAGCGTCGACAGGGTGCCGGTTGACGTGGCCAGGCTCACGGCAAACGACTCGGACGGATTCCCTGCCGGCACACCCATGCTCGAGAGCGTCTGCACGCCGTAGCCGTCGATCACAAGCGCCGGATCGATCAGATCGTCGAGCGCGTGGGCGGCACAGAGGGCCAGTCGCGTCTCGAGCCGCTCCAGCCCGAGGCCGTGACGGCCACGTCGCAATCCGCGGTTCGACGCGCCGCCTGCAGGACGATCGTCCGCTGTTCCACCCAGGGCGTTGTTCCGCATGCCATTTCTCGCAATGCCGGACCCCGACTTCGTCCAGAATACGCCTCATCGCGTGGCGTCACCAGACCCGTCGCCCGCCGTTGGAAACCTGGGCCACACCCGCTATTCTGCCGGCAGCGAACAGGTTTTGCCCGTTTTCGTTCCCTCACCACGAGATTCAGCCACGATGGCCACTGCCCCCAGCCCCGTCGATGCCACAGACCCCTGGTTCCAGGATCGATTCGCCCAGCGGATCGGCGGGGCGAATTTTGGCAAGGGCACTGAGATCTACAAGTTTGAACTCATCAAGCGGGCCAAGCGGAAGGCCATCGCCGACCATCCCGAACGGCGCATGCTCGACTTCGGCATCGGCGAGAACGACGAGATGGCACCCGCGAACGTGCGGGCCGTGATGAAGAAGGAAGTGGACCGTCCCGAGAACCGCGGCTACGCCGACAATGGGATCGCCGCCTTCAAGGAGGCTGCCGCTGCCTTCATGCAGCGGGAGTTTGGCGTCACGCTCGACCCGGTCACCGAGGTCAACCACTGCATCGGGTCGAAGACGGCCTACGCGATGCTCCCCGCCGCGTTCATCGACCCGGGCGATGTCACCCTGATGACGGTGCCGGGCTACCCGGTCGCCGGCACCGCCACCCGTTGGTATGGCGGCGTTGTTCACCGGTTGCCGCTCGTCGCGGAGAACGACTTCTTCCCCGACCTCGACGGCATCCCCGCCGACGTGCTCGCCAAGACGAAGATGCTCGTCCTCTGCTACCCCAACAGCCCCACCGGCAAGACCGCCACCCGCGAGTTCTACAAGCGGGTGATCGACTTCGCCCACCGGCACAGCGTGGTGGTCGTACAAGACGCCGCCCACATCATGCTCTCCTACGATGACGCACCGCTCTCGTTTCTGTCGGTGGACGGGGCCAAGGAAGTGGGCGTCGAGGTGCACTCGATGTCGAAGGGCTTCCACATGATCGGCTGGCGGATGGGCTGGGTCTGCGGGCATGAGCGGATCGTGCGGGCCTTCGCCGACATCAAAGACAACAGCGACTCGGGGCAGTTCATGGCGATCCAGAAGGCTGCCGCCGCCGCGCTTGCCGACCCGGAGATCCCGCGGCAGGTGCGGGAGAAGTACCGTCGCCGCTTGGAGAAACTCGTCGGTGTGCTCCGCGCCTCAGGCTTCGAGTGCGAAATGCCCGGCGGCACCTACTTCCTCTACACGAAGAGCCCGAAGGGCGCCGGCGACCGCGTGTTCACCACCGCCCAAGACGCCAGCCAGTTCCTGATTCACGACCTCTCGATTTCGACGGTGCCCTGGGACGACTGCGGCGCCTACCTGCGATTTTCGGTCACCTACGAGGCCGATGATGACACCGCGGAGGACGACCTGATGGCCGAACTCCACGCCCGCCTGCAGCGGTCCCGGCTGAAGTTCTGACCCGGTCCGCGTTTCGTTTCGCACCTGCCCCGGAGACAGCCTCGCCATGCCCCGCCCCACGGCCCTCGCCTCCGGTCTCCTTGCCATGCTCTGTGGCCTCGTACTCGTCGCACCACTCGCTGGCTGCAGCGGCGCCAAGAAAAAGAGCCCGCTGACGATCGCCGAGCGGATCAAGAAAGCCCGGGCGGAGAAGTCGCCCGGCGGCCCGGCGCGGGAACTCGCGAAGGTGGCCCGCGTCCAGGCCAAGTCGGGCGACAAGGCGGGCGCGATCAGGACGCTGGCCGAGGCCCGCGGCACGATCGCCGATGATGCCGACGCAGCGATCTATGCCCCGCGACTGATCGACATCGCCGCCGCCTACGCAACCGTTGCTGAGAAGAAGTCGGCCCGGGAGGCGATCGACACGGCTGCCGCGATGACCGAACGACTCGGCGATCCGGTGGCCCGCGTCAACTCGCTGGCGAAGATCGGTGAGGTCTACGGGGCCAAGGAGGCAGGCCTCGCGGACGCGGTGAAGGCGAAGAAGGTTCTCGGAGAGGCCGCCGATCTTGCCGCGGGAGAAGACATCAGCGACCGCTTCCGGCCGCAGGCGCTCGCGGCAGTCGCCCTGGGGTATGCCAACGCCAACCTCGCCGGCGATGCCAATGCCGTGACCGAAAAACTCGAGTCGCTCGCCGATGGCCTTCAGGACCTGCGGCCCAAGGCCGAGGCACTCGCCGCCGCCGCCAACGTGCGAGCAAAAAGCGGCGCGAAGGAGAAGGCGACGGCGCTGCTCGCCGAAGCCGCCAAAGCGGCCAAGGCGATCGACGGCTCAGCCAACAAGGCCTTCGCCCTCCTCGCAGTGGCTCGGGCGATGAAGGCAGCCGGCGACACGGCCGGGGCGACGGCGCTGGCCGCCGAGGCCGAAAAGACGGCGGCGAAGATCGGCGATCCCGAGCAGCAGAAGGAAGCGCTGCAGGACGTCCGCGCCGTGCAAGCGGCGCTCAAGGGCTGAGGGTAGGGCACCGCAGGTTACCAACCTGCGGCTACGGCCTCCCCGTAGCACAGGTTTCCAACCTGTGTTGGGCACCGCAGGTTGAAAACCTGCGCTACTGACGAAGCTGGCTGGCGACTGAAAGCCGACCGGCCGTGAGGCCGCGGGCGAAACACGCTCAATGCGGCGTCTGTCATGGCCGCGTCCCACGCCTCACGGTGTTGGGCTTATACAGCGGCAAGAAATTCGCATGGAGAACCCACCTCACGCCTTGCCCGACACCACCTTCAGCGCCTCGAGTGCCAGCTTTCTCGCCTCGGCGTGGTCCACGATCGGCTCGGGGTAGTCGCGGTCGTCACCGACCCACTCCTCCACGTAGTCCCCGTCGGGGTCGAACTTCTCCTGCTGGCTCGTGGGGTTGAAGATCCGGAAATACGGAGCCGCATCGGCACCGCAGCCGGCCGCCCACTGCCAGCCGAGTGTGTTGGCGGCGAGGTCGGCGTCGACGAGCGTGTCCCAGAACCACTTCGCTCCCTCCAGCCACGTGACACGGAGGTCTTTCACGAGGAAGCTCGCCACGATCATCCGCACGCGGTTGTGCATCCAGCCGGTCGCCCAGAGCTGCCGCATGCCGGCATCGACGATCGGAAAACCCGTGCGTCCCTTCTGCCAGGCGCGTAGCCCGACCGGATCGTTCGCCCACGGAAACCTCGCGTAGTCGGCCCGCAGCGGGGCGCTTGGCGTGTGCGGGAAGTGATAGAGGAGATGGTTGGCAAACTCCCGCCAGCCGAGTTCGCGAAGATAGGCCTCCGGCCCACCGGCCGTGATCTTCGCCGCGGGCTT